>CANHRV010000106.1 GCA_947463395.1 Opitutia bacterium | reverse complement strand
TGTCCCAGGCCATTGTCCGCCTCGTGATTGTTCCCACGTCCAAAGGGCGCTTTGACGAATGGGTCACTGTCCGACCTTTGCCTGACACCCCAGCAAAGCTCGATTTATTTTTACTTTCTACGGTGCGCGATGAAGCCGAATGGATGCCTCGTCCTAAAAGTGGTCCTTGGCAAAATTCGGCCGAGGCTTGGCGTGAATTACAATCAATAACCCCACGTCCCGACACGGAAGGCATTCAATTAGATAAGCATGGCCATCTTTCAGAAGCGACGCGTAGCTCGATTATTTGGCGCGAAAATCATCGCTGGTTTACCCCTGCTGCTACAACGCAACGTTTACCAGGAACGACGGCATTGCAGTTTAGTGATTACCTTCGCCAATCAGGTCAGACAATGGAGGAAGTTGCACAACCTTTTCCATTACAAGCGGAAAGCTTCATTGTGTTACGATCCACTTTTTTAGGAGGAGCTGTTTTAGCTTCACGCTGTCAAACGCCCCAAGGGGATTTGATTTGGCAGGCCCAAGCCGACCAAGGTGACGCACAAAGAAGTTTACGCGGTTTTGCTCACTGGCGCGCTCAGCGATCGCTCAAATTGTTATAAACGGGAAGAGCGACGGAGAAAATGAATAGCGTTAAAAAAGTGATGCTGGCGAGAGCGGAGAAGGCGACAGCCGCAAGTAACTTAGTCATTTGAAACTGAGGCTCATCTTCTCTTTCACGATAGGCACGCACGGCAAATACCGTCGCAGCGATGCCAAGGCAGAACAACATTACCAGGGCGGCGGTGAAGTTATTGAAGAAGAAATTCGTCAACGCTGGCAGTTTGCCTGCTTCACCTTTAATAATAGCCACCAAGACGGGTTGAGAGCGGAAAGCGATGGCTCCAGCACTAAAAGGAAGTGAGGCCGTGATGAAAACGGCCAAGGCAGCGATGGTTTTTTGCTCTTTTAGATTCATTTTTACTATTATCCAGTAGATTGACGCTGGGGTCAATGTCTGGATTCTCCCTCGCTAATCTAATAAATACCCACTATTTACCTCCCATGTCACCCTGGTTGCTCTGGTGTATTTTTATTTTCCTCAATTTGGGAGCCGCTCTGGTTTCTTTAGTGGCGGGTGTGGTCGCAGCTTTCTCTCCAGCCGAGATTGAGGAGTTGCGACGACAGAACGCCAAAGCCGCGATTTCTCTCGAACGCTGTCGTAGTGATCAAGGTAACACCCTAACCGCCTTCGAGGTTTTCATGGCCGCCTTGGTGGGTATGAGTGCTTTGCTGGGCGGTATCTTATTCGGCCCGCGTTTACTTCAAGGTGCAGAGAATGGTTGGGTGACCATTCTTTCTCTCGCCGCAGGAGCGATGATACTCTCTTTCTTTATGGCTTGGTTGACCGTGATGTTGCCGAAGAAACTCGGTATGCATTTGCGGATTTTTTTAGCTCCTAAGATTGCACCCTTACTTGTTCCGATTCGTGGGGCGGCTTTCTTGTTCCGTCGCTTTGGCAAGATGCATGATTCTTTAGCCACTCCCGAAGATGTGAATGTCGATCGTGCGGATGCTGATATCGGTAGTTTAGCACAAGCGGCGGCGCGCGAGGGCAAATTAACACAAGCCGAAAGCACCTTAGTCGCGAACGCGGTTCGTCTGGATGATATTCCTGTTTCTCAAGTATTAACCCCGCGACCAGTGGTCACCTCGCTCGAGGCCAATTTAACGGTTGCCGATGTGCTACGTCTTTTCCCGAACGTCCCTCACGGTCGCATGCCAGTGTGGGATAACAATCCTGATCGAATTGTGGGGGTGGTTCGTCGTCGAGATATTCTCAAAGCGGCAGGAGAGGGTCGTCGTGAGGTCAAGATTCGTGAATTGATGGCCAAGGCACATATTGTTCCAGAAAATGCGACACTCTCTGATGCTTTGCATGACCTTGTTCGTGCCCATCAGCATTTAGCGGTCGTGGTTGATGAATTCGGTGCTTTTGCTGGCGTTGTTACTCTTGAGGATATTTTTGAATCTCTCCTCGGCGTGGAAATTTACGAAAAAGATGATCCACATCCTGATATGCGCGAGTTGGCCCGACAACGTGGACACCGTCTCGGCCGTCGCAGCGGCAGCGAAGGAACTTCTTCCAAATCCTAATGTTTGCTTACTGGGTTCATCGACTCGATCCCGTCGCCATCCATTTCCCCGAAGGGTGGTTACTTAAGGGAATTCATTGGTACGGACTTGCCTACGCGGTAGGATTTTTAGTCGCCGCTTTGCTTTTGAGTTATTGGCGCCGTCGACAGCTCACTCCCTTGCCGACGACAGCGGACGATTCAGCCCTCGTCTCTGCGTTACTTTTTGGAGTTATTTTTGGCGGGCGAATCGGACACGTTTTACTCTACGCACGAGAAGAATTTTTCGCTGATCCCACGATGGTTTTTCAAGTATGGCGTGGTGGTATGGCCAGTCACGGAGGGTTTCTTGGAGTGATCATGGCAGCCCTTTGGATTGCGCGAACTCGGCGTGTTTCTTTTTTAGCGGTGGGCGATTTATTGTGCACCCTCGCACCAGCTGGAATTTTGTTCGGGCGTTTAGCAAATTTCGTGAACGCGGAATTAGTTGGACGACCCACGACGGTACCTTGGGCGGTTATTTTCCCTTACGAGGGACCCGATCCTCGCCATCCCTCTCAACTCTACGAAGCCATTGGTGAAGGCCTTCTGCCCATGATTTGGATGTTTTATCGTTACCCTAAAAAACTTCCGCCCGGACAAACCGCGGGCGAGTTTCTCCTGCTCTACGCGGTTGCACGATTTACCACCGAGTATTTTCGTTCCCCCGAGGATGGTTATATTTTAGGTATGACTGCGGGACAATTTTGGACGCTACCCTTGGGAATTTTAGGACTGTTCTTGATTTTCCGAAACAAGCTTCTCCCGAAAGATGTTGCCCGTAGCAGTTGAGTTTGGGAGAAAAAGAGTCAGTTATGATTAAAGTTCCGTTGCTTGACCTTGGTCCACAAAATCGGGCCTTAGAATCTGCCTACGCTCAGGCGTTTAACGAGGTCATGCAGTCGAACGCATTCATTATGGGTCCTCGTTTAGAGGCATTTGAGAAGGCCTGTGCGGAAGCG
>CANHRV010000105.1 GCA_947463395.1 Opitutia bacterium | reverse complement strand
CCTCAGTGCGAATGACTTCAGTAACAATGTTTTTGCGGGTGCGAATTTCGGGAAAAACATCGCCCATGGTTTCGGCTAAAACTTCGACCAGCTTGTGGAAAAATCCTCCTTTTAAACCGAGGGTGCGACCGTAACGCACGGCGCGACGGAGGATGCGTCGCAGAACGTAATGACGGTCGGTGTTTCCTGGCTGAATACCATCGGCAATCGCAAACGAGAGCGTGCGGATGTGGTCGGCAATAACGCGGAAAGCCACGTCGATTTTTTCTTGTTCGTTTGCTCCCGAAGTTCCGGGGGCGGGTAGAGTTGAAGTGTATTTTTTGCCTGAGAGTTCTTCTAAGCGACGGAAGAGAGGTGCGAAGACATCGCTCTCATAATTGGAAATCGTTCCCGAAAAATCCTTAAAATTCTTGGTGCATTGCATGATGCCAGCCACGCGCTCAAAGCCCATGCCGGTATCGACGTGACGAGCGGGCAGGGGAGAGAAGGTTCCGTCGGGGTTGGCGTTGAATTGAATGAAGACGAGATTCCAAATCTCCATACAACGGGCATCGCTACCATTGACCAGTTTGCCTTGCGTGTCGCCAGCGGGAGTTAAGTCCACGTGCAACTCCGTACAAGGTCCGCACGGACCAGTATCACCCATCATCCAAAAATTATCTTTTTTATTTCCGTTAACAATATGAACAGCAGGATCCAAACCTGCCGCACGGAATTTTTCCGCCCAGGCATCCCACGCTTCTTGATCAAATTCAGCGGGATCACCTTTGGCTTTGTTCGGAGCATAGACCGTGGCGTAAAGACGATGCTTGGGGAATTTCCAAACTTCGGTGATGAGTTCCCAAGCGAAATCAATGGCCTCGCGTTTGAAGTAATCTCCAAACGACCAGTTTCCGAGCATCTCGAAAAATGTGTGGTGATAGGTGTCGAGTCCCACATCCTCGAGGTCGTTGTGCTTTCCACCCGCGCGAATACACTTCTGCGTATCGGCCGCTCGACCAGGTTTGTAGGGGCAGGGGGTTTGTCCGAGGAAAATGGGGACGAACTGATTCATACCCGCATTCGTAAACAGCAGATTCGGCGAATCGGGCATTAAGCTCGAAGACTGCACGATCGAGTGTTGTTTGGACTTAAAAAAGTCGAGGAATGACTGTCGGACTTGGGCAGAGGTCATGAAATTGACGGTAGGATAGGTCTTTTAACCACCCCCAAGCTCAAATGGGAAGGAAGAACTCGACCAAAAAAGGGGTCAGACACCACTAGCGTAGTCTGACCCCGTTTTTTCTGGCGGCTGGCAAAGGACTGCTAGCCCTACCCAAAGCCTTTCCACCTTTCCACTGGTCCACCTTTCCACTCCTTCGAATCTCTTGGATTTAATTTCCCTCGTCGGTTCTAAATGGCGAAGCGGGCAAACCAGCAGCATTAACCAAATTGCAGTCAGGAGCTTCGTCCCACCCGTAGCGCACGCCGGCAGGCCACCAAATGTCAGGATGACTCACAATCACTTTGTCTTCGTAAATCATCGTCTCAGCTGGCACGTAAGGACCATCTTTGGAGGCGATGAAAAAGCCTTTCGGTTTCCCGCCATCGGTGGTTTTCAATCCCTCAGCGTGCTTGAACGAAATAACGACCTTTTTAAATCCATAATCAAAGTGATCAGGGAGAGGACCTGTGATGGCAGGGACTTTTTGTCCGTAAACTTCTCCGAGGGCCCAAAGAGCAAAACGATAACCAATCGCCTGCTTATTGCGCGGATGAATATCGTCATTCTCTCCAACATCCATCGTTGTAATCATTCCTGTGTGCGGAATGGAAAGCGCTTTCAATTGCCCTTCGCGCACATAGGGCCACCACTGTCCGTTTTCTGATTTATATCCAGGCAACTGTGCGTAGGCGAAAGGCAGTTCCTCCGACCATAATTTACGCCAATCGTTGATGAGGAGCTTGAGGTGTTCTCCGTAAAGTTTGGATCTTTCGGGAGAGCAATTCGCTTCGCCTTGATACCAAACAATTCCACGCAGGGCATAAGGAATCAAGGGTGCGATTTTACCGTTAAAAAGTCCACCAGGAGGTCCCTGTGTTTTATAAATCGTATAAATCCAGAACCAGTCTTTCGGTTTGGGAGGCAATGGTTTGCCTTCCGCTTGAGCTTTTTGCACCTCCGCATTCCAAGCTGCAATTTCCTCTTCATACTTCGCTTGGCGTTTTTCGTAATTTAAATTTTTGAAATCATTCTGAGCACGAATCAGATTATCGCGAATCGCAGGGTCTTTCATCTGTGCTTCCGTGCGCATCCAGTATTCGATGCCAGTGCCACCGACTGAGCTATTGATGATGCCAATCGGTACGCCGAGTTTTTGATGCAACTCGCGCGCCATGAAATAAAGCGCACCCGAAAAAGTACTCACGGTATCCGGTGAACAGATAGCCCATTTACCAGTGCTATCGAGTCGAGGTTCGCTCGCCGTGCTCGACCACTCGTGAAACTCGCGAATGAGAGGGAAGTGAGCATTTGCTTTTTCGACTTCAGGGTTGAGGCATTTGTTAACGGTTAATGCCATGTTGGATTGACCCGACCCCAGCCAAACTTCGCCGACAAGGACGTCATTAATTTCAACCCAGCGTTGTTTTTTGCAAACGGGTTGATCGCTTCCGTAGACCAGCATTTTACGTGGCTCGGAGCTCGCGGACATGGGTTGTAGAACCGCATACCATGCTCCCTCGTGATTGCATTGGGTGGAAACTTTTTGTCCGGCAAACTCAACGGTGACCCATTCCCCAGGATTGGCCCATCCCCAAACCGTGACAAATTTGTCCCGCTGTAAAACCATGTGATCGGAGAACAACTGGGCCATGCGGAAATCCGCAGCCGAGAGGGTGGTGCATGCGAGAAGGAAAAGGGCTACTGTGATTCGACGAAACATTCGGTAAAAGGGGCCAGAACGAGGTTCTTTGGCAGGCCGATTACCCTATGAACAGGCAAAACAGGGTAATGTTCCCAAAATAGTGGTCGGGTGGACTGGTGGATAGGTGGACGAGGGAGGGAGGCGAGAGACAAGAGGCAGTGCAAAGGTGCAAACGTGCAAAGGTGGAACGGTGGAAGAGAATTAGGGGGCGGGTGTTCGGGGGACAGGTGTCAGGCCGATTCAGGTTT
>CANHRV010000104.1 GCA_947463395.1 Opitutia bacterium | reverse complement strand
TTCGCTGAGTTTACCGAAGTTATTACGAGTTTGGGACATAACGTGGAGGTGGTCTCGGTGTGGCTTGATAAAGTGGTTGTCTGGTTGGTTCGGACCAGACGGCCGGGGGGAGAAAAAAAGGGGGAGGAGTAAATCCTAGGAGGTCTACCCTCCCCCGCTTAAAGTGACGCGGTTAGCGTTGGTTGAAATTATTTAACTTCAACTTCAGCACCAGCGGCCTTGAGTTTGGCCTCGATATCCTTGGCCTCGTCTTTGCTGACGCCTTCCTTCACAGGCTTAGGCGCACCATCGACGAGATCCTTGGCTTCTTTCAGGCCGAGACCCGTAATCGCACGTACTTCTTTAATGACGTTGATTGGGGTTGCACCCTTAGCCTTGAGGATGATGTCAAAGGTAGTCTTCTCTTCGGCAGGCGCAGCACCAGCACCGCCAGCAGCGGCACCAGCGACAACGACGGGAGCAGCGGCGGAAACGCCCCACTTTGCCTCGAGGTCTTTGACGAGAGCGGCTACTTCGAGAACGCTTTGAGCGCTGAGCCACTCGATGACTTGATCTTTAGTGATGTTACTCATGTTACTTGGTTCCTTGAATGGTTAGCGTCCAGTGAAGGACATTTGAGAGCACAAGGCTCCTAACCGGGGTTCTTTGGATGTGTTTTTTATTTTGGTTTTGGATTCCCCTCGTTCGGATGGATTCACTCGAATCCCTCTCCACGAGGAAAGGGTTAGGCGGGTTTTTCGTCCTTTTGACGTTTGGCATCCAGCAGTCGAACAAACGACGAAGCTGGTGTAGAAAGAAGCGAGAGAAGTTGAGCACGGATACCGTCGAGCGAAGGCAACTTGGAGAGAGCTTCCACTTCAGCTTTGGTGAGAATCTTGGAATCCAAGACTCCTGCTTTTACTTCGAGCTTCGAGAAATCTTTAAAGAAGGTAACTAAAACTTTCGCCACACCGGTAGGATTATTGCCACCGGTGACAATCGCCGTGTGACCCGAGAGGTGAGCCGAGATGTCAGGTAAATTAGCACCTTTGGCGGCAATGTTTAAGATACTATTCTTCACCACGTGGTACTCTGCTCCGTGAGGACGGAGTTGATTACGAACGGCGGTAGCGTCTTCCACGGTAACACCGGTGAAGTTCGCCAAGAGAAGATAATTCGAATTAGCCAGATGAGCGGCTACTTCATCGACGAGGAATTGTTTTTCAGCACGCATGGTTGTAGGCTTTGTATAGGAGGATTAGTATTTAGGCGGTGACTGAAGCGGAGTAGGGCTTGAGATCGATACTTACGCCAGGACTCATCGATGAACTAATCGTGAGAGATTTGATAAAACGACCGCCAGCAAAGCCGACAGGTTGAGATTTTACCAGAGCAGCAAGAGCGGCTTCCGCATTCTCAGCGAGTTGTTTAGCGGTGAAAGATTTCTTACCTACCACGATGACGATGTTGCCTGTCTTATCCATTTTGAATTCCACGCGACCGGCTTTAACTTCTTTAATAGTCTTAGCTAAATCGTCGGAGACCGTTCCAGATTTAGGATTAGGCATTAATCCTTTAGGACCGAGAACACGAGCCACCTGACGCACTTCTTTCATCGCTGAGGTCGTGGAAACGGCGACATCGAAATCGAGGAATCCACCATTCACTTTGGCAATCATGTCGGCCAAGCCAGCAAAGTCTGCACCAGCATCGAGGGCCTCTTTTGCGTTCTCCGTAAAAGCGAGAACCTTAATTTTTTTACCCGAACCGTTGGGTAAAGAAACGGTGCCACGCACCATTTGATCGGACTGCTTAGGATCAACGCCAAGGAAGGCGGAAATCTCAACGGTCTCGTCGAATTTAGCACTGGGCATTTTTTTGATGATGTCAGCTGCTTGAGCGACATCATAGTGAGACTTCAAGTCGGCGACTTGAAGAGCGGCGCGGTAGCGCTTGCTGGATTTGGTTTTCATAGCGACGTTAGTCTCCTGCGTTTGGCAGTATTGTTAGTTTTGGGTTAGGTAAAATTAACCGACGATTTCGATGCCCATCGAACGTGCCGTACCCGCAATCATACGTGCGGCGTTATCGGGATTCGTGGCATTCAAATCTTTCTTTTTCATCTCCACGATTTCGAGCAACTGCTTCTTGGTGACCTTGCCGACTTTGTCGCGGTTAGGAACAGCCGCACCGCTCTCAATCTTGGCTGCTTTCTTGAGCAAGACAGAGGCAGGAGGAGACTTCAGAATAAAGGTGAATGACTTGTCTTGGTAGACGGAAATAATCACAGGAAGAATCAAGCCAGCTTGATCCTTGGTGCGGGCATTAAACTCCTTACAGAACGCCATAATGTTGACGCCTTTGGCACCGAGAGCGGGACCAACGGGAGGAGCAGGGTTAGCGGCACCTGCTGGGAGCTGGAGCCTAATTTCGCCGACGACTTTCTTTGCCATAGTTGTAGAGAGGTTTGAGTTGTGTGAAAATTATTCGCGATCATCGCGTTCGACTTGCCAGAATTCGAGTTCCACGGGCGCCGAGCGACCGAAGATGTCCACCGAGACTTGTAAGCGTCCGCGGTCGGCATCGATGGTGTCGATATTGCCCGAGGTGTTAGCAAAAGGACCATCAGTGATTTTTACGCGCTCACCGATATGGAAGTTAACACGAGGAACGACCTTGTCCGCCGCATCAGCCATTTGCTGTTTGATGGTGTTGATTTCTTCCGTCTTGAGTGGCACAGGATTCATCCCGCCAATCAGGCCAATCACGCCATCGGTCTTTTTTAAGAAATTCCAAGGCACTTCGAGCAGGTTACCTTCATCATCAAATAAACGTGCGCGCACAAAGAGATACGAAGGATAAAGCTTCATTTCGCTTTCACGTTTCTTGCCATTGCGGAAATCTTTGACCGTCTTAATCGGCATTAAAATTTCGGCGATGTAATCACCCATTTCTTCTTCTTTGATGTTACGATCCAGAGTGCGCTTCACCTTGCTCTCGTTGTTCGAGAGCGTTTGCAAGGTGTACCAGCGGAAATCGGAGGAAGTGTTCGACATGGGTCTTAGCGAACCAATTTGGTCGCGAATTGAACAAAATTAGAGAGAGAAAAATCGCAGAGGAAGACAACTGCTCCCAACAGGGCAACCGCAACAATGACCACAAAGGTGGAGTCCACCAACTCCTTCAGCGATGGCCATG
>CANHRV010000103.1 GCA_947463395.1 Opitutia bacterium | reverse complement strand
GGGATTGGCCATAAAGACCTAAAGTGGAGAAGAGAAGACAAAAAAGAATTAGGTGGGGTTTCTTTATCATCCCTCCATTCTTGCCTCCATATAAAAAATAGCAAGTTTATACAATAATTATTATATAATTATTTACTACTCTCTTGAAATATAATTTTCCGTTTTTTACCTATTTTTTAGGTTCGAATTCAGCAGAGAGGCAACATCTTGAGGGCTCTCTAGGTGGACAGAGTGACCGCATTTTTCAATAACGCTAATGCGAGAGCGCGGCATTTTTTCACCCATTCGATAAGCGATTTGAATAAACTTATCATCGTGTTCGCCGACAATGAGTTCAACGGGGAAGCGACATTCGGAAAGGCGATGCCATAAAGAGGGAAGGGCACCAGTGCCGATATTTTCGAGACTGAGAGCCAAGGCCTCAGGTTGGTTTCTTTTTCGTCTTTCTAAAATCGGGTCGAGTTTCTCGGGTGGTAAACTTAGCAAGGGCTTAAAAAAAGTTTTAGTGTTCCAGTATTTAAAAAATGCATCTAGCCCTTGTGTTCTGATAAAGTTAGCTAAAGCGAGATCACCTCGCACGCGTTCGCTCTGTTCTTCGGGTGAGGCTAAACCAGGACTCGCTCCAATGAGGATGAGTCTTTGAATTTGTGAAGGGTTAGCCAAGGCCCAGTGCAAGGCAAGTCGACCGCCCATCGAGTAACCAATCAAGGTCACGGGGTCCTTTTTAACAACGTCGCTAATGGTTTTTAGATGGGCATCGAGAGAGTAATCTTCTTTACGATGGAGATGCGCTTTTGAGCCGTGTCCGGGGAAATCCGGAGCGAGAATTTCAACCGATTTTCCGAGAGACTCTTGGAGAGGTCCAAAGTCTTGGCCACTCCCCGTAAAACCATGAAGCGCTACAACCTTGGGCATACCAACGCTCAACTACTTGAGCTTAGGTCGGCTTTGCCGAAGGCTCGGTTTCTCTTCTCGGTGTGGAATTAGGTAGGTACGACCGCGGATAAGTCGCTCGTAAAGATCGACCATGGCGACACCCTCGCGAGGACGAACGGAGTCGGCCTTGGTGGCCTTATCGACCTGACGTTTCAGCATACGACAGAGATCTTCGGAGTTATACTGAATCATATCCAGAATGCGTTCCACGGAGTAACCAGGGATACTTTCTTCGATATAGAATCCATCTTCTTCGTCGTCTTCGAGGAAGACGTGGGCTTCATTGACTCGACCGAACAGGTTATGCAAATCACCCATTATATCCTGATAGGCACCAACCATAAACGCTCCGATGTAATAGGGCTGTCCGGGTTTAAGCGGGTGAAGGGCTAAGGTGCGGCGAACATCTTCTAAATCAATGAAGTCATCGACCTTACCATCTGAGTCGCAGGTGATATCAACCAGAGTCGCTTGAATAGAGGGACGTTCATTCAATCGATGGATTGGGGCAATCGGGAAGAGTTGGTCCAGCGCCCAGTGATCAAGTAGTGATTGGAAGACAGAGAAATTGCAGACGTATTGTTCTGCCAACATCGAATCTAACTGAGCCAGTTCATCAGGAATTTCAGTTCCATTAGATAGGCTTTGGCGAATTTGACGACAGATGTCCCAGAACAAGCGATCGGCCATCGCACGGTCCTCTAAGCGTAGATTTCCTAAACTAAAACGGGCGTGAGCTTCTTCACGTTTTTGCTTGGCATCGTGATAACGCTCGAGGGGGTCAAATTTACGTTTATTTTTTCGAATCGCTTCGAGTTCACGAACGATTTGGTGAGATTTCGCTTTCGGTGCCTGTGTTAAGGTTTCGTCACGGGTGATACGATCAATCGCTTCGAAAATAAGAATGGAATGAGGGGCAACGAGCGCTCGACCCGATTCCGAAACAATATCAGGCACAGGAATCTTACTTTCTTCGCAAAGTTGTTTTACGTTAGCCACAACGTCACGAGCATACACTTCCATGCTGTAGTTCATGGAAGATTCGAAAGCGGAACGACTACCATCGTAGTCAATTCCCAATCCTCCGCCGACGTCGAGTAAGCCCATGGGGAAGCCCATGCGCTTGAGTTCGCAATAGAAGCGAGTCGCTTCGATGACGGCTTTTTTGATGGTTCCAATGTTGGGTACTTGCGAACCGATGTGGAAGTGAACGAGACGCAGAGCGTCTTTCATTTTCGCTTTAGCTAACTTTTCGGCGGCTAAAACAATTTCGGAAGCTGTGAGACCGAATTTGGCATTTTCACCAGTGCTTTCAGCCCATTTTCCTTCTCCCGCAGTCGTTAACTTAACTCGAATTCCGATGTGTGGCTGAACGCCCATGCGACGAGCGATGCGAATGATGGCGTCGACTTCGGAAAGCTGCTCAACAACGATGATGGTTTGTTTGCCTAAACGACGGCCCATCAAAGCGAGTTCGATGTACTCTTCGTCTTTGTAACCATTACAGATGAGTAATGCTTTACGATTTTCCAGTAGGGCTAAAGCAATAATCAGTTCGGGTTTTGAACCTGCCTCGAGTCCAAAATCATATTCTTCACCCGCATCTAAAATTTCTTCAACGACTTCGCGAAGCTGATTAACCTTGATTGGGAAAACGCCGCGGTAACGTCCTTGGTAATCTTCTTCTTCAATCGCCCGACGAAAGGCTTCGTTGATTTGGGTGACGCGGTGACGAAGAAGATCTTGTACACGAATGGTTAAAGGTGGTTTCAGTCCAGAGGCTTCCGCTTCTTTCACAATATCGGTGATACGAATCTTTCGATGATCGCCTTTGGGGTGGACGCAGAGATGCCCTTGGGGGTCGACAGAGAAATTGTTTCCTCCCCAACGTTTAAAGCCGTAGTAATCTTCGGCGTGTTTAATGGTCCAAGACGGTGTTTTGCTCACGTGTGTAGATGGTTAACTTTTAATCCTCGGGCCGAGAGTGCAAGGGGAAATCATCGTCACAGAGACGCCTTCCGGCTCGACCCGCTGGGCGATTTGCCCTGAGATAAGGCGTGGATTCCACACGCGTCATTCAAGCAACGCTCCGGTTACGAGAAAATCTTCGTGGACTTACATTTCCCACGCCTGCCGATTATGTTTACAGTCCTTTGGAGTATGCTTGGGCTCCGCATGAAGCTTATTTGCGTCGTTACGCACTTTCAGGTCCCAAAAAAGTTTTATTTTTGGGAATGAATCCAGGCCCATTTGGAATGGCGCAGACGGGCATCCCTTTTGGCGAAGTGG
>CANHRV010000102.1 GCA_947463395.1 Opitutia bacterium | reverse complement strand
GGTTTACGCAAAGCCTCCGTCTCAAATGACGGGATTCCGACTCGACTACTCACACCAAAAACTAACTGTGCCCCTTCTGCCGCATCTTGCAAATTGGCAGTCCCGCCCGTTAAGACAATACCCGAGGGTAGAAAGGCCTGATCCAACTTAACACTGTGACCAGGAAAAATTTGTTCGAAATGACGAAGGATATCTTTTCGCACAAAGTCCATTATCTCCTGATAACGAAGCGATGACACTTGGGTAATTGTCCCGCGATTAAATTGCTGATCGCCCACGCCTTTGTCTCCATCTTTCCAAATGGTTTGATTGAGATCGCTTTCACGATGCAAGGCAGAGGCAAAACGAGTCTTCAGGTCTTCCGCTGTTTCGCGACTAATACGAAGAGCGACACTTAAATCATTCGTGATATGTTCACCCCCGACAGGAATAGAACCAGCACAAAGTATGTGCCCTTTGAAATAAAGAATCCAATCCGTCGTCCCAGCACCGACATCGATGACCAGCACGCCGCCCTGCTTTTCTGATTCAGAAACCACCGCGCAACCTGAAGCATGAGACGCGAGTATAAAATCGCGGACATTCACACTCATTCCATTCATCATAGAAACACGGAAGCGAACATTACCCTCTTCCATCGTGATCCGCCAAAAGTTTACCTCTAAACGACGGCCCTGTAATCCCACGGGATTGGCCACTTGCTTACCATCCAGCAAAGTAGGCTGCCGCATATAAAGCATAATCGCACGACCTGCGGGAGGCTCAACGCGTTTGGCCGATTGAATCGCTTCGTCCAAATCTTTTTTGGTCACTCGTGCATCGTGTGCGGGAACAGGAATAAACCCTTTAACACGCTCGCCTTCAACCGAAGGACCCGCAATCGAAAGATAAACGTAACTAACTGGACGCTGTGAGACACGCTCTAAATCGTTAATCACTTCGTGAACTCCCGCATGCAACTTATCCAAATCCGTCACCGTCCCCTTCACCACTCCTTCGGTATGACGTTCACTAAAACCTAAAATGCGGGCCTTGCCTTCAATCACTTGGCCAACGAGGGCGACGGTCTTCTGCGTACCGATATCAATAACCGTAATAAGAGAGGGAAGTGTTTTAGGGGTCATCGGGAGAGTGCAGGTACGAGACGAGGCTCAGGAGTGGGTCGAGAGGAAGTGCGATTTTGGATGGAAAGTTTTAGAACGTAGGCATTAGCCGTCAGTCCAGGACGACGTAAAAGATTATCCAAATCGAGACGTGATAAAATGATCAGCTCATTACGCCAATTTGCCGTCGAGAAAACAATTTCGGTTAACAAAGGGCGATCCGATGGCTGTTGCTGCGTGCGTAGGGTAACGCGTAAATTCGAACCTGGTGAATCTTCCTGGGCACCAAAGCAATCGCGCATCGAGAGACTCTTCCACTGTTTGTAATGATTAGGGTAAGAGGTGCGTGCTAAAAGTAAGAATGGTCCAGCGATTTCAATACCCTCGATTACCGTTTTTTCACCTGAGCCAGAAGTACGATAGTCAACAATCTCAGGTAAATTACGGATTGCCTGCTCGGGATAACCATTGCCGTTAAAAAGCACACCCTCGGGGCTGACTAGGCGCAGTACCATTGGACCCGACGCAGGAATACTAGCGATTCGTGCGACAGCGACTCTCTCCTGCAAGGTAACCTCCAGCGAGCCATCGGGTTTACGTCGCACACCAGCACTCAAAATCTGCGGATCCATCTCCAAATCCTTTTTGATGGAGCTAACATCTCTCGATGCACCTTCAGGACTACTGTTAATTACTTTTTGTACCGCCGAGAGACTGATGAATCCATCGGTTTTTAAAGTGACTACTGGACTCATTGTTGCTGGCGAAGGCTCGCTCAAGGAAAGAAAAATAATCGATCCCAAAGTACCAAAAAAGAGTAACGCTAAAACCATCGGTAAACGAGATCGAGCCGCTCGCTTACGGCCTAAATCATCCGTCGGCAATCGACGAACATCTTGACGAACCAATTTTCGCCAATCACGGTTTTCTGGTCCGAGGAAAGTATCACGACGGTTGGAGAAAATAGCTCCTAATCTTTGCAAAAAATTCATGATGGATTCGTTGGTGTCGTGGTGGATCGTTGCAGAGCGGGAGCTATCATACGCTGAACGAGCGTCGCAAAATCAAGCCCACAGCAAGAAGCGCTTTTTGGCATTAAACTGGTTTCGGTCATGCCTGGCATCGTATTGATCTCCAAGAAATAGAAATCTCCCGTGGGTTCAAGAAAGAGGTCAGCCCGAGCAAAATCGCGACAACCCATGGTCTGAAAAAGCTTCTCGGCGGCGCGACTGATTCGCTCAGTTAACGAGGCATCCAACGGCGCAGGATAAAGATACTCCGTCGAACCCTTCGTGTATTTCGTTTGATAGTCATAAACCCCTGTTTTGGGGACAATTTCAACGATTCCCAAAGCTTTACCCTCCAGGATGCCAATCGACATCTCGCGACCAGTGAGACGACGTTCAGCCATCCACTGTCCAGTGGTAGCTATCTTTTGCAGAGCGGCTTCAACCTCTTTTTGCCCCTCGAGAACATAAAGGCCAACACTGCTTCCCTTATCAGCGGGTTTAATGATCATTTGATTTCCTAGCTGATGAATCAGTTCGGTGGCAGTGGGTTTTTGCGATCCAGCAAAAGCAATCTCAGGAATCGCAGGAATTCCCGCTTGTCGCATCCTTTTTTTGGTAACCACTTTATCGATGCATAAGCGACTCACTTGTGCATCACAACCTGCATAGGCAATTCCGCGCGCCTCTAATTCAGCCTGCACTCGACCATCCTCACCGTAGTCACCATGGATGACAGGGAAAACAACATGCTGTGAAGCATTTAACCAAGACGGTACTTCATTCTTATCCAATTCCACGAGTTGGGCATCAGGTAAAACTTTAGCCACCGCACGACCCGAACGAAGCGATACTTCCCGTTCGAGTGATACAGCTCCACAAAGAATCACGACTTGTTTTGCTAAACTCATAACCAGTCCTTCCATTCTCGCCCAAGAGCGATAATTTCAGGTTGTAGTACAATACCTTTTTTTTCTTTAACGGTTTGGCGAACTTGACGCATCAAGGTAATGACATCTTGAGCATTAGCCTTACCTTCGTTAACGATAAAGTTAGCATGCACCGAAGAAACGGCGGCTTGCCCAACATGTACTCCTTTGAGCCCGCTCGCTTCAATCAATT
>CANHRV010000101.1 GCA_947463395.1 Opitutia bacterium | reverse complement strand
TACCTGTACCACCGGCTTTTAAGGAGGCGAGAAACACCGCTGGACCTTTTGTCTCTTTGAATTGCTCGACCGGGGTTGAACGATCTTTCGTTTCTCCAGTTAATTCAAAGACTGGTAAATGAGGTAAATCTTTGCTGATGGCTGATTTTACTCGATCAAGGAGAGAGACAAACTGCGAAAAGATTACGGCCTTGGAATCATTCGCCGCGATTTCAGAAAGTTTCGATATCAGCAAGGTCACTTTACCCGAATGAAGACTGGGTGCGTTTTCATTCTCTGGCAGTAATCCAGGGTCACAGCAAACTTGTCGTAAACGCATTAATAACGTCAGAACCGAGGCGGCATCACGCGAAAGCAATGAAGCTAATTCACCCGAAAGTCCACTACCCTGCGATAAGTGCTGATAAAGCGCACGTTGCTCGACGGTCAAAGGACAAGGCAGAACCACTTCCATCTTTGGTGGAATATCCGAAGCCACATGTCGCTTCAATCGACGTAAGATAAAAGGCGAAACTTGACGACGTACTTTCACTAAAGCACTGGCCGAATCACGAAGCATCATCCGTTCAAACTGAGCACGTTTGCCCAATAAACCCGGCATAAGGAAACGAAAGATTGTCCATAAATCCGTTGGTCGATTTTCCAGTGGCGTACCCGTGATGGCGAGACGATGCTGGGCTTGTACACTTAAGCACGTTTGCGTGGTTTTGGCCTCAGGATTTTTAATCGCCTGAGCTTCATCGAGAACAATATAGCCAAACTTAGTGTTAGTTAATTGATCCGCATGACGGCGAAGTTGTGTGTAACTCGAAATCCATAACCTTGCTTGCGGATTAGTGGTGAAATCATTTTCAGCCGTTAAAACCGAAGCCTGTAACTCAGGATGGAAACGCTTAATTTCGCCTAACCAAACGGGAATAACACTGGCAGGACAAACAATGATGGAACGTTCTTCCAGGGGACGTGAAGCAAGTAGTGCTAAAACCTGCACCGTTTTACCCAAGCCCATTTCATCGGCGAGCAAAGGATGAGAACCAAGGTCGCATAAACGAGCTAACCAAGAAACACCCTTGGCCTGATAAGGACGAAGGTGAGCTGGTAAACCCTCAGGCGCTGGAGGCTCTTGCAAGAGACTGTCTTTCCAGATTCTTAATTCATCATTCAGTTTGAGTGAGCCAACGGCAGCGTGATCAAACAGAGAGAGTAATAAGTAGCGCGGAACTTCACCGTCTTTAGTTTTCCAGTCCTCCGAAAAGTCCGCCACGGCAGCATTATAAGCAACGACCCCCTTACCAGGAAGGATAACAGGCCGTCCTCCCGCTTTGAGTAAAAGCTTTTGTTCATGCTCCTGTAATGGGTGAGCCCCTGCTCGTAGATTCCAATTGAGGCGAAAGGATTTCTTATCTCCCGTTGACTCTACCTGAGCCTCCACGGCGACTTGGAGTTGTTCGTTTTTAAAGATATTTAAAGCTTCTTCACCGGAGACACGAAAACGTTTACGCCATTCATTGAGTTCCTCACGAACGAATCGTTCAATTTTACCGATGTTATCCATCGTCCAAGTACCCGAAGGTTTCGAGTAAACAAAACCAGCACGATGAGCGACGGTATTAAAACGAAACAACATTTGACGCTGTTCATCGGAAAGTTCCTCACTGGGAATGGAGCCTGGACCAAAACAATTGTAAGAGTGACCACCACGACCAGCCCAAGAAGCTGAGGTCGTCAATCCATCGGAAGTCAAAGCAAAGGCCACCTGAAGTTTTAAACTGGTTCGTGAACCCGTATCTTTTTTCTCAGGCTCAATCGTGGCGGTTGGTTCAGGAGCGATAACCGAATCATCGATTGCTTTAATCTCATCGGCGAGTAATTCTTCGATTTCGTAAATGGCGGCGATAGCGAACGGCGCACCATTTTCTTCTTCGGGTAAAGACGTACGCCATTCAATTTTGCCTTCTTTCAGTTCGATAACCGCACGAACCGTCTGACTTTCCGTCTTCGTTACAACTTCGCCCGTCTGCACCTTTAATTCAACGGAACGAACCAACCCATCGGTATAGAATCCACGACCCTTGGTCAGGTCTTTTGACTTAAAAAGCTTCTCCCATTCCGCTGGAAGTGCCTCAAACCAGTATTCGAGGGCTTCAGTGGAGTAGGAACGATTGGCCGGCCTTGGGGTAGACATCGACGGGTCGTTGATTAAAGTTCATCATTTTACCCAGTTCAACCCTCAAAGTCTGAGAATTATTCATAGGGTCTGGACTTGTTTAACGGACGTTTTTCTCTTTAATCTTAAGAACTTTTTTAATCAAAAATGAAACATCTTAGCGTAGGATCACGATGGAATGCTGACCTCGTAGCCCAGTTGCACGAGCAGTGGAAGCAGGACCCCAAGTCCGTCGACTCCGATTGGCAGTCATTTTTTGAGGGTTTTGAACTGGGATTAGCCCTTCCGCCCAAGCCAGGCAAAACTGGTTCCGCTCCCGTAGCTTCCAGTGGCGTTGATGCCGTCGCCCAAGCCAAAGTTCTCGCCGCGATTCATGCCTATCGAACCTTGGGGCACCTTCAAACCAAGACCAACCCATTAGCCGAACCTTTCCCTCACTTTGAATTAACCGACAAAGCCCTCGGACTCGATACGATCCCCGCCAATCAGGTTTTCTTTACCGGTGATTTTTTAGGCGGTGCTAATCTCCCACTCTCTGAAATTTTAGCCAAACTTAAATCCATTTACTGTGGAACCATCGGCGTTGAATACACTCACATTCAAGACGGCGAACGTCGTCGTTGGTTACAAGAGCGTGTCGAGTCTTCTGGTTTACGTGCTAATTACGATGCTACCACACGTCGTTTCTTCCTTCGCACCATTGTACAAGGCGAACAATTTGAACGGTTCCTTCACCGCACCTTTGTTGGTGCAAAACGATTCTCCATCGAAGGAGGCGAAAGTTTATTAGCTGCCATTGAGCGCATCATTCAACGCGCTCCTGGGATGAGTATTTCCGATATCATTATCGGCATGGCACACCGTGGACGACTCAATGTTTTAGTTAATGTTCTCGGAAAAAAACCAGAACAACTCTTCAAAGCTTTTTCCGAAAGTTATGTCCCCGATACCACCAATGGTGACGGCGACGTTAAGTATCACTTAGGCTACGAAAACAGTCGGACGGTTGATGGAAAGTCGGTTGCTCTCACTTTAGCTTACAATCCCAGTCACCTCGAAGCAGTGAATCCCGTAGCACTTGGTCGCGCGCGTGCTCGTATCGATTTACAAAACGGTGCTCAACGTTCTCAACTTCTTCCGATT
>CANHRV010000100.1 GCA_947463395.1 Opitutia bacterium | reverse complement strand
TCCAACGCCATTGTTTATGCCGGAAAGGAACGCACCTTGGGAGTCGGAGCCGGACAAATGTCGCGCGTGGACTCTTCGCGTATCGCTGTATGGAAAGCAGGCGAAGCGAAACTGCCTTTAGCGGGATCCGCGGTATGCTCCGATGCCTTTTTCCCCTTCCCTGATGGATTGATTGCTGCGGCTGAAGCGGGAGCGACCTGTGCGATTCAGCCCGGTGGCTCGGTCAAAGACGCGGAAGTCATTGCTGCGGCCAATGCACGAGGTATGGCGATGATCTTCACTGGCATGCGCCACTTCCGTCACTAACGTTAAAAGACTCTTCTCATAAAAAAACCCGCGTTGTTCGCGGGTTTTTTGTTTTAGAGGCGAATGCCCAATTTTTCGAGTAAACGAGCGAGGTCATCGTCGTTCTCGTAAAAAATTGTAATCGAACCTTTTTGGCCTTTGCGAGTGACGCTGACGCGAGAGGCCAAATGAGAAGCCAAACGCTTTTGCGCATCTTCCAAAACGGTTTTGGCGGTTTCACGACGCGGTTTTTTAGCTCCCGAACTGAAAGTTTTTACCAAGGCTTCCGTCTCACGAACCGAGAGTTCTTTTTCGATTATCTGACGGGCGGCTTGGACACGATGAGCTTGATTTTCGATGGCTAAAAGAGCTTTGGCGTGACCAGCGGTGATTTGACCTTTGCCCAAGTATCCCAGGATTTCTCGATCGAGTGAAAGCAAGCGAACCAGATTGGCGATGGTGGCGCGAGGCTTACCGAGACGATCAGCAACGGCGTCTTGAGTGAGCGAAAAATCGCGCATCAAAGAAGCAATACCGAGAGCTTCTTCGACGACGTTTAATTCAGCTCGTTGTAAGTTTTCCACCAAAGCGAGCACCGCGCTGGAAGCATCGCTGGCTTCGACCACACGTGCCGTGATGGTTTTCTGTCCAAGTTCTTTAAAGGCGCGCCAGCGACGTTCACCCGCGATGAGTTCGTAGCCGTCTTTAATTTTACGAACCACGATGGGTTGCATTAAGCCTTCTGAACGAATCGATTCCGCTAATTCCTTAATCGCAGCGGAATCAAACTCACGACGGGGTTGACGTGGGTTGGGTACAATTTGCGCGAGAGGAATTTCAATTAAAGTAAGTCCTGGAGTAGTGGGTGCAGCAGGGGTAGCGGGAGAGGGTGCGGGAGTAGCAGGCTTTTGTACACCAGCTCCGATGATTGAACCGAGACCGCGACCGAGGGGTTTTTTGGGAAGATTGGCCATGAAGGTTATTGGGCAGGAGTGTCAGCTTGTGGAACGAAAATTTCTACATCGGCTTTGAGCGCAGTGGGACCGGAAAGTTTATTCGCTTTTAAAATCCACTCGGGCTTAGAATTTAATTGTCGGGCGATACGCGTAATACTGTCACCGCTTTTTACCCGGTAAGTAACACCAGAATGCGGAATATCGGTCGGCAAAGATTCGGAGGGAGTCGAGTTTTCAGTGGTAGTCGCTGGAGTGTTGCTAGCGTTGGTGGTGGCTGGTTTGGTTTTAACCGCCGAAGGTTTATTTAAGGCCGCATTTACTTGACGGGTGATTTCGGCGAGAGCGGCGTTCACGTCAGCGGTCTGTTGTTTTAATCGACGATCTACTTCGTCTAAAATTTCTTTGCGTTGACGAGTATTCGCTTCAGCGGTGGAACTCGCGGGAGCCTTGGAAGCTTTTTCTCGGGCGAGACTATCGCGTAAATCTTGATTTTCTAATTTCAGTTTTTCGACCTCCGTTTTCAAGTCAGCGATATCCTGTTGCATACCCGCCAACTGATTTGATTGAGCGAAGAGCGGAGTGAGTCCGAAAAAGAGGAGGGCTAAGCCAAAGCGCATGAATCCAGCAAAAACATCTCGGTCGAAGGTGGCAAGGGACTAAGGATAAAGAAGTATTAACACCCCGCCCTCTCGCCCATGGTATTTTCTGGGGTTCTGGGGTCCAATCGAGTCTCTTTCCGTCCTCGCCCGAACCCCTATTCTCTCTCTAACGTGGCGGCTCATGGCAAAAATCCTGGTAGCACTTTCGGGGGGCGTTGACAGCGCTGTGGCGGCTTTGTTGCTCAAGCGACAAGGCCATGAAGTGCATACGGCCTATTTTCGGACGTGGATGAATGAAGAAGGCCTACCCTTCCCGGGCGAATGTCCTTGGGAAGACGATATCCGCAACGCACAGGCCGTCGCTCAGCATCTGGGACTGCCTTTTCGTATTATCGATTTAGTGAAAGACTATCGGGAGACCGTGGTGAACTACTTGGTTGAGGGGTATAGCCGAGGACAAACACCGAATCCCGATGTCATTTGTAATCGCGATATGAAATTCGGCGTCTTTCTCCGTCGAGCCCTCCAAGAGGGATATGACGCGATTGCGACGGGTCACTATGCTCGTCGTCGCGAGAATGCGGATGGCACCTTTGATTTGTGCGAAGGGATCGACACGCTGAAGGATCAATCGTACTTCCTCGCTTTGCTCCGTCAGGATCAATTGGCCAAAGCCCTGTTCCCTGTTGGCGAATTAACCAAAGCACAGGTTCGTCAAATCGCTCAAGAGGCTCAGTTGCCGAATGCTGTTCGTAAGGACAGCCAGGGGATTTGTTTTTTAGGACAAGTTCCCATTCAGGATTTCCTTGAAAGACATATTCCTGACCGTGAAGGGCCAATTATTCGTGCCGATGGTAAAGTGATTGGTAAACATCGTGGCCTTCATCGATACACCATCGGTCAGCGCAAAGGTATTGGGTTACCCTCCAACACTGATTACGAATACTTTGTGGTGGTGAAAAAAGATTTTGCGACGAACACTCTACACGTCGCGTTTGATAAACCGGGGACACCTGGACTCTACACGCAAGAGGCTCGAGCGGCACATTTTAGTTGGATTAATCGACCCATCACGACAGCTCAGGATTTATTGGTGCGTGTGCGTTATCGAGATCCATCGACTCCTGCGCATTTTGATCCTCAGCCTGATGGCTCCGCTATTTTCCGCTTCCAAGAAGTGCAACGTGGGCTCGCATCGGGTCAGTTAATTGCGCTTTACCAAGGTTCTGTTTTATTAGGCGGAGGCTTCTTCCTCTAATGGCTACAGGTAACGCAGTGAAACAAATGTTTTCGGGTATCGCTTCGCGCTACGATTTGGCGAATCGCATTCTCAGTTTTGGGCTATGCGTTGGTTGGCGCAATCGCTTGGTCGACGCCGTAAAAAAACAACAACCTCGCAACGTCGTTGATTTAGCTACAGGCAGTGGTGATGTTGCTTTTGTTTTACGCGAGGCTTTGCCCAAAGAGACGACGATTACAGGTTATGATTTCT
>CANHRV010000099.1 GCA_947463395.1 Opitutia bacterium | reverse complement strand
CGAGTAATCGAGCGCACCGTGCGAGGGGAGGCATCGATATGCAAGAGCTTCATTGCCCACAATCATAAGCCAATCAATGCCCGAGTCAATGAGAGCAGGTTTATTCTACACTCATTGAAGATAGAGGCCTAAAAAGAGGCTTAAACTTCCCAGTCTTCTGCTTTTGATTCCAAAATCTTGTCCAAAGCATTGAGTACCAGTTTAACCGCTTCTTCGGTTGAAACTTGATTGGTACGGATATGTACTTCAGGAGATTCGGGGGCTTCGTAGGGTGATGTGATGCCAGTGAACTCGGCGATTTCTCCACGACGTGCTTTGGCATAGAGACCCTTGACATCGCGTGATTCGCAAACTTCTAAGGGGGCATCGACAAATACTTCGATAAAGGCATGATTCGCTAAAGCGGCTCGGGCTTTGGCACGATCAGCAGCTAACGGTGCGATGAGTGTGACCAAGGTGATTTTGCCAGCATTCGCAAAAAGACCAGCGACAGCCGAAGCTCGACGAACGCTTTCCGCACGATCCGTAGCCGAGAAACCGAGGTCGCGATTGAGAGCGGTGCGTAAATCATCACCATCGATGCGAACGACTTGGCGACCGGCATCAAAAAGTCGTCGCTCCACCATTTCGGCAATGGTGGACTTTCCGGAACCAGAAAGACCTGTGAACCAGATAACGGCTGGGGCATGTCCAGCTCGAGCGGTGCGTTCAGCGGAAGTAACTTTGCCTTCGCGTGTCGTGTTTTCGGTACGAGCCTCGAGAATGATACCGCCACCGTTAATTCGACCAGCATCTTCGACGGCAAATCTTCCAGTAATTGCACACTCATGATGCAAATCGAAGGCAATCGGTCGAGCGGCACGAATCGTGACTTCGCAGATCGAATCGCGAGGAACGCTGGTGGCTTGAATGGATTCAAGCGTCGCCGCATCGGTGATTTTTTCTACCTTAGCGACAACCGCTTCAACGTTTTGCGTCAACAAACGCAGACGATAGGTCTTGTTCGTTTGCAGAGGCTCTTTTCCTAACCAGAAAATACGCGCGCGGAATTCTCGTCCCACACGAGGTTGGTTGTGGATGTGTGAAACCACTTGTCCACGTTCAGCAAAGATTTGCTCAGTCAGAGTGAAGTTTGCGGAATCACCCGTACCAGCGACTTCGCGGGAAGGGCCTGGCCAATCTTCAAAAGTGCGAACGGTGCTACGACGGCCGCCAGGTTGGAAAATTAACTCTTCGCCAGGGCGAATGGCTCCAGCTTCCACGCGGCCAGCGATGATGCGTCGATGATCGAAACGGTAGATGTCGGAAATGGGTAAACGCAGAGGTAAACCCGTTAAATCGTCTTCATGGCGGAAGTTATCGAGGGCTTCAGCGACAGTAGGTCCTTTCCACCATGACATGGGCTGAGAGCGATTGACGATATTTTCACCATGTTTCGCGGCGATAGGAATGAAATCAACGGCGGTCAGGCCGAGTGATTTAAGGAAGGCAGTGTACTCGGACTTAATTTTTTCGTAAGTGGCTTGGTCGTATTTCACCAAATCCATCTTGTTGACCAAAACGACGAGTTGTTTGACTCCGAGAAGCGAGAGGAGGAAAGCGTGGCGACGTGATTGATCCATCACCCCTTCACTCGCATCAATCAAGAGAAGTGCAGCGGAAGCACTGGCGGCGCCAGTGACCATGTTCTTGAGGAATTCTTTATGGCCGGGAGCATCGATGATGGCGTAGGCACGTTTTTTGGTGCGGAAGAAAATACGCGTCGTGTCGATGGTAATATTTTGCTCCTGTTCTTCGAGTAGAGCATCGAGTAAGAACGCGTATTCAAAATCCATTCCTTCGGCGGCACAGTTGCGACGAACTTGTTCGATTTTTCCGTTCGGCAATGAATCGGTGTCATGTAAAAGTCGACCGACAAAAGTTGATTTACCATGGTCAACGTGCCCAACCACCACGACGTGCATTTTACGCAAGTCTTCGATGTCATTTGAGACAGGCTGATTGGTTTTGGGAGAAAGATGTGCAGAAGGAACTGACATAAAAGTAATGAAAGAAAATTACATAAAACCCTTGGCTCGTAGGGCTTGCATGGCATTGCGACCGACGTGGTCTTGAGCGCGACCAGCCCGCTCGCTGACGCGGGTTTGTTTTAGCTCTTCGATGATTTCATCGATATTGCTCGCTGGGCTATCCACGGGGTGAGTGATAGGATGGCAACCGAGTGAGCGGAAGCGCTTTCCGTTGCGTGCGAAATAGAGAGTGGGGTTAGGGATATTTTCTCGACGAATGTATTCCCAAATATCGAGTTCGGTCCATTCGAGCAAAGGTTGCACGCGAACGTGTCCACCTTCAGGCGCGGTGGAGGCGAACTGACCCCAGAATTCAGGTGGTTGATCTTTGTAGTCCCACGCACCTTCAGCGGAGCGAGGAGAGAACCAGCGTTCTTTCGCACGCGTGGGAT
This sequence comes from Opitutia bacterium, assembly GCA_947463395.1. GTDB lineage: Bacteria > Verrucomicrobiota > Verrucomicrobiia > Opitutales > UBA953 > UBA953. The sequence continues at coordinate 871 of CANHRV010000099.1, read as the reverse complement.
CTTCATCGCGACGAATACCAGTGACTAGAGCATCCCACTTAAATTCATCAATGGCTGCTTTGAGTGGAACTGTTTTCAATTCGTGCGTTACCGTCACAGGGTCATGTGTTGCATAACCAATACCACGACGAATGGCGTCTTCATTGACGCGCACGATTAAATCAATGCCATGAATGACTTTCGCTTTTTCCCGGAATTCGTACATTTCAGGAAATTCGTAAGTCGTGTCGATGTGGAGCAAGGGGAAAGGGATTTTACCGCAGAAAGCTTTTCGGGCTAACCAGATGAGGACATTGGAGTCTTTCCCCATCGACCAAGGCATACAAACCGAGCGAAAGTTAGCAAAGGCTTCGCGAAAAATGTGAATGGACGTCTGCTCGAGGCGCGTCAGGTGATCATTTTGAGCGTTTCGTGACATAATTAAATTTTTCTATTTTTAGTATGAATGCCGCATTCTTTTTTCTCGAAACCTGGCCAGCGTCCGCCGCGTTCATCTCCGCCTTGGGTCGGTTGCGTGCAGGGCCAGCAGCCAATCGAGCGATAGCCGCGGTCGTGTAAAGGATTGTAGGGAAGTTGATGGTCTTTGAGGTATTGCCAGACTTGGTCGCGATTCCATTCCACGAGGGGATTGAGTTTCCAGACGTCAGAGTTATCGGGGCGAGCAGCCAAACTGAGCAAGGGAGTCGACGCACGCTCGGCACTCTGGTCGCGACGCATGCCCGTAATCCAGAGATCGAGTTCGAATAATTTTTGACCCAGAGAATCGACTTTGCGGAGTTCACAGCATTTTTCAGGGTCCCTTTTCCAGAGTTCTGGTCCGTGGGCTGCCGCTTGTTGCTCGACCGTTTGTGCGGGATGCACCTCTTCAATT
>CANHRV010000098.1 GCA_947463395.1 Opitutia bacterium | reverse complement strand
GCAGACGGGCATCCCTTTTGGCGAAGTGGCGGCAGTGCGCGACTGGTTGGGCTTGGAGATGCCCGTGGGCCGACCCGAGCGTGAGCATCCTGGAAAAAAGGTTTTGGGCTTTGCCTGTCACCGCTCTGAAGTGAGTGGTCGACGCTTGTGGGGATTGTTTCGAGATCGCTTTGGGTCTCCCAAAAATTTTTTCCAAGAACATTGGGTTCATAATTACAATCCTTTGCTTTTTTTAGAAAATACAAAGTTAGGTCGAAACGTCGTGCCTGAGGAATTGCCAGCGGAGTCGATTCAGGCGGTCAATCGTGAATGCGATCTTTACCTACAAGAGTTAGTGCAAGCATTGGGAGTTCAAACGGTAATTGGCGTTGGTGGTTATGCTGAAACGCGAGCGCGTGAAGCCTTACGCGGAATGAATTTAAAGTTTGGCCGCATTCTGCATCCAAGCCCTGCTAGTCCCGTGGCAAATCGAGGTTGGGCTGAGGCTGCTACGCGCGAACTTATCGAGCAAACTGTTTGGCGGTAATGGCAATCATTGAGTCCATTTTAGCCCGACCTTATTGGCGTCAAAAATTATGGGCATGGTGGTATCCTTTTTTCACGCGGCGTGTGCGTGAGCAAAAAATTGATTTTCTCAATTACTCCTTTGAGACAAATCCGCCGATGGGAATTCCTCTGTCGGCGGCGGATGAGATTCATCGTCCTAACATTCAGCTTTATCACTTTGTCGCCAGTCAGGGTGCTTTCCGTGGTAAAAAAGTTTTAGAAGTTAGCTGTGGTCATGGAGGAGGGGCTTCATACCTCACTCGGACTTTTCAACCTGCACACTATGTAGGTATCGATTTAAATCCAGAGGGAGTAGCGACCTGTCAAAACCGCCATCACGTTCCAGGATTGGAATTTAGAGTCGGTGATGCGATGGCTTTACCTTTTGCTGACGGAACGTTTGATGTCGTTTTAAACATTGAAGCATCGCATTGTTATCCAGATTTTCCTCGTTTTCTAAGAGAAGTTTCTCGAGTTTTGAAGCCAGGCGGTTGCTTTTTATACGCCGATTTACGTTATGCCAGTGGCGAATCCGAATGGGTGAATGATCTTTTTCACACTCCCAAACTGCGGGTAGAGCAGATGCGACTGATTAATCCAGAGGTGGTGCGCGGAATGGAGCTAAACACTCCCCGTTATCAGGAGATGGTTAGGAAATCTTTTCCAAAGTTTTTACATTCCTTAGCTTTCGATTTCGCCGGTGTGAAAGGCTCTCGACTTTATCGCGATGCGGTTTCTGGAGAAATGACCTATCGGTTTCTAAAACTGGATAAGATTATTTAGGCTAAACTAGCATCAAAGTTTATTTAAAAGTGGTGGGCCCACCCGGATTTGAACCGGGAACCAAAGAATTATGAGTTCTCTGCTCTAACCATTGAGCTATAGGCCCCACCGATGGATACTGTTTAATACCAAAAGGGAGTCGGTGGAAAGAAAAAGCTTCGTTTATCTTCGAGGGTATTGCCTTGGAGTTTAAAAATGATTAGCGTTCAATTCCTATGTCTAAAACGACCCCGATTCTTTATGTCAAACCTGGCTGTCCTTGGTGCACGCAGGCTTTGGAATTTTTTGCTCAGCAAGGGGTGAAGTGCGATATTAAAGATGTAATCGCAGATATGCATCAGATGCGTCAGTTGGTGGCTCTTACTGGTCAATCGAAATGCCCGTCGTTCCGTTATGGAGATTTTGTTGTCGCTGATTTCTCGGTCGATGAGTTCATCGCCAAGGTAAAAAAGAACGCAGCGGTCTGCCAAGAACTGGGACTTAAACTGTAAACTTACTTTTTCTTTGGCGCACGCATTGTCTTTCGATCGTAAAAGACCTTTTCCATAAATAGTCCACGAGCGGGAGCGGTCGGAATTTCAGCGGTTATTTTACGTTCTTCACGATAAGCCACGAGGCGCTCGGGAGGCATTTTGCCCTCACCAACGCGAATCAGTCCACCCACTAAGCGACGAACCATTTTGTAAAGATAGCCGTTGGCCTCCGTGGTAATCGTGATGCGTTTACCGCGCTGTTTTACATCGAGTCGACGCAGGTCTTTGACGGGATGTTCATTTTCCATGCCTTGACTGTGGGTTGCTCCAAAAGCTCGGAAGTCATGCTTTCCGAGAAGCAAACGAGCGGCCTTTTGCATGGCTTTCACATCGAGTTTATCCCAGTCGCGTCCTAAGCAGTAGCGAGATTCCCAAGGTTTGCAGTAGCCGATGTTGATTTCGTAGCGGTAGCGTTTGCCGATGGAAGAATATCGGGCGTGAAATTTTTCATGCACACGTTGAATTTTAGTAATGAGCAATCCTGCTTGCTCGCCTGTATTCATCGCATCCACCAATCGTGCAGTGGGGTGAGGCCAAAAAGCATCGAAGTGGAAACACTGTCCTTCGCTATGTACACCAGCATCCGTTCGTCCACTCGATTGAACCGTAATTTCTTTTTTGAAAATACGACTTAAGCGCGCTTCGACTTCACCTTGCACGGTGCGAACATCATTTTGAATCTGCCAGCCCATGTAATCAGTACCGTCATAGGCCACCGTGACGAGAAAGCGTTCAGGAGAGAGGTCTTGTCGTTTTTGTTTTTTACCCATGTTACGCACCCCAGCCTCGGCTATTCAGGAAATCTTGCAATAAAACCGTCGCTGCACGCGAGTCGCGCTCACCACTTTTCGTTTGAGCTTGGCGCTCCTGAATTGATTTTGGTTTTTTTAATGAAGTTAAATCATCGGCGGCCTGACTCGTTAGACCTTCGTCGATTAATTCAATCGGCAATTGAAAACGTTTTTTGAGTTCCTCGGCAAAGGCATCGACTTCTAAGCAACGTTTCGTCTTTTCGCCTTCGAGGGAAAGAGGGTAGCCCAGAACAAGGTGAGTGACTTTGAGTCGCTTAATTTCCTGAGCAATCTGTTGAAAACGCTGTTCTTGATCTTCTGCTGTTGCGGCCGGAAGTGGAAAGGCAAAGCCAAGTTCATCGCCGTGGCTTAGTCCCACGCGTTTGGTGCCATAATCGATTCCGAGAAAGACAAATCCCACGGCCAGACCCTGTGCCATTCATTAAGATTTTTCAATCTCTGCTTTAATTGATGCAGGGGGTTTGACACTGGCGACGGGTTGCTGTGAATGGAGGCATGGAGAGTCACCTCGGAGAGCACGAAAGAACCCTTTACGGGCGCCAGATGCGTATTCCTGGGGTTGGAGAGGCAGGCCAACTTAAAATTAAATCAGCAAGAATATTAGTTGTTGGTGCAGGAGGGCTTGGTTCGCCGGCCGCTCTGTATTTAGCCGCGGCAGGAGT
>CANHRV010000097.1 GCA_947463395.1 Opitutia bacterium | reverse complement strand
GTTTTGGCGACAAACTCGGTACGACCAGCGGAACCGCCCATCACTTTTTCGATGACGGGAACAATGTTAGTCACTTGATCTAAACCGATAAAGGCATCGACTTTGGGTAGCTCGACTCGACCCTTGACTCCTTCGACCACGGGAAGGGCTCCTTGATACCTTTGCGACATGCAACCAGCAACGATGAGTTTTTGATTCTTTTTACGTGCCGTGGCCTTGCCATCGCTCATTTCGTAAATGGCTTCAAGAGCTTCATGCTTGGAGGCATCGATAAAAGAGCACGTATTGACAATGACGACGTCTGCTTCCGCGGCATTGCTCGTCATGGACATCCCCGCTTTGGCGAGGTGACCAATCATGATTTCGGAATCGATGAGATTCTTTGCGCAACCGAGTGAAACTAAGCCTACTTTTACAGACATAGTCTGAAAAAGAGCAGAGATTCGCCGAAAGGCAATCCAACGTGGATTAAAGCTTGAGCCAGACTTCTGCGGGGATGTCTTCAGGACGAGCTTGCGACGTTAAACCATCGTTTGGCAGGTTATTTAGCCAATGAATCACGTCACTGGCACCTGGAAACAATTTTTTGGCGGATGAGCCAACTTGCTTTCTTCGCTGGGTAAAAAGTCCTCGAGCAACTTCTCGAGCACGTTGACTGAGTCGCTGTGCATCGGGTCGTTTTTTCAAAACCAAAAGACAGGAATCAACCCGTGGAGGAGGATTGAATGATTGAGCAGGTACGGGGTGAACTTTTACTTTTTCGAATGCCAGTTGCACTTGTGCGGTAACAGCAGACCAGTGTTTCGTTCCGACTTCAGCGGTTAATCTTTCAGCCGCTTCGCGTTGTAACATTAAAACCATGACTGAAGGAAGCGGACCTTGGCATACGGCCTCAATCCACGGAGTCGAGATGGCGTAAGGTAAATTGGCGATGACTTTGAACGTTCCTTCTTTCGGATTAACTAAATCGGCCAAGGGGTGTTTCACGGCATCGCCCTCCATTAAATGAAACGTTTGTGGCCATCGCGACTGCAGTGAACTCTGTAAGTGGAATACCATCGTCGAGTCCGCTTCAATCGCGTGCAAATCTGCCCCAACTCCCAAAAGAGTGCGACTGAGTGTTCCAAGCCCTGGACCAATTTCGACGACAATGTCACCAGGTTTCACCTCTCCTAACTCGAGAGACTTACGGACAATATTACCATCAACTAAAAAATTTTGCCCCAGCCATTTTTTGGGCATGTGCGAAAGCCGTGCAAGTAATTCACGGGTTTCGGAGAGCGACAAAGGACCGTCGTTCATATCCCTCGAAACGCAGATAAAAGTGCCTGCAAATCGGGTGCTCGCATTAGCGATTCTCCGACTAGTAGAGCTTGTGCGCCAGCTAGACGCATCCGTCGGGCATCTTCGACGGTTTTGATTCCACTTTCGGCGACTTTCAGAATATGTGCAGGCATCTGTGGAAGTACTCGCTCGGCAAAAGAGAGGTCGATTTGGAAAGTTGAAAGATTGCGATTATTCACCCCAATCATCGTTGGGTTGTGCTGCAAAGCTCGTTCTAATTCTGCCTCATCATGAACTTCGAAGAGGATATCTAAACCTGCGACTTTGGCGGCATGATGAATTGGGCGAATTTCTTCATCCGTTAACCCGCGGACGATAATTAAAATGCAACGAGCTCCCGCTTGAGCTGCCTCTAAGACTTGGTAAGGGTGTACCATGAAGTCTTTGCGAATGCAGGGTAGGGGTTTGTTACGCAGAGACTGATCTTGAACGACAGAAATCAAATCCTGGAGATGCCCTTTAAAATACTGTGACTCGGTTAAGACGGAAAGACAGTCAGCTCCAGCATCCGCATAGCGACGAGCCTGCTCAACCGCATTGATGGATTGGGCAATATCACCCACACTGGGAGAGGCTCGTTTTACCTCCGCAATGATGGTGAGACGTTGGGGATTAAGTAAAGAGGCTCGAAAACCAGGGGGTAGGGTGCGTTGAGCGAAGACAGCGAGCTCGGAATCCGATACAGGTCGAGCGTAAGGGGCGATTTCCTTACGCTTGGCGTTCATGATTTCGGTTAATTTGTCCACCCCCCTACGGAAACAAGCTCTGAGGTTCTGGCAATCGTTTTGACTCTCGGAAGATAAGCCACTCCATCGTTCCCATGTCTGGCATCCAAAAGCTCCTTGAAACGACCGCCCGTTTGCGCGCCCCCGATGGTTGCCCCTGGGATCGAGCACAGAACCATCAAACCATCTGCGACTGTTTAATCGAAGAGGTCGCCGAAGTTTTAGAAGCCATCGACCGCAAGGACATGGCCAATCTAAGAGAAGAATTAGGCGATTTGCTTTTTCACGTCGCACTTCATGCACAAATGGCAGCGGAAGCTGGACACTTTACTTTTGATGATGTGGCTGAAGAGGTGAACGAAAAAATGGTTCGTCGCCACCCTCATGTTTTTGGTACTGGACAAAAATTAGGCTCCGCGGATGCGGTCGTTCAACAGTGGGAACAAATTAAGGCCCAAGAAAAAGGGACCAAAACTTCGATGCTGTTTAAACAATTGCCCAAGTCACTCGATGCCTTGTTGGTTGCTCGTGAGTTATGGAAACAGATTCAGAAAAAACAGTTAATCGTTGAATCGGTGGTCAACCGAGAAGCCATTACCGCGGAGGCTAAAAATCTTGATGAGCAAAAAGCGGGCGAAAAGCTTTTTAACTTAGTGGCGGCATGTCGTGATGCGGGTATCGACCCCGAATCGGCTTTGCGACGATTTACGTCTCGGGTAAAAGAGAACGCTGAGAAGCTTAATACTTCATCCTAATGTCATCTTCCGACTCACCGATTGTTTTGCATGTCGCCGGAAAACCTCTGACGGTTTGGCCGAAGATATCAGAGCGTTCGCGTCGAGTACGATTAGCGGTTAAGCCTGGTCCTCGGGTTGAACTTTCTTACCCAGCGCAGACTTCGCATGCCGCTGCATTAGCATTTTTAAACAATCATTTACCGTGGTTAGAGAAGGTCGTTGCCAAGGCTCGTCCAGTGCAACCATCGATTTTAAAACACCTAGCCAAATTTCCCTGGGCCACGCTCGATGATCGTTTAGTCGCGATTACTTTAAAAGAAAGTCCCCGGGCTAAACTTATTATGGCCACGGAAGAAGATACCGTCACTTTTGGATTGCCGGAGGAAAATCGAGAATCCGCCGCGATACGAGTGGCACGTCGGTTAGCGGATACGGGGCTGCCTCTCGCCGTGACACGTTTATCAAAAAGAGTTGGTGTCACCGTGGGCTCGGTCAGTGTTCGCGATCAAACCAGTCGCTGGGGGTCTTGTTCTCATCACGGGTCATTGTCCCTTAATTGGCGGCTCGTTCTTCTTCCGCCTTTGATTCATGACCACGTCATTCTTCATGAATTAGCCCATCG
>CANHRV010000096.1 GCA_947463395.1 Opitutia bacterium | reverse complement strand
CTCCGCAAGCCCCCGTGCATGTTCTGATTGTTCCCCGTAAGCCTGTTCCCCGCATCGCTGAAAGTGCAATCGAGGACCAGGCGCTCTTGGGTCATCTTTTACTTACCGCACGTCGTTTAGCCGAGCAATTGCCCTGTCAACGTGGCTATCGGTTAGTGATTAACAATGGACCCGAGGGTGGGGAATCAGTGCCACACTTGCACATTCACCTCTTGGGTGGTCGTCCGATGCACTGGCCTCCCGGTTGATATGAATCACCTGCCCGAACCATGTCTCGTTATCGATGGTTCCGCTCGTCACGGAATTGAGGTAGGCGTTTATCGAGATCAGGGGTGGTTGGCTCACGCGAGTACGGAAGAGGGTGCACTGGAAGGTTTGTGGTATGCGACGGAGAAGGCCCTTCACGAAGCCCGTCTCTCGCTCAGCGAGATTAAATCGTTTGCCGTCTGTGTCGGTCCAGGCTCGATGTTAGGCATACGAATTACGGCACTCGCAGTGCGAACTTGGTCCGCCCTTGCCACGCGTCCGATTTACGTCTGGGAAACTTTGCCCGTTTTGGCGCAAGTACTTCTTCAGCGTGGCGGTCGTACAAAACCATTTTTGGCTTTGACCGAATCGCGGATGAAACGCTGGCACGCCATTCACGTGAATCCTCTTTCGCAACCTGCGATTATCTGGCAAAAAGAACTTTCCGTCGAAGAAGTAAGAGCTGAAAAATTACCTCTCGTTGTTACGACCGAATCAGCGTTATCCGTGTTTCCTGAAAGTGAACTTTGTGCTCCCGCTTGGCCTGATTTACCTTCCCTCATTGCACGAGGAGAGGGTTTTCGACTCGAGCCCAAACCTGATGCATTGAATGCCGCCACGGATTATGCAACGTGGTCAGGCGAACGCCACCGCGGACATTCATGAGCCCTTCTGGACATCTCTCACGCGCTTGGGCGGAAGTTGATCTTCCCGCACTGGATCGTAATGTGGGTCGGATTAAGCAAGCCTTGCCCGCACATGTTCAGTATGTTGCCGTGGTTAAAGCCGATGCCTACGGCCATGGCATGCCCGAAGTCGTCACGCGCCTTTTGCAAGCAGGAGTTCACACCTTTGCCGTCGCCAATGTTCATGAAGCGACACGTCTTCGTGAAATCGGTCATGACGCTGATATTCTTTTACTGAGTCCAACATTGCCGACCGAAATTCCTCGGGCGGTTTCTTTAGGTTTAGATATCACCCTGAATTCTTTGGTCGAAGCCGATGCGGTTGCGGAATTCGCTCAGTCACATAAAACCCAAGCTCGGGTTCACATCAAAGTGGATACGGGTATGGGCAGATCGGGAGTGTGGCATACCGAGGCTGCTGAACTTTTTGCGAAAGTCGCCAGCGCTAAGTCCCTCGATTGGCGGGGAGTTTACACTCATTTCTCTGACGCTGATAAAGACAACGCTTACACTGCCCAGCAGCGAAAACTCTTTTTAGATTTGGTTGAAAAAATTCCGGCCGAAAAACGAGCCTCGTTATTGATACACGCGGATAACAGTGCAGGACTCGAAACCTTTTCCAGCGCCTCTCCATTCAATGCTGTTCGTATCGGATTAATGCAATACGGCTTACCACCTTCCACAGGATCTTTTCTAGCGAGTTTGCGACCTGATCCAGTGCTCTCGTTTCATGCTCGCGTTGTTTTGGTCAAATCTCTTCCCGCGGGCACAGCGATTGGTTACAACCGTACTAAAGTCATCTCCCGCGATTCGCGTGTTGCCGTCGTGGCCGTCGGTTATGGTGATGGCGTACCCACCGCCGCCAGCAATCGCGGACAGTTCCTCATTCGCGGAAAACGCTGTCCGATTTTAGGTCGCGTTAGTATGGATCAAACGGTGGTTGATGTGACCGACTTGCCCGAAGTGGTTGCGGGTGACCAAGCCACGATTCTGGGTGCGCAGGGCAATGACCGAATCACCGTAACGGAGTTCTGTCACTGGTCCGATTGCATTCCTTGGGAAGCACTCTGTACCCTCACTCAACGAGTGCAGCGCGTCTACCTTTCTGATCGCACTTAGGATTAGTTGGCGACGACGAGGTTCACGAGTTTGCCAGGAACCACAATTTCTTTCACGATGGGTTTGCCATCGATAAATTTTTGTACCGCTAAATCAGCTTTGGCCAACGCCAGTAATTCTTCTTTGGAAGTATCTTTCGCCACCTTGATGGTCGAACGAACTTTACCATTTACCTGGAAAACCACTTCAACGGTCGATTCGACGAGTTTAGCAGGATCAAAAGTAGGCCATTTGGCCTGAGAAATACTTTCTTTGTGACCTAAGCGAGACCAGATTTCTTCACAAAGATGCGGAGCAAAAGGAGCCACACACTGTACGAAACTCTCTAAAGTTGAACGGTGAATGATGTGCGCTTTTTCCGCAGCATTCATCAAAATCATTAACTGCGAGATAGCCGTGTTGAACTGCAAAGTCTCGATATCTTTGCTCACTTTTTGAATGGTACGGTGCAGCTCACGCACGAGTTCTTCAGGCTCTTTGCCTTCGGACACAATCTTAGCGGAGATCGTTCCTTTTTCTTCGTTGATGGCCAATCGCCAGAGTCGACGAAGGAATCGAGTGATACCCGCGATACCATCGGTATTCCAAGGTTTGGATGCTTCCAGTGGCCCGAGGAACATGAGATACATTCGCAATGCATCAGTTCCGTGGTCTTTCACAATGGCATCAGGATTGACCACATTACCACGACTCTTGGACATCTTTTCACCGTCTTCGCCTAAGATTAAACCTTGGTGGAAAAGTTTTTGGAAAGGTTCAGGCGTGGGTAGAACTTTAATATCGTAAAGGAATCGATGCCAGAATCGGGCGTAAAGTAAGTGCAGAACGGCATGTTCAGCTCCCCCGATATAAAAATCAGGACATCCCCAATACTTCAGCACTTCGGGTGAAGCGATAGCCTGAGGATTGTGCGGGTCCAAGTAACGCAGGTAATACCAGCAAGAACCTGCCCACTGAGGCATGGTATTGGTCTCACGCGAAGCTTTTACCCATTTAGCTCCAGGTTGCGCTTGAGTTTGTGAAACCGTTTCGCCGGTTTCTAAATTCAACCAGACTTCTGTCCATTCGACTTCTTTCGAAAGTGGTGAGTCACCCGTGGGAGAGGGTTTATAGGATTTTACTTTGGGTAAAGTGAGGGGAAGTTGTTTTTCAGTCAGCGGAACAGCACAGTATTCTTTTTGATTCATCTGACACGTGGCAGGCTCAGCCGGTAAGAATTCACGCACGGCTGCTTTGGCCGGAATCTTCGCGTAATCTTCACGAGAGACCCAGAGAATAGGGAAGGGTTCGCCCCAGTAGCGTTGACGAGAAAAGAGCCAGTCACGCAGTTTAAAGTTAACAGCAAATTTGCCCTGATTTTTAGCGGCTAAATCCGCCGTCATGCGTTTTTTCGCTTCAGAGGCACGTAAGCCATTATAGGCGCCCGAATTAACCATCGGACCATCCCCAATCCAGGGCT
>CANHRV010000095.1 GCA_947463395.1 Opitutia bacterium | reverse complement strand
TTTTTTGCCTAAATAAATTAATCCTTTATCGTAAAGTTTTTGCAGAAAATCTTGAACAACTTTTTGGTGACGGGGTTGCGTGGTACGAATGTAATCATCGTTCGAAATCTGGAGATCTTTTAACATCTCCTGAAAGATAACGGCGATGCTATCGACAAATTGTTGGGGCTCTACCTTTAGCTTTTGTGCAGTTTGTTGAACTTTTTGACCATGCTCATCCAACCCCGTCAGAAAATGCACTTTTTCCCCCAGCAGGCGATGATGACGAGCAATAACATCCGACAAAACCTTTTCATAAGCATGTCCGAGATGCGGCGCACCATTGGCATAATCAATGGCCGTAGTGATGTAAAACGAACGAGACATTCAGGCTAGGGAATAGGGGAGAGGATAACAGAGGACAATAACGAAGGATGATTTCCAAGAGAGAAATTACCCTGTTTCACGAGTCATTTCTCTTCAGAAGAAGACAAACCGACCTTAGTGACCTCCGCGCTGGATATCTGGCTGATAGGCGATTTCGAACTGATAACTTGATCCTGCTCGCAAGCTCATTGGCTTACTGCGCTCTAAAACTTGATAGTAGTGCATCTTGCCCCAAATCGTCCGATGACGGCTATCCTCCGTGACAACTTTAGTCTCCTGCCATTCGGCTTGGAAATCATCTCGCAAGACTTCGCAGCGATGCGACTCATGCCCGAGACTTAATGCATTGCCTGAAGTCATGTGCGAATGAAGTGCCGCAATCGGTAAAACTAAACGGAAATGATCGAGAATGACCGAAGACTTGGGGACTAAGGTGAATCGACCAACCAGTCGACCACCAGACATCTCCCAATCGACTTTTAATGAGGCAACTCCGGAAGAGAGTTTTTCATTTTTATCAATCAACTCAGGTTGCTCATAGCGGAAATGATAAGTTCCCGAACGTGTCCCCATAACGACCTGCAAGTTCTTACCATAGAAGGATGGAGTATAAACACGCTCCGCAATGGTGAACTCAGGAATGAATGGGGAAGTGTAATGATTGGACGGCCAATCAAACACGCCAGGCATGTGGGGGAAGGCCAAAGAATCGGAATACTGATGAATACCACCCGAAAGAATCGGTATCAAAATATGCAAACCAGAAGCTGGGTCGGAGTAGGCGAGAAGGCCTTGCTCTTTCTTGACGGTTTTGTCGAAAGAATAGAGGCGACAGGTAGCCTGACGTTGAGGTGAGGAGACGACATCCATTCCACCACCAATGGTTTTTGCCAAACGCGACCACTGAGAAAGATAACGTGCGGCATCAAAATTAGCCATTCTTGTGGTATGCCCTGGAATAGTATCGCGCTCAGCATCACGCACCACAATCACACCATTTTCCATATCAAAGTAAGTCGTGAAGAAGTTCGTGTAAAGACGTCGAATTAAGTCGCGAGCCAATAACTCCTTGTCCGAAGCAATCCAACGATCACGCAAGGCCTGCATTAAAAGGGTAATGCAATGCATCTGACCGTAAGCACCAATCCCACGACCATAGGACCAGCCTAATCCATCTTCGCGAACCGTTTCTAAAATTACCCGGAGATATTTTTCTGCGGTTGTGCGTAATTTGGGTAACTTGCTATCCCGTAATTGAATATTCGCATGCAACTGCAATGCCTGACGAATGAAGATAAGAGCAACCACACCATACAAATCAAAGGCACCACCAAAGTTTTCGGGTTTAGCAGACTTCGAGGCATCATCATGAAAGCCACCCGTGGAGTGACTCGCCACACGCTCTAAGAATCGATCTACCAGCATTCCGGTTTCATCTTTCTTAGTCAGACCAAAAGAAAAGCGACAAACCGCTTTCGCGATATCAAAAGCCTGAACATGGTCATAATGATCAAGCGTCACTGCCAAACGCTCATCGATAAGCTTACGAACGTTCTCATCGAGAATTTCCCAGACTGGGTTGCGTTCACGGGTTTGACCAAAGGCCAAGAGACCAAGACAGGCGAAAGCCATCCCGTTGTCTGAACCTTGAGAAAGTCGCACCTGGGCAGTGATGCATTTGGCGACAATCGGAGGTATCTCACGACGGTCTAAGGTTAATTCACCAGTCGCACGGAAATACTCACCGAAAGCCAAGGCCACATGGCCAGGCTCGTCAGCACGTGAGACTTCACCTGCGACGGGAATCACTAATCCGTCGTCAGAGAGCGAACTGAGATTTAACTTTAAAAGGGTTTTGGCCTGATCGAGGCACTGACTCGCGAAATTCTGCATGCGAAAGAATGTTGGATTGAGGCAAGGTCGACTTCTGTCAATGCCACATCTTTAAAAAAAGTTATCATTAGCAGAGGATGAAACACCTTTGATATCTCTTATGACCATTTGTCTCTCTGAAAAACAACAAGCCACTATCTTCGGAACACCTTTGATATCTTTCATTGAATCATTCAAAGTGAGTGGAGCTGACCCGTTCATGATGCCTCAGACACATCAGTTAGTGATGATTTACGGGCCTAACTCCCAGGGTCTTTATTTCGCACAATATACATTATGTCTAATTATTAAATAACCAATAAATACGGGCTTATAATGTTAATATGACCTATTAACTTTGTCTTCAATGCCCGCTCGGCTACTTTAGCACTGTTTCACTACTCGATGACTCAGTCTTCTATTCAGTTTCGTGGTCATTTAATCCTTGGTCTCACAACCCTTGTTTTAACCGGTTGTGCCACACCAACAAACCAATGTCCACGAGATCGAGTTCATATCGCCCAAGATCTACCATGCCATGAAGTAGAATCTCGGAAGCAGCCAATCCGCTACTTGATTCTACACCACACAGCTGCCTCCCTACCCTCATCGATGCAGATACTCCAGGGTAAACACGAAACCAATAAGGTAGGAATACATTACTTGGTCTGCAATAAACCCGAAGCGCAAATCTACCGCTTTGCTCCAGAGCACCTCGCCACCTCACACGCGGGAAAAAGCGCTTGGCGACAAGACCAGAGCCTCAACCAATCCTCCGTCGGAATCGAAATCGTCAACCTCGATGGCAACCTGAATCCTTATTCGCCATCCCAAATCTCTCAACTCATCGCTCTTTGCCAAGAGATTGTGATTCGCTACAAAATTGACCCGACTCATGTTCTGGCACATTCGGATATCGCTATCGGCAGAAAGAAAGACCCCGGAAGTCTGTTTCCTTGGAAACAACTCGCCGAGGCAGGCATCGGCGCTTGGCCCGATGATGCCGACATAAAACAATTTCAGTCGCGCTACGCAAAAAAACTTCCCGATAAAAAGGAAATCCTAAATCAGTTAATCGACTACGGGTATCGACCCAGCGACTCCTCAGAGGCCAGTCTCAAACTCACGGTCGAAGCTTTTCAAAGACACTTCCGTGGTCAAAAAGTGGATGGTGAAATTGACGCGGAAACCGCGGCGATGATTAGCGCACTCCACCTTAAATACTGCCGACCAACCTCCACGGCAAAAAACTAAGCCTCTCGCTTAAACAATCGGCGAACGCGCTGCACGAATGGCTGGAACATGTCCCGCTCAGGATACTTC
>CANHRV010000094.1 GCA_947463395.1 Opitutia bacterium | reverse complement strand
GCGAGAATTAAAAAGGCCATGAACAGGGCCATTAAGAAGGCGGGTAACGCTGAGGTGGCGGTACGTTTTTCTTGGAATGCTTGGGCAGTCCAATCGAGTTGATAACCCTCAGGCAAAGTCTTTTCAGCAACTTCTTCGACGATGCTTAATGCCGTCGAAGAACTAATTCCGGGAACACCACTACCTAAAACGCGCGTGGCCACGAAACCTTTGTAACGATCAATCTGTTCGGGACCCGATGAGGCTCGGACTGTCACCAAAGTTGAAAGAGGAATCATCAAACCATCTTTAGCCCTGACGTGAATGTGTCCGATGTCTTCAGGAGAATTACGCTCGGCAGCCGTTGACTGCATGAGGACACGATAGGTGTGCCCAGAACGATTAAAATCATTCACATAAACCGCCCCGATGGTGGCTTGAAGAGCCTCATAGATCTCAGGCAAAGCGACTCCTAACGTAGCCGCACGGACTTGATCAACCTCGACGAGGTATTGCGCAACATTGCCGCGGAAAAAGGAGTTAATACCTGTTAACTCAGGACGACGACGGAGTTCAGCGACTAACTTTTCTGTGACCTGACCCAGGCGTGCCACATCATCGTCTTCACGTGCTTGAATATAAAATTCAAAACCACCCGCCGTACCAATACCACGAATGGGAGGTGGATTGAGCACTAAACAGGTTCCTTCAGAATACTGATTAATGACCGCATTGAACTTTTGAGCCAACTGCTCAGCGGTATCATGACGCTCTGACCAATCTTTCAAAGGTAAGAAAATCGTTCCGGCATTTGTCTTTTCGCCGCCACCGATGAGGTCGAATCCACTAATCGCAAAAGCATGTTTTAAAGCCGGGTCACCCGCTGGAACTTTTAACAACTCCGGAACAATTTTAGCCATATACTCACGGGTTCGCGTGACGCTGGCAGAATCAGGCAATGCCACCTTGCCAATGAGGTAACCTTGGTCCTCTGCGGGTAAAAAGCTTCGTGGAATTTTAAAAATCAGCACCGCATTGGCGACGAGAATCAGGGCAAAAATCGTCAGAGCTTTGGCAGGGTGAGCGAGCAACCATCGCACAGTTCGATCGTGCCAAGAGGCAACTCGATTAAAATGAGTTTCAAACCAGAAAAGAATTCCTCCAGGTTTTCCATGAACCCGTGGCTTTAAAATCATCGCACAAAGTGCAGGCGTCAGAGTCAAAGCCACGAAACCGGAAATCAAAACGGACACAGAGACCGTAACCGCGAACTGACGATACAGGGCACCTGCAATGCCTCCTAAAAAGGCGACAGGTAAAAACACGGAAACCAGAACGAGAACAATCGCCACAATCGCGCCCGACACTTCGCGAACGGAAGCCAGTGCAGCCTCAAAAGGAGATAGTCCTTTTTCTTCCATCAATCGCTCGATGTTTTCTAAAACGACAATCGCATCATCGACCACGATACCGATGGAAATGACCATGGCAAAAAGCGTCAGAGTGTTAATCCCAAAACCAAAAAGCCAAAGACCCGCAAAAGTACCAATCAAAGAAACCGGGACAGCAATCAACGGAATCAAGGTGACGCGCCAACTGCCCAAGAAAAGAAACAGAACGATAACCACTAATACTCCCGCTTCAAAAAGTGTGTGCATCACTTCATTAATCGAAGCGCTAATAAAGAGTGTGGTGTCGAAAGGAATCGCGTAATCTACCCCCGATGGAAATCTCTTGGAGATTTGTTTCATTTTTGCCTTCACCGCATCAGCCACCTCGATGGCGTTAGCCCCAGGGGCTAAAAAGATACGGACACCGACTGCCGTTTGACCATCCAGCGTGGCTTGCTGTTCATAACTCTGTGCGCCCAACTCAACCATAGCGATATCTCGTAAACGTAACGTTCCCAAGGGTCCGCCCGCTCGAATGATGATGTCAGAAAATTCTTCGGGAGTGGCTAAACGTGGCGACGTGACAATCGGAATGACCATCGCTTGATCACGGGGCGCAGGTTCTTGGCCGAGACGACCAGCCGCATACTGATTATTGGCCGCACGAATCGCTTGAGTGACATCGGTTGGCGTCACTCCCAAACGCGCCATTTTATCGGGCTTCAACCAAACGCGCATCGCGTAATCGCGTGCTCCAAAAATTCCCGCGTCTCCTACTCCAGGAATTCGTTTTAATTCATCGACAATATTAACCGAGGCAAAGTTACTGAGATAAACCGAATCACGACTTCCATCTTTGGAGATAATCGACATCGCCAAGAGGATGTCATTAGTGCGCTTTTTCACCACCACTCCCAAACGTCGGGCTTCTTCAGGCAAACGTGGTTCAGCAATTTTAATTTGGTTAGTCAGATTGATTACCGCTTGATCAGGATCCGTTCCCGGTTCGAAGGTTACGGTAATCGAGAGCAAACCGTTCGAGGAAGAGGTTGAAGAGAAATAGAGAACATTATCGACGCCATTAATTTGATCCTCAATCGGAGCGGCAATGGTGCGCATCAATGTTTCGGCCGAAGCACCAGGATAAGTGACTGAAATCGTTGCCGTGGGCGGAGCGATTTGTGGATACTGCGCCACAGGTAAATTGCGGAAGGCCAAGAGACCTGCCATCACGATGACAATGGATAAAACCGTGCCGAAAATAGGCCGACGAATGAAGTATTCCCAAATCATTTTATTTTTGTGGTGGCACGTTGTCGCGGAGAGTGACCACTAAGCCTGGACGCACTTTTTGTAAGTTATCGGTAATCACACGGTCGCCAGCTTTTAGACCTCCGCTCAGGACAACCTGACTTCCTGCCACCTCTGCTACTTGGACAATCACCATCGCCACTTTATTTTCGGCATTTACCGTGAAAACGTAACGACCTTGAGATGATTGCATCAAAGCCGTGGCAGGAATGACAACCGCTTCGGGGATTTCTTGGCCAGAAAGTTGGATGCGCACATATTGCCCAGGCAAAAGACGCTGTTGTGGATTTGCGAACTCCGCCCGCATCTGAATCGTCCCTAAACGAGGTTCAACGTTCGCGGCGACAAAGTTAATTTTTCCAGCCAGTGGATAATCGGATCCATCAGCGAGAATACATTTCACTTGAGCCCGGGTGGCCAGGCTAGCATCGCCATTAAAAAGACGGAAAAATTCTTGTTCGGAAATTCCAAAACGAATCCAAACCGCATCACGTTGCACCACCGTGGTGAGCAAGCTATCCGCTCCAGGAGAAACCAAAGAGCCTTCTGATTTCACCAAACGACCCGCGTAACCATCGATGGGAGCGCGTACCTCACAATACGATAAATCAAGTTCCGCAGCCTTCACTTTCGCAGCGGATAAATCGCGTACCGCACGAGAGGCAGAAGCGATGGCTTGGGCATCTGATTCCTCTTTCTTGCTCGTGGCATTTTGCGCCAATAACGAGGATTGACGTTCCGCTTCGGCCGTTGCTTGTTCGAAACGTGCTTGGTCTTGAGCTAATTGAGCTCGAGCCACTTCAAGGGCGATTTGATACGGAGTCGGATCAATGCGAAAAAGACTGTCGCCCGCTTTTACCCTCTCCCCTTCCTTGTAAGACTGTGC
>CANHRV010000093.1 GCA_947463395.1 Opitutia bacterium | reverse complement strand
AGGGCAATGCCACATTCGTGCCTTAAAGAGTCGCTCATCGCAGGCTGGTGAGTTTGTCCAAGGAGCGCGCGTCCTGTCCAGCGCTTACTATAATCAAGAGCGTAAGAGACGACTCAAACGGTCCAAACTTTCCCCAATTAACCCCGCCATGCTCTCATGTTGGCGGAAGCTGGGGTCTTTATGGTATTCGGCTAGCCCTTCCGCCAACTCTTTTGCCTTTTCTGGGGTGCTTAAGGGATTGGCTTCCATCGCTAGCAATAAATCTCTCATCCGATCGGGCGCGGCTAATAATCGACGGTGAATTAAGGACTGTTCCTCTCTTCGGTACTGTGCAGCCGAGGCGGCATTGATGTGTTTCGCACAAAGTTGAGCAAAGGGCCGATTTTCTTTAAATGAGCCAGGAAGATAGAATCTTAAACGCCCATCGTACGATTGTTGGTCAAAATCCATCGCACGCACCCGGATGGCGGTGGCGTCAAAGTCAGGGGTGACGGCGACAACAAAGTTGTACGCACGCATATCGCCAAGCAATCGCACTAAACAGCGCTCTTCGAATTTAATGAGTTCTTTGGCTAAGCGAACCGGGTGGTGACTGTTCGCATCAATCCATTTTTCCGAAAAAATATCTCCAGGGATACCCGTCACGTGTTCTTCTACTAATGTTTCACCCCAAGTTAAATAGTGCATCCGGTTCGGCGAAAGGAGGTGCTCTAATTCTAGCCCACAAACCCGAGACGCATCACCCGTTTTTACATAAAAATAATCATGGTTTTCGTTGTAAGCATTAACGATTCGAACCCGAAACGGCTGAGAGTTGCCGAAGGAACAAAAGTCAACGCGATCAACGTAAACGTGGCTGAATACCCTCAAGCCACCTTCGCCACGAAGGAGGGCATACGTTTCTAATAAACTTTGCGAAAGAATGGCCATCACCTCGGGTGGATACGCGACCGTTTCCCATAGCGTATCGCGTCCACGATCCAACAATGGCATGGCGGCGGTAAAATCCCGCAACTGCGCATAGGAAACAGGCAAGGCTACTTCGCGCCCTTCTCGCGCTAAATATTCACGAAGTTGTTCACCAATCGGGTAGGCTGGCTTCCGACGCGTTTTCTTGAATTCGAATTCTGCACCAGCGGCATCCATAGATTAATCAAGGTGTGGCTGACGATGGGTCTCTTCGATCACCATTTGTAATGGTTCGTGCGGATGGCATTCGGCACGGTAGGCAATGAAGCTTCGACGGTGTTGATCAAAGATTGGCCAAATTAAGGTGCGATCCGATTCAGGAACTTTAATCTGAGCAATTTCCTCTCGAGCAAAGAAAGCAAACTTTCCTTCGGAAATTGTGGCAGGGACTTCTTTGAGGCGTCGGCGACAATCGAAGAGGAACATCAGCCAGTGGGTTTGACCTTCGTAGCCTTTTTCCGAAATCATTCCAAAAAGATGTAAATCGGAAGTCTGCACTTTAACTCCAACTTCTTCGGCCACTTCTCGAACGGCACATTCAAAAGGAGACTCGCCCGTGCCGGTCTCAAGTTTTCCTCCAATCGGACTCCAACAACCTTGATTCGGAGCTTTGGTGCGCTGAATGAGTAAAAGCTTCCCGCTTTCATCGTGCAGAAAAACGAGAACGCTGATTTTAAATGGCAGTGTCGCTCCAGTGGACATGACACTACCTTGCTCGGGATAGAGAAGGGCACAATCTCGGAGTGAAGTTTTCCGTGGAGTTGCACTGGGGCTTTGTCCGCTTAGTTTTACCCCATGCCCGAATTAGCCGAAGTCGAATATTTCCGCCGTCGTTGGGATGCTGGCCGTGGCAAAACCGTAAAGGCTGTCTCGCTTAATTCACGTGCTCGAGATAATCGCGGTTTGCCCATCGCCAAAATGAAGCAGGCCTTGCTCGGCCAAAAGTTTATCACTTCTCAAGCCGCCGCTAAACAGATGGCCTTTTATTTTTCCAACCAGATATGGTTGGGCATTCATTTAGGGATGACTGGTGAATTGGCAGCGGGTTCTGCTCAACGTAAGCCCAAACCACACGAACATCTTGTGCTTAAAATGTCGAACGGTAAGGAATTAGTTTTTGTCGATCCGCGACAGTTTGGCCGGGTTTTATTTTATCAAGGACCGGGCGTGCCCGAATGGTGGGCTAAAATCGCACCACCCATTCTCTCTCGAGATTTCACCGTGCAGTCGGTGGCAGATTTTTTAAAACGACATCAGCGCGCCCCCATTAAGGCTGTCTTACTTATGCAGGAACGTTTTCCAGGCATTGGCAATTGGATGGCTGATGAAGTTTTATGGCGCGCGGGTTTTCATCCTCAAGCCCGCGCGGGTAATTTTGGCCCTCAATCGATTAAACGGCTACATTCCACGTTACGCCAAGTCTGTCGCGATGCTTTAAAAGTTATCGGCAAAGATTGGTCCGACCCACCAAGTCACTGGCTTTTTAATCACCGCTGGAGCGATGGCGGAAAGTGCCCGACCTCACGTGCTTTATTGAAAAGAGCGCCGATTGGCGGACGGACAACTTGTTGGTCTCCCGCCAAACAAAAATTAGGCGCGGAACGCCATTGACCTTTCTCTTCTCTCGGAGGACTTTTTCTCTATGCGTGTGACGGGAGGAATCGCTCGAGGAATTCAATTACGTGTGCCCGCTAAAGGCGGAGTGCGTCCAGCTACCGATTATATTCGCGAAGCGGTTTTTAATTCACTGGCTGCCTTTATTCCGCAGGCAAAGGTCTTGGATTTATTTACTGGTACAGGCGCTTACGCTTTGGATTCACTGAGTCGCGGAGCACTCTCCGCTACGGCAGTCGACCTGCAGATTGGACCTGAAATTAAAACCAATATGGCGGCGGTGGCAAAGTCGATGGGGTTGACCGAATTGCCGATGAAAACAATCACGGGCGATGCAATGCACTTGGATTTAACCCCCGAGCGATTTGACTGCGTCTTCGCCGATCCACCTTGGGAATATTGGGAGACGAAAGGCTTAGCGATTGCTCAAGCCGCTGTTTATTACGCGAATCCAAGCGCAGAGGCGCGAGTCATCCTCGAAGCTCCTGGAGGTTACACCGTACCAATACCTTTAGGTTGGAAACTAAAAAAAGTAATTGGTAAAGGCAAAGGTCAGCCTGCTGCTTCGATTCTTGTTCGCGAATCTTAGAGAATCGGTCGATGTGACTGCCAGGCATTTAATTGCGATAACATAATAGCTGTACCCACGAGACACGCTGCTTCCACGCGTAAAATTCTGTCGCCCAAGTGATAAAAATGGAAACCGCTCTCTTTGAGGAGAAGGCGTTCACGGTCCGTCCATCCTCTCTCTGAGCCAATCGCCAGGGTTCCTCGCTTTTCTTTACTCCCACACGACTTTAAAGCGCTGGTGGCTTCGTAAGGATCAAGCACGACGCGCCAACTTTGCCGAGAGATTTGAGAAAGAGCTTCGGCTAATGTAGGAAAAACAATGATTTCGGGAAGTCTGGTTGAATAGGCCTGTTCAGCTCCTTTTACCAAAAATTCTTCCCACCCCTTGTTTTTCCAAAGTGTGCTTTGGGCATAACTGGGGTCACTTTTTT
>CANHRV010000092.1 GCA_947463395.1 Opitutia bacterium | reverse complement strand
GTGGGCATTATCTTCCTGGAGAAGGGCCACAGACAGGGTTGGCGATTGGCCGACAAATTGCCCACATCAGTTATCTTTCCTCAGCTGCTTTTGACCAAAAGTTTGGCCGTGCGCGAGTTCCTGGGGCAAAGCCTAAAGACTCAGTTTATTGGCAGGTCGAAAGCTATCTGCAACACCAAGGCGAATCTTTCGTTAAACGTTTCGATGCAAATAGTTGGTTGCGCATCACTCGGGCGGTTGATCGATTCGATTTAACCGCACGAGCTGCAGCGGGACAACTTTTTCGCTCGGGTGGGCCCGATGTTTTAGCGATTGGTTTTTCGAGCGACTGGCTCTATCCGACCAGTGAATTACGGATGGTTGTCGCCGCCGCGACCGCAGCTGGGGTAAATGCGGCTTATCACGAAGTTGTGACCGATGCCGGGCATGATGGGTTCCTCCTGCCTGATACAGGATTGTCCGTTCGCCTTCACGCCTTCCTTGGTTGATTAGAGCAGTGGAGCGAGCACACGAGAAATCGCTTCAAGAAATCTTCCACGCCAAGTCCGACTTCGTTGATAAAGATCCTCTGAATAAATCGAGGATTCAGCGATGAGCGAATCCACGTAATCATGAACGGGCTGGAGGGATTCCTCGTCGGAAATCTGTGCCGCAATCTCGTAGTTAAAGAAAAAGGAACGCATATCGAGATTGGCTGATCCCACCACCACTTTTTCATCATCGCTGATGAATAGTTTGGCGTGTAGTACGTCTTTTTTGAAAAAATAAATTTCTACCCCCACTTCTTTCAGGAGTCGTAAATACCATCGACGGGCGAAATCCAAAAGAAGATGGTCAGACCTTCGTGGGATAATAATTCGAATTTTTTTATTCATTCGGGCGGAATGAATGAGTAATTTGAAGAGGGTGGGGTCGGGAACAAAATAGGGTGTGACAATCGTCACAGATTTTTTGGCTTCGGTAATGAGTTGAATGTATCTTTCCCAAAGTGGATCGTTGTCGCAGTCTGGGCCCGAGGAAATTACTTCGATAGTTACATGACCAACTGCGGGGGTTCGGATTTTTAACACTTCAGCAAAAGCCTCTGGGTTTTCGTCGGTGGATTGACACCAATCAGCAATAAAGACGCATTCCAACGCTGAAACGGCAGGGCCTTCGATTAAGAAGGAGCAATCTCGAAAGCGCTGTCGAGAAGGTCTTAATCCCATATAATTTAAACCAATATTTTGACCGCCAATAATGGCGGCACGACTATCAAAAATAGCTATTTTACGATGGTTTCGCCAATTCGCCGAGCCTTTGCCCTGCATCGGAAACACAGGGTTGAATCGTGCTACCTTGCCACCAGCTCTAAGCAGTGGACGACAGAGTCGCGTGGGAGTCCCCCAACTTCCTACGGCATCTAAAAGTAAACGAACTTCGACGCCAGCTTGTGCCTTTTCGACCAAGAGTTTTACAATCTCACGACCCACGGCATCGGGACTGAGAATATAAGTAGAGAGATGGATTCGAGTTTTTGCATTTTTAATCTCTCTGGCTAATGCGGTAATCGCTTCTCGTCCTTCTCGATCAGCCAAAACCGTGAAGCGATGGCCAGTTTGATCAAAAGGGCCACTGAGTTCGTGTGCGACGCGATTAATACGCTTTTTTATTTCAGCGAGTTGTGAGTGCTTTCTTCCTCCAAAAATTAACAAAAAGAGAGCCGTGATTTTGGGGATGAAAATGGCTGCTGGGCCCCACAAGAGAATGTAAAAAAGGGAAATGCGTGCTCGGGTGGCGAGAATGACGATGTAGAGAGCACAAAAAACATCAACGAGACCTATCCAGGAAAAATTCATGGATGAAATTAGTTTTTCGAGGGACTCGAATAACATGCTAGTATAGCATAATGATTAATTCTTTTTTGGGCACAAAAAAAGACCCCAGTTTCCTGGGGTCTTTTGATTGTTTTGAATACAGGGTTTAGTTGCCTGCTTTGTCGAGGAGGTCGCCGAGACTGTTGAAGTCACCGCTACCCGAGGACGAAGACGAAGAGGAGCTGCTCGAGGAGGCAGGAGCACCGCCCGTCGAGGGTCCTTTGATGCGCTCGTAGGACGAGATTTCAGCCTGCAGACGTTCAGCGTCGTAATTCGCAGCCTTGATGGAGAGACCAATACGACGGTCTTCTTTATCAATCTTGATTACGCGAGCGCTGACTTCTTGGCCGACTTTGACAACGTCCTTCACATTCTCAACGCGCTGTTCAGCGAGTTGGGAAACGTGAACCAGACCATCAATCTCATCGGTTAATTCAATAAAGGCACCGAAGTTGGCTACCTTGGAAACTTTGCCAGTGACTAAGTCGCCGATGCGATACTTGCGGTCGATATCGCTCCAAGGATCTTCTTGGGTTTGCTTCACGCCGAGGGAGATACGCTGTTGATCAACATCAACATCGAGCACGATGGCTTCGACTTCATCGCCCTTCTTCATGACTTCAGCAGGGTTATTGATACGGCGAGTCCAGCTCATGTCGGAAACGTGAACCATGCCATCGATACCGTCTTCGAGTTCGACGAAGGCACCGTAGTTGGTCAGGTTGCGAACCTTGCCGCGAACGCGAGCACCCACGGGGTAGTTGTGACGTACCTTTTCCCAAGGATTGGCTTCGAGTTGGCGGACGCCCAAGGAGATTTTTTGTTCATCCTTGTTGATGCTTAAAATAACCGCATCGACTTCTTGTCCAACCTTCAAGATGTCCGAGGGCTTCTGGACGCGCTTGGTCCAAGACAGTTCGGAAACGTGGACCAATCCTTCAACGCCACCTTCTAATTCGATGAAGGCACCGTATTGAACAAGATTAACCACTTTGCCATGCACCTTGGCACCCACTGGGTAGCGCTTTTCAATACCTTCCCAAGGGTTGGGTTGTGTTTGTTTAAGTCCGAGAGACACGCGTTCACGATCGCGATCCACTTCAACAACCATGACGGTGATTTCTTCACCGACTTTGACGACTTCGCTAGGATGACCGATGCGACCCCAGCTCATGTCAGTCACGTGTAAAAGACCATCTAAGCCATCGAGATCAACGAAGGCACCGTAGTCGGTGATATTCTTGACCACGCCACGACGAATGATGCCAGGCTTAACTTCCTCGAGAAGTTTGCGACGGCTTTCACCGCGTTGCTCTTCGATGAGTTCACGACGAGAGACCACGAGATTCTTTTTCTCTTTGTTGATCTTGATGATTTTGAAATCGTAAGTTTGTCCCACGAAGACATCGAGGTTCTTAGGAGGATTGATATCAATTTGGGAAGAGGGCATGAATGCATCGACGCCGACGGAGACGATGAGTCCGCCTTTAACCACAGATTTAACACGACCTTGAACAATCGAGCCTTCTTGGCAGTTCGCTTCGATGCTTTCCCATTTACGAATTTGTTGGGCGCGATCAAAGGAAACGGTGGGTGTTCCGTCCTTATTTTCGAGGCGCTCGAGGTAGACCTCGAGAGGCATGCCGACTTGAATTTCTGCCATATCGGGGAATTCCGACTGGGGAATAAATCCTTCGGACTTACCACCGATATCAACGACGATATCTTTGTCGCCACGGATTTCCGTGACGGTGGCTTTGATGACAGTGTGTGGTTTGAGCGCACCGAAATTAGAATCGGCGAGCAGTTTTTCCATGAGGCTCATGTTTGTGTTTTTTTGACTTTTTGTCCTGTGCGTCGCGAGCGACGTTTACAGGGTTTTAGG
>CANHRV010000091.1 GCA_947463395.1 Opitutia bacterium | reverse complement strand
CTCCGTAATCAACGGATCGAAGACCATTTCCGAAATCGCCTCCATCGCTGTCGCAAAACCCTCGGCCGGGGCATCAACATAATAAACCGTACGATCAAAGGTCGTGTAGGCATTCGAATTTCCGCCTGCCCGATGAATCGCCTCGGTTAATTCTCGATTAGCAAATCGACCAGTACCTTTAAAAACCATGTGCTCGAGATAATGCGAGATTCCAGAGCCCTCCCACTTCCCCTCATAAACACTCCCCGTTCGGACCCAAGCTTGCACCGTGCAAAGACCGACACCTGGGCGGCAGAAGTAAAGAACTTCGAGTCCATTTGCTAAAACACGACGCTCGGGCAGTGGTCCGGCAATTTCTGAAAAACTTAGACCCTCGAGATAAGGCATAAAATAGATATGACCGTCTCACGGTAAGGTGCAAGTGTGACTCGCAAGAAGGGAGACAATGCCATTGAAAAGGAAAGCACCTTGCTTATCTCTTTCACTCTGCACTAATCCTGCCTATCCTTTTTCTGTCCTTTTCATGTATATTTCACCCGAAATTCGTCATAATCTAGAGGAAGTCGAACGTCGTTCAGGCCACCTCTGGAAGTTCCTCGACGTTCCGGGCAAGCAAACACATATTGCCCAATTGGAAAATCAGATGGCAGCTGCCAACTTCTGGGATAACCAAAAAGCCGCCCAAAAAGTCATCAGCGAATGCAATAGCTACAAAAACATTGTGGCCCCACAAATCGCCTTTCGTCGAAAATTGGAAGATGCCAAAACTCTGGCTGAGATGGTAGTCGAGGCTCCCGAGGGAGGCGCCGAAGCCGAGTGCGAGGAATTACGTCAAGTCGCTGAAGACTTGATAAAAGAAGTAGCTGAATTGGAAATCGCCTCTTTCCTTTCAGGCCCTCACGACAAATCAAATGCCATTGTCACGGTTAAAGCTGGAGCGGGTGGCACCGAATCAAATGATTGGGCAGATATGCTCTTTCGCATGTATACACGCTGGGCGGAACGCCGTGGATTTAAGGTTGAAGTTGAAGACGTCGCTGAAGGTGAAGGTGCTGGTATCAGCCAAGCCACCTTTCGTGTCGAAGGTCCCAATGCCTATGGCTACATTAAAGCCGAACGTGGCGTCCATCGTCTCGTAAGAATTTCACCTTTCGATGCTAACGCCCGTCGCCACACCTCTTTCGCATCGGTCGATGTTGTGGCTGAAATTGACGACGATATTGATGTCGAAGTGAACGAAGCGGATTTACGTGTGGATGTCTATCGATCCAGTGGCAAAGGCGGACAGCACGTTAATAAAACCGAATCCGCCGTTCGACTCACCCATATTCCCACAGGCATCGTGGTCGCTTGCCAACGCGAACGCTCACAGGTTAAGAATCGTGCCTTGGCGATGAAGATTCTGCGTGCTCGAATCTACGAAAAAATGTTGGACGATAAACGCACGGAAATGGAACGTTATTATGGTGAAAAAGGTGATATCGGATGGGGTAACCAGATTCGTTCCTATGTTTTCCAACCCTATCAAATGGTGAAGGACTTGCGTACAGGCGTCGAAACGGGAAATATCCAAGCCGTGATGGATGGAGATATTGACGCCTTTATCAATGGCTGGCTTCGAGCTGGCGGTCCACGCACACGTAACAAGGATATTAAAATCGAGGACTAAGCGTATGCCTTCGCAAGAAGAACTAAGAAAGAAGTTACTAGAGCCTCCTCTTTTTGCGGAAAAAATTTGGAAACTCTCTCCCGAGCCTTGGCCAATTACCGAAGCACAACTGAAGAGTTTAAAACTCATCGGTCAGGCCTGCTTAAGTTATCAGCGTGCACTGGAACGCCTTTACGTCCGATCATTCACCGACAAAAAAATCCTGCGCAATCGCGACATCCACGCTCGCTGGGTATCCGATTATCTCGATCGGTACAAACCCCAAGGACTTGTGGAGCATGGTCGCCATCGCGCGATTAAAGGTCAGTGCCCCGTGGTCCTTCGTCCTGATTTACTGATTACTGAACATGGTTTTACCCTGACCGAATTGGATAGCGTCCCTGGAGGCGTGGGTCTCACTGCCTACCTTAATGAGGTCTATGCCGAGGATTACCCTGAAGTCATCGGCGGCACGCAAATGCCAGAACGTTTTTTCCAAGCCTTGCAACGACTGACCCCACAAGAACGATTTCCGCTCGTTGCCATTGTTGTTAGCGAAGAATCGGCCACCTATCGGCCCGAGTTTGAATGGCTGGGGGAAAAACTACGTTCACTTGGTCATGATGTTCACGTCATCGATCCATCGCAGATGATGCAAATGGGAGAAGAGTGCTATATCCCCGTTGACGGTGCACCACGTAAAGTTGATTTGGTTTATCGATTCTTTGAGCTATTTGATTTAGCGAATGTCAAAAGTGCGGACGGAATATTTAACAGTGTCGAGTCCGGTAAACTCGTGCTGACGCCTCCAATGAAAGCCTTCCAAGAGGAAAAATTAGGTCTGGCACTTCTGCATCACCCTATCCTCTCTGAGTTTTGGAAAGAAAACCTTCCCGAGGATCATTACGAGATGCTTTTCCGTTTGGTTCCCAAGACTTGGATTATGGAACGCACGGATTTACCTCCTACCGCCGTGCTCTTTGCTCCACCCGTCAACGGACGTCCCATACGCGAATGGCATGAACTTGCGGAAGCCTCGCAACGTGAACGAAACTTAATCATTAAAGCCAGTGGCTTCCACGAAACGGCTTGGGGTGCACGCAGTGTGACTCTGGGCAGCGATGTATCGCGAGAAGAATGGATTGAAGCCATTGACAATGCCTTAGATCCAGAGAACGAAACTTTCCATATTTTACAGGAGTACCATAAGCCCTCTCGATTAAGCCATCCCGTTTATGCCAGTGATGGTTCAATTACTCAAGCGGAAGGCCGAGTGCGACTTTGCCCCTATTATTTTGTCGATGGTGATACGGTCGAAATCAGTGGCATTCTTTCGACCTTCTGCCCTGCCGATAAGAAAATTATCCATGGCATGAAAGACGCCGCTTTATTGCCTTGTCATCGCGTTTTTTAAAAATCAAAAGCGAGTGACGCCTTGCTATCACTACCATTTAACGCATAAGTTTTATTTATGCGTTTCTTGGTTTTGTTTCTTTTCACACTAACCAATCTTACGACAGATTGTCTGGCTGCTGTTCGCACACAAGTCGACTTGGTTAACTTAACGCCTGAAATCGAACCGAATAAAAAAATCCTCATCGGTGTTCGTTTTCGGTGTGACCCAGGTTTTCATATTTATTGGAAAGTGCCCGGCGATGCAGGCCAACCCCCCTCCATTACCTGGCAAGAAAAAGCTGGAGCCACTATCGGTAACTTCCTTTTCCCTGGACCGTCACTTTATAATCAAAAAGGCGTCATCAGTTTCATTCATCATGACGAATCGCTTTTCCTTCTTGAGTTAACTCCACCCGCTGATGCCGCGGGTAAACTAAATCTGAAGGCCAAAGTGGAATGGTTAGAGTGCAATGAAGCAGGCTGCTATCCCCAAGAAAAAGATGTCTCATTAACTTTAAAAGTTGGAGAAAAGAATGAGTTTCTTTCCTACGACCCTCGAAAGTATCCTGATTTACAGCCCGAGCTCAGTGCTGAAATCGTCAAATCTACCAATCAATCCGACTCCGACAATTTAGTCATCGCCGCTCTTGTGCAGATTATCGCAGGGAAGAAACGTGAGTTTACTTCCACATGGTTTCCCGAACGAAACTTCATAACTCCCACTGCGGTAGATCAGCAAAGCCAGCAAGGG
>CANHRV010000090.1 GCA_947463395.1 Opitutia bacterium | reverse complement strand
TGAGAGGGGCTCCTGTTTGAGCGCAGAGTCGAGCCATCGGTGAATCGGTTTCGCGACTCTCATAACGTGCGCCTTCGACGTCATTGATGATGTCTGCTCCTTCTTCGAGGCAGCTTTTAGCCACGCTGGCTTTATAGGTATCAATTGAAAG
This sequence comes from Opitutia bacterium, assembly GCA_947463395.1. Lineage (GTDB taxonomy): Bacteria > Verrucomicrobiota > Verrucomicrobiia > Opitutales > UBA953 > UBA953. The sequence goes on along the minus strand of CANHRV010000090.1, from coordinate 3,650 downwards.
TGGGACGTGCGGAAATTTTTTTCGTAGTGCGCGAAGCACGGGAAGCAGTCGGGTCGATTCAACTTCGGCAGAGACGAACTCTGATCCAGGCCGAGTGGATTCAGCACCAAGATCGAGAATATCGACTCCTTGTTCGAGGAGTTCAGAGGCTTTGTTGAGGGCGTTGTCGATTTCGAGGGCCTGCCCACCATCGGAGAAGGAGTCGGGAGTGACATTGATGATTCCCATCATCAAGGTGCGTTGTCTCCAGTCGGGCAGAGGAGTGCCATGAGGGCTTTTCCAAGACATAGAAATGGGCTAAAGGGTCGTCATTCAGGCGCAATACCCAAGCCCCATTATGATTAGAAGAGAGCAGGGTTGAGGGCATAAGGGAAAATGATGGGCTATTTTTTATCATAAAACTATGGCTATTAACAATTTAAGAAATAATTTTACTAAACTACCCGATTCTTGGTTTGGCTGGAGCCAACTCGTGCAGGGCGATGCTTGCCAAGGGGATACTTTTAGGGAACTTCGATGGCGACTGACATTACCTTTCTTATGTTTTCACGCTTTTTCCATCGGGTAGGCATTTTGGTCCTCCCCATACTTGGTCTGTTCCTCACTGCCTGTTCTCGAGCAGACCTTGAAGTTCGTCAGTCCACTTTGGATCCCAAGGGGCCTGTCGCTCAGGTGCAGTACGATGTGTTTATGGACACCGTTTATCTGGTGATCGTGCTCTTTGTCTTGGTCGGTGGTCTTTTGGTTTATGCTGTCGCTCGATTCCGCTCACGTCCTGGTGAAGTGGTGAAGCCAAAGTTAGAAGAAGGCCATGGTAATCCACTGGTGGAAATTGGTTTAATTACCGCTTCGATTGGTGCTCTGGTTTTTATCGCGATTCCAACACTCAGTGCGATTTGGTATACCGATGATGTTCCCAAAGAAGCTGTCGCAACCTCTAAGCTTTCTGCTTGGTATCCTCGAGTCGATGCCAACGGAAAAGAAAATTATGCGAAGGAAGTTGCTGATCAAGTTTTAGAAATCGATGTTATCGGCAAGCAATGGTGGTTCCGTTTTGAGTATCCTCAGCTTGGTTTAACCAGTGATGCTAAGCGCACGGTGCCCAATGAAATTTATATTCCGCGGGGCAAGGCCGTTCGTATCAACCTTCGTTCCGAAGATGTGATTCACTCATTCTGGATTCCTAAAATTGCTGGTAAGGTTGATTTAATTCCAGGTCGTAAGAACTATATGTGGATTCAGGGCGATGAAGTCGGACACTACTACGGTCAGTGTGCTGAATTCTGTGGCGATTCTCATGCTTACATGCTCTTCCGCTGCGAAGTTGTGGAGCCCGAAGTTTTTGCAGAGTGGGTTAAGTCACAAAAAACCGATGCTGCTCCCGTGGTCGCTGGATCGAAGGCTGAAAAAGGAAAAGCCCTCTTTGCGGCAAAGACCTGTGCGATGTGCCACAATATTTCTGGTCACTTCGGCGCAGGAAATTTTGGTCCTGACCTGACTCATATTGCTTCGCGTAAATCGCTCGCTGGCGCATGGCTCGATAATCGCGATCCTAAAGCTCAGTTAGCTTTGGAACTTAAAGAAAAGAACACAGAAGCTTCGATGCCTGTCGATCCAGCGCAGTTGAAGGCGAATTTAATCAAGTGGATTGGTTCCTCGGGCGTTTCTCATGGTGCTGACGGTAAGCCGACGGCCGATGTTAAACCTGGCAACCGCATGCATTACTACAAGATGTTCAACGTCGTTGGTCTTCGTGAAAGCCATCAGAAGTTCACCGATGAAGAACTCGACGCCCTTGCTGAATATTTACTCACTCTAAAATAATTTAACCTCATGTCTCACGATACGCATCACGCACCAGTTGCTTCGAAATTAGATCTCGCTCCTGAGCGTAGTGACCTCGGTCTCCTGCGCCCAGACCGCTCGACCGGCTTGATGGATTGGCTGACCACCGTTGATCACAAGAAGATTGGTATTCTTTATGGCGCCTTCGCCATGTTCTTCTTCTTGCTTGGTGGCGTCGAAGCTCTCGCGATTCGAACTCAGTTGGCTCGTCCTGATAATGATTTCGTGACCGCTCGGATGTATAATCAGTTGTTCACGATGCACGGTACGACCATGATTTTCTTGGGCGTGATGCCGTTGTCGGCGGCCTTCTTTAACTTCCTTGTTCCCCTGCAAATTGGTGCACGTGACGTGGCATTCCCTCGATTGAATGCTTTCTCACTTTGGACCTTTGTCGCTGGCTCATTCGTTCTCAATGCAAGTTGGCTTTTTGAGTTCGGCCATCTCGCGGGTTGGTTTAAGGATTTCGCTTGGTACAAGTCTCTCGTTTATACCGACTTTGCACCAGCCAACGGTTGGTTCAGTTACGCTCCGCTCTCGGGAACATTCGGTCAGGCTGATGCGGCTTTGCATGCTCCCCGCTTTACTGGTGTCGGTACCGATTTCTGGATTATCGGCATCCAAATTCTCGGGGTCGCTTCCTTGGCGGCGTCGTTTAATTTCATTTGTACGATTGTTAATATGCGAGCCAAGGGAATGACGATGATGCGTCTTCCTGTGTTCACCTGGATGACTTTAGTTACCTCGATTCTCATTATCTTAGCTTTCCCTGCCATCACCGTGGCACTCATTCAGTTGATGTTCGATCGTCAGTTCGGTGCTAACTTCTTCAACCCCTCGGCTGGTGGTCAGCCTATTCTCTGGCAGCACCTCTTCTGGATTTTTGGTCACCCCGAAGTTTACATTCTCGTTTTGCCTGCGATGGGAATCGTTTCGGAAATCCTTCCTACTTTCTCTGGCAAGTCTCTGTTTGGTTATCCTATCATCGTTTTCTCTGGTGCGGTGATTGGCTTTTTAGGATTTGCGGTTTGGAGTCACCACATGTTCACCACCGGTTTGGGTGCAGTGCCCACGGCGGCTTTCGCGCTCTTAACAATGGCGATTGCGGTGCCGACGGGTGTTAAGATTTTCAATTGGCTCGGGACGATTTGGGGCGGACGCATTCGCTTTACGCCTCCGATGGTACTAGCACTCGGCTTCATCTGGATGTTTATGTGCGGTGGATTTTCTGGAGTGATGCACTCTTCCGCTCCTGCTGATTCTCAACAGCAAGATAGTTACTTTGTTATCGCCCACTTCCACTACGTCCTTCTCGGTGGCGTTCTCTTGGGCTTGATGGCAGGTCTTTATTTCTGGTTCCCCAAGATTTTTGGACGTATGCCTAAGGCGAGTGTGGCTTATGTCGCTTCGGGTATGGTCATTCTCGGATTTAATTTAGCTTTCGGTCCAATGCACTATCTCGGTTTGGCTGGTATGCCTCGTCGGACGCATACCTACCATGCTGGTATGGGTTGGGAGACTTGGAATTTAGTCGCGACAATCGGTGCTTTCATTCTCGGCATCGGTGTATTCTTAGCTTTCGCCAATCTCGTTTGGACGGCCTTCAAGGGAGAGAAGTGTGCCTCCGATCCTTGGGACGGTCGTACCTTGGAGTGGTCTCTTCCTTCTCCAGTGCCTGAGTATAATTTTGCTCGCAGTCCGATTATCTCTGCTCGCGATGCTTATATCGAACACAAGCATGGCGGTCACAAGATTGGTTATGAAAACGATGGTGGTGAGGCAGGTGTACATATGCCAAGTCAATC
>CANHRV010000089.1 GCA_947463395.1 Opitutia bacterium | reverse complement strand
GTGAGGTTTTACTTTTGGAAAATTTACGTTTTCACATCGAAGAAGAAGGAAAAGTAAAACTCGAAGACGGCACTTCGATGAAAGCCGATCCTGCTCGTGTCGCTGAATTCAGGGCCTCCCTTTCACGTTTGGGCGATGTTTATGTGAATGATGCCTTTGGCACGGCACACCGCGCCCATTCTTCGATGGTGGGAGTTAATTTACCCCGAAAGGCAGCGGGCTTCCTTCTTGAGGCTGAGCTGAAGGCTTTCGATACCGTTTTACATAGTCCCAAGCGTCCTCTCTTGGCTATTTTAGGAGGAGCGAAAATCGCCGATAAAATTCCGCTCATTCGTAATCTCATCGAAAAGGCGGATGAAATTATCATCGGTGGTGGTATGGCTTACACTTTCCGAAAGGTCTGTGATGGAATGGATATTGGAAACTCGTTGTTTGATGCTGAGGGAGCTAAAATTGTGGCTGAACTTTTAGAAAAAGCGAAAGCTCGTGGTGTTAAGGTGACCTTGCCCGTTGACTTCGTTTGCGGTGATAAGTTCTCCCCTGATGCCAATACTCAACCAGCGACGATGGCTTCAGGCATTCCTGCGGGTTGGGAGGGGATGGATGCAGGTCCAGAATCAATTAAACTTTATCAAGCAGCGATTGGACGTGCAGGTACCATTATTTGGAACGGTCCCTGTGGTGTTTTTGAATTCGAGAAGTTTGCCCAAGGTACTAAAGCCATGGCTCAGGCTGTGGCTGAAGCGACTTCACGTGGTGCAATCACGATTGTTGGCGGTGGTGATACAGCAACTGCAGCGAAAAAATTTGGCGTCGATACCAAGGTAACTCACTGCTCTACGGGTGGTGGCGCATCCTTAGAATACCTTGAAGGTAAAGCCTTGCCTGGTGTGGTTGCTCTTTCCCAATAACTCTTTTCTCTTTTCTCATGTCAAAACGCACCCCCCTCATTGCTGGTAACTGGAAAATGAACAAGACGGCCACGGAAGGCGTCGAGTTGGTAAAAGAAATCGCTGCCGCCGTTGGTACTGAATCCTCCGTCAATGTTCTGCTTTGCCCTCCTTTTACTGCTTTAAGCGCTGTTAGCGCCGCAGTGGAGGGTACTCACCTCGGTCTTGGTGCTCAAAACATGCATGATAAGGCAAGCGGTGCCTTTACAGGCGAAATCTCGGCTTCCATGTTGCGCGATTTGTATGTGACCCATGTGATTTTAGGTCACAGTGAACGCCGTAGTCTTTTTGGAGAGAATGATGCTTTTATTAATCGCAAGGTTCTTGCGGCTTTATCTGCCTCGCTGAAGCCTATCCTGTGTGTTGGCGAATTACTTTCTGAGCGTGAGGCTAATCAAACGATGGAAGTGGTTCGTCGTCAGATTGAGCAAGGTCTCGCCGGTGTCCCTGCTGCAAAAGCAGAAAGCCTCGTGATTGCTTATGAGCCAGTTTGGGCAATCGGTACGGGCAAAACCGCCACTCCAGCGATGGCTCAAGAAGTTCATGCCTTCATTCGTAAACTTTTGGCTCAACAGTTTGGCGCTGAGAGTGCTTCACGCATTCTTATTCTTTATGGTGGATCGATGAAGCCAGATAATGCTGACGCCCTTTTGGCTGAGCAGGATATCGATGGGGGTCTGATTGGTGGAGCCTCCCTTGAGGCCAAGAGCTTTGTCGATTTAGTTCAAATTGCGGCTAAGTCTCTTCGAGACTAAGTTGATTTTTGAACCAGTTAAATGCGTGATTAGCCCTGCGAGGGTTAATCACGCATTTAACTAATAGTTTAAATTTCCATTTTGAGTCGTTTTATTTAATTTTTTAACAAAAAGGTATTAAAATAAGTTTATAAGTATCTGATGGTTATGCATTTAAGAACTTATTTTAAATTTCATTAACAGTTTATCCCTATTTTAGGCACAGGTTATTGCAAAAAAGGACCCAAAAGTGGTCTAAAATTGGGTTGCGAAGGGGTTCACCTTTTCGTGCCTCTGTAGGATAAATTCTTATGAGCGAGCAACCCACCTCTCGAGAGAAGTTTTTAGCCCAAGCTGGTGCAGCCATGGCATCGGTTTTGACTCTCGGGTTCCTGTCAAAAGCTCCCTCATTATCGGCAACTTCCCTTTCCTCGGCCTCTTCCGAGTCAGAAACTTTCTCTGCTCAGCCCGAAAAACGGGCGATTCCACGTAGCCAACAGAAATAATTTATCTCGCTCGAAAAACTGATGCGTAAACTCATTGAATTTTTAAAAGGACCTGCACCTCGCGGCAATTTCTTCCGTCGCTCGGTCAACAAGGTGCCGTTTCAGGTTCTGGTCTGTCTCACAGTGACCGTCTTGCTCGTTGTGGCAGCGATTAATCACTACGCGACCAACAAGTATTTAAACGTTGGATACACACCGGATCAACCTGTTGCCTTTGATCACTCGTTTCACGCAGGTCCGGATTCAGTTTTGGGTTTAGACTGTCGTTACTGCCATAACTTCGTTGATCGTTCGGGTCACTCAAATGTACCTAGTACCAATACTTGTTGGAACTGTCACAGCCAGGTTAAGCCTGACAGTCCAGCGTTGGCTTTGATTCGTCGTAGCATTGAAACCGGTGAGCCTGTTCGATGGGTGAAAGTTCATAAAGTTCCCGACTACGTTTATTTTAATCACGCGGTTCACATCAATCGTGGTGTCAGTTGCGTTGAGTGCCACGGTCGAGTGGATCAACAAGAAGTAGTCGGTCAGCATAAGTCTTTGAACATGTCTTTCTGTCTCGATTGTCACCGTAATCCCGAGAAGGCACTTCGTCCGTTGGACAAAGTTACCGACCTTGCTTGGAAGGCTGAATCTCCAGAAGCCCAAGCCGCCCAAGGCACAAAGTTTGTGCACGATTGGAAAGTTAACCCTCCGCAAAGCTGCTCTGGTTGCCACCGCTAATCTCTTTTTATCTCAATGAGTAAGAAAATTTTTAATCATCCCACACTGCAAGAAGGAGAGCCTACTGGTCCCTCTTATTGGCGCAGTCTCGATGAGCGAAACAAGAGTCCTGAATTTCGTACCCGTGCGGAGCGTGAGTTCTTAGATGGAGCTTCCGCGATTAATACTGTTGAGCGCCGTGAGTTTTTGATGCTCATGGGTGCTTCTTTCGGTTTGGCGGGATTAGGTTTAGCGGGATGTCGCGAGCCTCGTAATCACACTTTGCCTTACAGCAAGCAGCCTGAAAACACGATTCCCGGTGTCGCAACTTATTACGCGAGTTCTTTTCCAGGTGAGTGGGCTAATCAGCCTTTGATTGTAGAGACACATCAACATCGTCCAACCAAAGTTGAAGGTAATACGAGTCACGCTGCGAATGGTTCGGCGTCGTCCAAATTTGCTCAAGCCAGCGTTCTCGATTTGTATGATCCAGAGCGTGCACAATTTTCAGTTGGTGCTAATGGTTCCACTCTCTCGATTGCGGCGGCACGTGAAGCCCTCGTTCAATTGGCCAGCGAGGCGAAATCAAACAATGGAGACGGTTTAGTCTTTGTTGCTCGTCCATCGACTTCGCCAACGCGTGCACGTTTAGTACAACTGATTCAATCAGCTCTGCCCCAGTCTCGTTTCGTAGAATACACTCCTGTTCCACAGAACGGTGCGGAATTGGCTCTCGGAGCACGTCCATTGCCCGATTATGCGAAAGCTCGTCGCATTCTTAGTTTGGATGCTGACTTTTTAGGTTCAGGTGATGCTTCGGTTGAAGCCACCCGTGCTTATTCTTCGGGTCGTCGTGCGGACAATGCGGATGAAGCTGAGCAAATGACCCGACTCTATGTGGTTGAGTCGACTTTCACTCTCACGGG
>CANHRV010000088.1 GCA_947463395.1 Opitutia bacterium | reverse complement strand
TTAATACCGCTTTCAAGGACGGCGCAGGTTTCGTTTTAGATTCCACTTACTCCTCCACTATCGAGAATTGTTATTCCGCCCAAAATTTAGGGGCTGGTTTTGCTCTTATCGGTGCAGGATCTTCTTCGGATACTACGGGCAATCCTCAATCTGATAACGTCGTGCGTTACAGTGTTAGTTACAATGATGCCTTAGCAGGGGCGCAAGGTGCTATTCACCTCTTCTCGCCCAGTCCAACGCGGTATCTCAATAATAGTCATTTTTATAACAATACAATCTTCTCCCCTAATTCCGCACCTGTATGGTTGAACTTCGGTACTTTGGCTGGAATTACAATGCGCAATAACATCTTCGTAACTTCGCCTTCAATTCCTTTAATCCGATACAGCACCAGCACAACCACTCCCAGTGTTTCGCAGTGTTTGTTCCAAGGTAATAATTATTGGACTGGTGGGGCTATCAATGTTGCGGGGTTCACTTCGCTGGATGCATGGCGTTCGGCGCAGAATCAAGAAACACTGAATGGCGCTCCTGTTGGATTAAATGTTAATCCAGTTTTCAATGACACACGCCCCTTGGCCGCCGTTTATACCGCAGACAGTATGCGCGATGTCTCTGGCGTCACAGCGTACAAGCTTCATCCCACTTCACCTCTCATTAATAGTGGTCTCAGCCTTACTTACTTTGGTTACACGGTGACGGGGCTAAAGGATTTTTACGGAACCTCGGTTCCACAGTCTGGATCCTATGATATTGGCGCTTACGAGCGTCCTGCGGTGGCCACTGTTGCACCGAACGCCCCTGTTGGTCCTCTGAGTATCTCGCAAGCTGGAGCAGGTCTTCCGGTCGTCCTTTCTTGGACGGATGGTTCAACGGATGAAATTGGTTTCCGAGTGGAGCGCTCAACGGATAATTCTAATTTCACTACTATCGCAACGTTGGGAACGAATGTTAATACCTACTCTGATAACACGGTTTCGCCCAAGGTTCTTTATTACTATCGAGTTCACGCTTACAACAGTGCAGGCAAGTCCTCTTCCATCTCGAATTCTTTCACAACGGGGTCCGTTTCTGCTGACTTCCTCTCTGCTACATCCACAAGTCGTGGTTCAGTTACATTAACTTGGACTCTGCAAACGGGTGTCACCTCCTACACCATTAGACGTGCTACTTCGCCTAATGGGCCTTACACGACCATTGCCACGGGCGTTAAGGGTACCCAGTACACGAATACGATGTTAAAGAGTGGGGTGAAGGTTTACTACATCGTCTCGGGAATCCGTCCTCCTGGTGAGGTTGTTGCTTCCAATCCTGCGGTGGTAACGACCCGATAGTTAATTTCCATTAGTCAATGAATACAAAGAGCACAGGTTTAAGCCTGTGCTCTTTCTTTTAGATTTGGGCTGGAGGATGGGGACTGAGTTTTACACGATGCTCTCATGGCAACTGTTATCTGCATGAAATGGGGTACGAAATATGGGCCCGAGTACGTCAATCGTCTCCACTCCATGGTGAAACGCCATCTGACCATTCCGCACCGTTTTGTTTGTCTGACCGATAATCGCGAGGGGCTGAATGAAGGTATCGAGACTTTTCCTATTCCAAGTTTAAAACTTCCTGCTGGTGCTCCTGAAAGGGGTTGGACGAAGTTGGTTTCCTTTTCTCCCGATCTTGTTTCACCAGGTGGGCCAGAATTGAAGGGCAAAATTCTCTTTCTCGATATCGATATCGTCATTGTTTCCAACATCGATAGCTTCTTTGAGCAAGCGGGTGAGTTTTTGATTATCCGCGACTGGCAAAAGGGTCATTACACGGGAAATTCTTCCGTCTATCGTTGGACTGCTGGACAGCATTATGACGTTTTAGACTATTTCCGAACGAATCTTGAAGCCGTCCGCAAGCGCCACCGTAATGAACAAGAATTTCTTACGGCACATTTAAGTCAGCAAGGCAAAGTCGGTTATTGGCCCGAAACATGGTGTCGTAGTTTCAAGCGCCATTGTGTGAAGTATTTCCCTTTTTCCCTATTCCAGACCCCGACCATTCCCGAGGGGGCCAAGATTATTGTTTTTCATGGAGTGCCTAATCCGCCCGACGCTTTGGTTGGTCGAAGTGGTAAATGGTATCGACGCGTTTTACCAACACCATGGATTGCGGATAATTGGAAATAGTTCCGCTTGCTGAACTAATTCGTTTCTTCCGCAGTATCTTCGTTTTCAGCTTCTTCTTTGGCTTTGGCTTGAGAACTTAAAACAGGCTGAGCGAAGAGACGTCCATCATGTAGTTTCGCGATGTAGCCTTCGGTAATTAAGAAATTAAGGTCGGCTAAAACTTTTGATTTGGCTGCATCATCGGCACCTTCGCCAGAAACGTGTGCGACCACATCCTTACTTTGTTGGCCAGAGGTTTTGTCGAGGCAGTCCAGAATCTTTTGCATCGAATCACTGAAGGTAGACTTGGGGTCGCGACACTTTCTGCGCACACCACAGGCGTAGGTGATGCCTTTGGATCCCTTTTTATAAAGATGGAAACCTTCTTTACGCAGTCGACCGCGGATACCGTTGGCCGTATCAAGGGGGAATCGACGCTGTCGTTCGAGAGCGTAGCGGATGGAGTCTCGCAAAGGACCGGGAGGCATTTCAGCGAGGAGACGTCCAGGGAATCGTACTTGTGGTCGGGTGATAACCGTCGCATCGCGTCGAAATGCCAGTAAAAAGCCACGAGCCGCGTCGATAGATTCTAGGCGCTCGGGTTCACCTTCTTTTCGATCTTTGGGCACATATTCCGTGCGCTTAGACATCGACTTAATCCATTGGTCGATGGTTTCTTGGTCGCGAACCATTTCCAGTCCTGCTTTAAAACGCTCGAAGGGTACGTTCGGGAAATAGCGAGCGTGGTGCTCGCGGAGATTCTTCTGATAATGATGGTGAGTGGGTGCGCCGAGAATCATTCCTGATTTAGGGCATTTGGCGACCATCGAGAAAACTCCTTTGGGTGCTTCAACCTCAACCTCTACGGTATCAAAAAACTTATCGAGGTGGCGTGACATAACGTGATTAATTGCTTCGGCCTCGGTTAAAAAGGGCAGCCCATCGGGAACAGAAAGAGACAAAGTAGCCTCGGGATTTTTATCCGCCTGTATTGGCTTAATCAAAATAGAGAGACGGTCTTCTTTATCTAAAATGAGAAGGGCGATGCTAAAGAGTTCGTAGGTGATGAGACTTTTCTTCATCGCTTCGCCTAGTACTTCGAATTTAGCGTCGTCAGGGAAGAAGCCGACGCTAACAACGGGGGCGAAGTTCTCTTCCTGTCTGGGGGAATGACTGAATCCTTCTTCACGTGAGTTTCCTCTTCCGTGGTTACGATCTTGTCGATCAGACGAACCCGTCTTGCCCTCGGGTCGACGCAGTGGGCGGCGCGGTTCGTCTTGATGATGATTTCGGCGATGGCCTCTATCGCGATTTTCACGACGCCCCGAGCTAACATTTTCAGCTGGGCCCGATACCCATGAGGGGCCTAAGCCCAAGAAACTTAGGTCTAAAGGCTTGGGAGAATCTTTTTCAGATGGGTTAGACTCGGCCGAATCGGGGGACATTGCGGTTGGAGAGTTGGGAAAGATACCCGCTTTGGCAAGCGTTGGCATTAGCGCTTTTTTCTTGCACCTATCCGCAGGTGTTCCACCGTCCACTTTCCCTTTTATCGCTCAGGTGGTGGAATGGCAGACACGCATGATTGAGGTTCATGTGCCGTAAGGTGTCCGGGTTCAAGTCCCGGCCTGAGCACCATTTTAAGCAGGAAGACCTAAGTTTTAGGTCTTTTCCTGTTTTGT
>CANHRV010000087.1 GCA_947463395.1 Opitutia bacterium | reverse complement strand
TGGACGAATCCAATGTTCCAACAAATGCTCGTGGGGGGTACACGCTTCGCCCTCGGTGAACTTCCAGGCGATACCACACCCAATCTCTCCACGGTCACACCCGAGGCACACCTCAATCCACCTTTCCCTGGAACCAAAAAATAATCGCTCTTATTTTTGCGAACCGAGTTTTTTAATCTCGCGAAACTCTTGTGCCGTCACCGGCGTCACGGAAAGACGATTGCCGGGACGTAAAATTAAGAGGGATTTGAGAGAAGGATTCTGACGTAAATCCTCCAGTAATACAGGGCTTTTAAACTCTTCTAAAAAACCAACCTCCACACAGCTCCAGCGTGGATTATCGGGTTTAGACTTTGCATCATAATAATCAGACTTTTTATCAAACTGCGTGGGATCAGGAAAAGCGGTTCGAGTAATTTCAGCTAAACCGATAATGCCTGGTTCGGCACAATTAGAATGATAAAATAAAACAATGTCACCTGATTGAGCGGAACGCATGAAGTTGCGTGCTTGGTAATTGCGAACACCCGTCCACGGCTCGCGTCGACAACGCTTCAAATCGGCAAACGAAAACTCGTCTGGCTCTGATTTCATCAACCAATAATGCATGAGGTCATAAGGGCAGGGTTGAGATTTTTGACAAGTCTCGACGCGGACGACTCATTACTTGCACTTTTTTTCGAGTCATTTGTAATCCTTCAATGCGCCTTTTGGATTCCCATTGTCACCCCGCGAATGCGATTCGCTCAGGAAAATGGAATGCATGGTCGCAAGAGGCCAAAAACGTAGGGGTTGAAGGCATTGTCGCCATCGGTACTGACCTCGATGATTGGGCTTTGTACCGTCAATGCGCTGAAGAAAATCCTGGATTTGTTAAACACACGATTGGCTTACACCCCTGCCACGTGACCGAAGGATGGGAAGATACTGTCGCCGCGATGTCTCCTTTTTTTGCCGATCACCCAGCACCCGCAGCACTCGGTGAAATCGGTTTAGATTATTACCGTCTGCCTTCCGACGAGGAAGAAGCCGAGCAAGTGAAACAATGGCAACAAGCTGCGTTTCGACGACAATTATCACTGGCTTATCAATTAGGATGCCCAGTTGTGATCCACTCACGTCACGCTTTTGGCGATTGTGTGCAATACATCGATGAGAGTGGAGTGGATTGGCGCAAGGTTGTGTTCCATTGCTTCGTCGAAGGACCTGATGCGGTTCGCGAAATTAATCAACGCGGTGGACGTGCTTCTTTCACGGGAATTATCACCTACCAAAAATCAGCCGATATTTGCGCCGCCCTCAAAGCACAAGGTCTCGCTCGATTGATGCTAGAAACCGACGCACCTTACCTCGCTCCAAATACCAAACGTGGTCAGGATAACACACCGGCATATTTGCCCGAAATAGCCCAAAAAGCCGCAGAAATACTGGGTTTGCCGGCTGATGAAATCGCCGAAGTCGCCACGCGCAACGCTCGGCATTTCTTTGGATTTTAGATACACAATCGTAACGCATCTGAAGCGGATTTTGCAAATCTGCCATTTATGATGCATTGCGATGACAAAATCGCGTCGAGGTGCCAATGTCGCAGACTTGCGAACCGCTCTCGGTCCTTTCGCTTGGGCCGAGCCACTGCTGGATCGTTTTTTCAATGCTAAAGAATTTGATGATTTTTTAGAAAGACTACTCGCCTCAGGTCGCTCTGACTTTTTCACCTCCGCCAAAGAGCAAGCCCAACTCTCCAGTTCATGGAGTGACGAATGTTTGGCTCGTATTCCTCGCCAAGGTCCACTCATCGTGATGTCTAACCACCCCCACGGATTGGCTGATGGAATTGTGGGAATGGATTTTCTTCTCCGGGCTCGTCCCGATACACTGGTGGTGGGTAACCGTTGGTTGGCTCAAATTCCTGGAATCCGACCATGGCTCATCGAAGTGAATCCTTTCAACCCGGAACAGGGTGATTCAGAAAACATTGCGGGAACTCGTCGCATACTCAATCACCTGAAAGCGGGTGGCTGTATTTTAACTTTTCCAGCTGGGGAGGTTTCCAGTTTTAATCTCAAATCACTCAAGGTTCAAGATGCCGTCTGGTCGCCTCACGTCGTGCGAATCGCTCGTCGCGTAAATGCCTCTATTTTAACGATGCATCTCGCGGGAAAGAATTCATCACTCTTTCACTCTTTGGGTGTGATACATCCAAAAATCCGTACGATTATGCTGTTGCGTGAGTTCTTTTCACATCGCGGTAAAGTCATTCGCATTCGAACCGCCAAAGCAGTCCCAGCCACTCAACTAGAAGATCACCCCGAAGACGAAGAAGCCACGAGCTTTCTCCGCTTACGCTGTGATTTATTGGCGAATAAAAATGAGAAAGTAGCACACGCCGTTAAATCTTCTAAAGAGCAGGCGCAATGGGCTCCGATTATCGCACCGGTTAAACCCTCACTCATTCGCGCTGAATTAGAAAGTCTGCCCGAAGAAGATTTATTGCTCACCAGCGGTGATTTTAAAGTCTTTCGTTTTTTGGGAGGCGAATTGCCTCATACGATGCGAGAAATCGGCCGATTACGCGAATTAACTTTTCGCGCAGTTTCTGAAGGTACGGGATTAGACTGCGACCGCGATGCGTTTGATGAGTGGTACGATCAAATCGTCCTTTGGGATGATAAGAATTCTCTGATTGTCGGAGGCTATCGCTTGGGTCCAACGAATCGTATTCTGCCCACGAAAGGAAAACACGGAATGTATTCCGCCACACTTTTTAATTTCAAAGGGGAATTTTTCCGCAAAATGGATCCAGCTCTCGAAATGGGGCGTTCTTTCATTCGCGAAGAGTATCAGCGTCGTCCAACCAGTCTGCCTCTGCTTTGGCGTGGTATCGGACGCTACGTCGTTCGTTTCCCACATTATCACCTGCTTTTCGGACCGGTCAGCATCAATCCTGAATACGGACAAGCCTCCAAAGAACTGATTCTCTCTTACCTAAAACATAATCGTACCGCCGAAGATTTGGCTCCACTAGTCCGAGCCAAAAATCCTCCTCGTTCGATGAGTTTGAAAGATGCCGATTTAGAAGTTCTTCAACGCTGTGCTTTCGATTTAGAACATGTTTCAGGTTTGGTGAGCGATTTAGAAGCTGATGCAAAATCAGTCCCCGTTTTATTGAAACACTACCTGAAATTGAACGGTCGTCTCATCGCCTTCAATGTTGATGAGAGTTTCGGTGGCTGTCTCGACGGTCTCATTGTCGTCGATTTGACCAAGACCGACCCCAAACTTCTCGCCGCCTACATGGGCGATGAGGGCGCAAAGCAGTTTTTACAATTCCACGACTTTGAACCGCTGGTTTCAGACAAAGAAAAAAGGCAGGTCTTGCGACCTGCCTAAATCGGAGAGTTTTTGAATTCTTACGCTTTCGCCAAGGCCTGCTCGATGTCAGCAATGATATCTTCGACGTCTTCAATGCCAACCGAGAGACGAACGTAATCATCCGTGACTCCTGCACTTTGACGCTCCTCCGCCGTGAGCTGCGAGTGCGTAGTCGACGCAGGATGAATCGCCAAAGAACGAGCATCACCAATGTTCGCGACGTGACTGTGTAACTTGAGCGCGTTGATGAATTTCGTGCCACCTTCGAGTCCACTCTTCACACCAAACCCAACCAAGGCCCCATAACCATTGGTTAAATACTTCTTCGCCAAGTCGTGATACTTCGAGGATTTTAATCCAGGATAGTTAACCCATTTTACTTTGGGATGCGACTCAAGGAATTGGGCTACCTTTAAGGCATTGGCACAGTGACGTTCCATGCGGAGATGCAGGGTTTCTAAACCTTGCAAAAGTAAGAAGGCATTAAAGGGCGAGAGGCAGCTGCCAACATCGCGCAAGAACT
>CANHRV010000086.1 GCA_947463395.1 Opitutia bacterium | reverse complement strand
TAGCAAAGGTGTCTCCAATTGCTCCAGAAACGCTGATGCTAAATCTTCCGGCAACTTTTCTGCTCCCACAACAATCCATTCTAACGAAGCAAAATCATGGGCTTGGGCACGTCTCAAATAGGGTCTTAAAAAAGTCGGCGTGCCAACATTAACAGTCACTCTTTCCTCCTTAATCGCATTGACGGCCGCTCCTGTATCCAAGGGCGAAGGAATCGTGACCACCGACGCATCACGTGTTAAGCAATACCATAGTCCAACAGTGAATCCGAAACTATGGAAAACAGGTAAGCCCGTCAACAAGACCGCACGCGAAGGTAAAATATCGGCGTCTTCAATTTGCCGTAAATTCGCGAGCAAGTTACGATGCGAAAGCACGACCCCTTTAGGTTCACCAGAACTACCGCTTGTAAACAGCAATGCCGCTTCGCGATTTCCTCCTTGCGAAGGAACACGACAAATCTTGGCCAGAGCCCAAGCAGGCAAAAGACGAGCCCAGAGCACCCACCAGATAATTTTGACCTTCGAGAGATTTGATAAAAAATCTGCCACATCAATCACCTGATTTCCCCAAGGAAAATGTGGAAACTTTTCCTTCAACTTTTCCTGAAATGCCGACGCCGTTATCATCCAATCGGCTTCAGCACGCATGAGACATGAAACAATCTGCTCCCTTCCCAAAGTGAAGTTAATGTTAACAGGAATTTTATCTGCTAAAAGACAAGCAGTATTAGCCACGGTCGCACCAACGCCAGGTGGTAGAACAATCGCAATCCGCTTGGACGAAACTCTTTTCTTAAGATAAAGAGCAAAAAGATAGGAGAGTGCCCATAGCACAGCTCCTGAAAATGGCCGTCGTTGTTGCGTTCGATCAATTAAAGCTACCTGCCCTGCTTTACTCGATAAGCCGCGAACTATGTCTTGAGCTAAGTGGCCCTGCAAAGAAGGCCGCATCGCAAATGCTTCGGCCGCTAATTCGAGCAAACGATAGCGTGTCGTTGTATGCTCCGATGCGGCATAGGGTTGACCAACCACGACTGTTACAGGTCGTCGAAAATGCTTGGGCATCTTCCAAAAAAACTTTCCGCCATGGAAACTAAAAATCGACCCCCACAATCCATCAATCGCTAAAGGAACTAAAGGCACACCCGCTCTTCGTGCAATCAATTCATAACCTCTTCGAAGGGCCGCAATACTTCCATTACGCGTGACATGACCTTCGGGGAAAATACAGACAATTTCGCCAGCCTGCAGAGCCTCTGCGGCTTTTTGGATAGCCTCTTTAGCTTTCTCTTCCGCCACTGGAATTGTGTTCATTGTGCGCATGACCCAGCGCATCAAAAAATGTCTCTCGAATCCTTCCCAAGAGAGAAACCGAATAGGTCGTCGAGTAACAACACCGAGAATAATAACATCAACGTATGAAACATGGTTGCAGAGCAGAAGGACACCGCCCTCCGCTGGAATGTTTTCCATACCCTTGGTTCGGATACGGTAGAAAAACTTTACCACGAGTGAACAAACGGCTTGAACCACACCGTAGGCTAAACCCATCGAGCTATGACGTCGTATGATTAGACGGACTAAAAAAAGCAAAAGGGCGATTAAGACGATGGCCAACAACGTCAAACTGGCGGTCAAAGTGAGTGCGAGAAAACCCATCTGTCACGTCAGATAAAACAACTCCTGCTGGGGGAGCAAGCCGAGTCCTTTCAAGGTTGACCCTGTCTTTGAAAACGATGGCTTCAATGTTCTCGATGCGCGAGTACATCCTCAGGCGGATACTCCTGATTCCTTTGACCTTTGTCGGAATCACTTTCGTTGCCTTTTTAATGACTCGATTAGTCCCTGGCGGACCCATTGAACGTGCCATGGCGGAGAAGCTTCAAGCCAAACAGAAATTCTCCCTCCAACCGACATCGAGTGGACCTGCTTCCCCCGAAGAACTCGATGCCTTAAAACGTCAATACGGTTTCGATCGTCCACTCTGGCAAGCCTATGCGATTTGGCTAGGTGTCTATCGCGGACCAAGTTTATGGGCGATTGCTCGCCTGACTGAGAATCAATCCACCAGCATCGAAGTAAAATCGAATCAACAAAATCTTCTTTTATCTCTTCAACAAGACGCAGAAGGTAAGTGGCAGGTGCGTGATGCGAAGAAACAAACCCTCGACGATTGGGTAATAGAAGAGGCTCCGCTCGTGCATGATCCCAATCCTGCGCGTCGAGTCGTGATTTATCGACCACAGTTTAATGGAATCCTCCAAGGTAATTTTGGTACTTCAACCCTGAGCGACAAAAGTGTTTTTTCAATTATTGCCGAAAAAATTCCGCTCTCCGCTTGGTTTGGATTTTGGGGAATAACCTTAGCTTACCTCATCGCCGTACCCCTAGGCATTCACAAAGCAAGACACCACGGTCAATGGAGTGACACTTTTTCTTCTTCGTTACTTTTCTTTGGCTTCGCTATTCCGGGATTTGTTTTAGCGCTCGGAAGCATGTATCTTCTTTGTTTCAAATTCCCTCTTTTCCCCCACTCAGGATTTAATTGGAACGAACCCATTCGCTCCACCATTCTTCCTCTCGCCTGCCAAACAATCGGAGCTTTTGCCGCGATGACTCTGTTCATGAAGAACAGTCTGCTGGATCAACTACAGTCCGACTACATGCGCACGGCGAAAGCAAAAGGAGTAAGTGAGAATCGTCGCATCTACATTCACGCTCTGCGTAATTCGCTCATTCCTTTAGCAGCTAATTTTGGTCAAAACATTGGCTTCTTTCTTACGGGCTCCTTTCTCATTGAATACACCTTCGACATCGATGGCATCGGATTGCTAAGTTATGACGCCTTAGTGCAACGAGATTTCCCTGTTTTCTTGGGCTTACTCACACTCTCGAGTTTGGTTCTCTTAATTGGAAACATTTTATCCGACCTTTGTGTCGCCGCAGTCGATCCACGCATTCGTTTCGAAAAATGATTTCTCTTAATCCCATCACCCGACAGCGTTGGCAAAGATTCCGCTCTCTGCGCCGAGGTTGGTGGTCTTTTTTAATCATTAGTTTTCTTGCTGTCCTCGCACTACTTGGGCCTTTGTTGGTCGGTCATCGTGCCTTGATTGTTCATTACCAGAATCAGTTTCACTTTCCTTTTATCCAAGGTTTCATTCCTGCTCATCAGTTTGGATTAACGACGGATACCGAACCAAATTATCGCTGGTTACAAAAAACCTGGCAGAAAGAAAAATCGGCTAACTGGTTAGTTATGCCTCTGGTTCCTTTTTCTCCGACGGAGGTCTGCGAGGTAAACCTTCCTGTCAAAATCAAAGAAACCGCACAGGGTCGAGTTTACTGTAATCAACCTGAGCAACCTTTGTCAGAGACTCGTGTTTTTGAAATGAATCCTGACGGTAGTCGCGGTAGCACTTGGTCAATCGTCAACGGACAACTGCATGGTGAGTATCGATTGCGTAGCACACAGGGTGAAAGTTTATTCCTTGGTAAATTTGCCAACGGACAAGCGGTCACTCAACCCTCGAACACCACTCCTTTACCTGGGGCAAACTTGTTCACCTTTATTCCCTACCCAACACCTCCAGGAATGGACGGACATTGGTTAGGTACGGACGAATCAGGTCACGATGTTCTGGCACGATTATTTGGCGGATTTCAAATTCTTTTGTGGGCCTCCTGCATCTACATGGTCGCAACTTATGCCATCGGTCTTTTACTCGGTGCAGCGATGGGATATTTTGGCGGCTGTTTCGATTTAATCATGCAACGATTCATCGAAGTGTGGTCGAATATTCCCTTTCTCTATGCCATCGTTTTTCTGGCGACACTGCTCGAGCCTGGTCTGATTGCACTCATGCTTATTTTGGTGGCCTTTTCTTGGATTGGTCTTGCGCATCAAATGCGCGCGGCCGCCTATCGAGAAGCCGCTCGTGACTATGTCGC
>CANHRV010000085.1 GCA_947463395.1 Opitutia bacterium | reverse complement strand
TTAACGCCTAACCGAAAATGTCTGACACAAACGAATCTGAAGAACCTCTCGATGACTTACCTGAAGAAAATAATAATTCTTCAGCGGGGGTTAATCAAAAGAAATTAGCTGAAGAAGCAGCCCGCCGTCGCAAAGAGTTACCCCTCTTACAACGTGTGGTAAAGCACTTCTCCAAAGACCGTGATAACTATCGCGAGTTAGTGATTAACTCGGAAACGTTGGAAAAACGAGTAGCGCTGTTGACCAATGGAGTTCTGGAAAAATTTGAAATTGAGCACGCGGGGGAGAGTCGAATGGTTGGCTCCATCTTCAAGGGTCGGGTGCAAAATTTAGAAGCAGGTTTAAAAGCGGCTTTCGTCGATATCGGGCAATCGAAGAACGCTTTCTTGCACTATTGGGATATGTTACCTGCGGCCAACGATTCGCAGGTTGAATTTATTCGCGACAATGAATCGGCTGAACAGAAACAGCGTAAAGCGCGTTACCAAGCTAAAGATATTCCTCAGCTTTTTCCTGCTGGCTCCGATATTGTGATTCAGGTTGTGAAAGACCAAATTGGCTCCAAAGGCCCTCGGTCTACGACGAACATTGCTCTGCCAGGTCGCTACCTTGTTCTCATGCCTTTCAGTGGGGCTTGTGGTGTTTCTCGAAAAATTGAAGACAATGCCGAGCGCGATCGACTTAAGGATATCCTCCGTTCGCTTACCATTCCTGAAGGGATGGGGGTTATCATTCGTACCGCGGGCGAAGGGAAGCAGGCTCGCTGGTTTGTTCGCGATTTACATCTGCTGCTTCGTCGCTGGCAGGGTATCGTGGAAAAAATCAATCAACCAGACCGTAAGCCTGTTTTGTTGTACAGTGAACCCGCTTTAATTGAACGCACCGTTCGCGATTTCTTAACGGAAGAAGTTGACCGCATTTTAGTCGATAACTCCGAGGATTTCAAAGTGGTACAAGATTTAGTCGGGGAAATTTCTCCACGCTCGCGTTCGCGAGTTGAACTCTATCGCGACCCTATCCCCGTGTTCGAGCGCTACAATATCGAACGTCAAATTGAGCAGCTGTTCCAACGTCGCGTGCCTCTGCCGAGTGGAGGCGAAATCGTTATTGATGAGACCGAAGCTTTGACGGCAATCGACGTCAATACGGGCTCGCATCGGGGAGCGACCAAAGATGGTAAAGATTACATTGTGCAAGCCAACATTGAGGCGGTGACCGAGGCTGCCCGCCAAATCCAACTTCGTAATTTAGGTGGTCTCATTATGATTGATACCATTGATATGAAAAACCCCAAGGATCGTAAGAAGGTTTACGATACCTTACGGGAGAAGATGGAGGGTGATCGTGCGAAACATCAAATTCTTCCCATTTCACAGTTGGGAGTTTTACAGATGACTCGTCAGCGACACACCGAATCCAATACCACGTCGATGTACACTGCCTGTCCTCACTGTCAGGGGCGTGGAATTGTAAAGAATCCACGAACCGTTTCAGTCGAGATTCAACGCAAATTACTCAGTGTCATTCGTCGTCTTCGACAAACGACCAGTCCCGATAAGGAAATTGAAATTAACATTCTCCTTCATCCGATTAACTTGGATCGTATTATTAAGGAAGACCGTGAGTATTTCCGCGACCTGATGAAGTCTTGTAATGTTCGTTTAGGAACGAAACCAGACGCCACTTGTAGTATCGAGGCCTTCAAGCTCTTCGATGGAGCGGGTCGAGAGTTGCGCTAATCTCATCTTCTTTTCTGCCTTCCGCCTCTCTTTAGGAGAGAGGTGGAGTGCGCGTTGCTCGGGCTCGATGAGCCAGTAAACGAAGGCCATTGAGGCAAACCACCACGGTGCTTCCTTCGTGGACCAATACGCCAACGCTGAGGGGGACTCCTTTAAAGACGGCTACCAAAGCCATGCCTAAAGCAGCACTGATGGATACAATGACATTAAACCAAATGGCGGATCGAGCTGCCTTACTCAGTTCAATCGCTCCGAGAAGTTTGCCGATTTTATCTTCGGTCAGAACGACATCACTCGATTCTAGAGCGGCATCGCTTCCGCGTCCGCCCATCGCGATTGCCACATCGGCAGCGGCTAAGCTTGGGGCGTCATTGACGCCATCGCCCACCATGGCCACAGTGTGACCCTGTGCGGATAATTTACGAATGGTCATCATCTTGGCCTCAGGGGTTTGTGAGGAAGCGTAACGTTGAACGCCAACTTTCGCTGCTGCCACCGCAGCCGCACCTTCGTGATCTCCCGTGAGCATCATGCTCTGTATCTTCATTTGATGAAGGGTCTTCAGTGTCGGGGCGCTTTCACTGCGAATTTCATCGATGAGGGTGATGCGTACAAAAGTGGAGCCATTCGATGCCCAAACTTCGCTAACAATGGAGCCTGTGGGGATAGGGTTATCTTTTAAACCATCTCCGCTGGTAAATTCTTTTGAACCGACCTTCCATAAACGACCATACACGGTACCCTTGATGCCATGGCCAGGAACATTGGATAAATCAGCGACCTCAATTTCTTTCGCCCCCTCACTCAGGCATGCTTTGGTGATGGTTTGAGCAAAAGGGTGGGACGAATTACGTTCCAAGGATAAGACGGCTGATAAGGCCTCGAGACGATTCGCTGAAGCGGGGGAGATGTCGATTCTCGCCACCACAGGCTGGCCGTGAGTCAGAGTTCCCGTTTTATCAAAGCAGATATAATCAACCTGGGATAGTTTTTCGATAGCCGCTCCGCCACGAAAAAGAATTCCTTGGCGAGCTCCTGCTGCAATTGAAGCGAGAATTGCCGAAGGAACCGATAAAACGAGAGCACAGGGGCTCAAAGCGATGAGCAACGTCATCGAGCGATAAAAAGAAGATTCGTTTCCTCCCCAGATTGGTCGAGGGGAATAAAAAATTTGTAATACAAAAAAGGTGATGGTGGCGAAGATAGCAAAAATGGCATACCAATCTCCCCAGCGATCGATGAGACGTTGAGCAGGGGCTTTGCTCTCTTGAGCTTCGCGAATCAACTTAATGATACGTTGTAGGGTGCTGTCTGACTCAGCCTTGGTGACTTTGATAATGAGACGCCCCCAACTATTGAGCGTACCACTGGCCACTAAATCTCCTGGGTGCTTGTCAACGGGCTTGGCTTCACCCGTGAGGGTGCTCTCATCAATGGAGCTTTGACCTGACTCCACGATGCCATCGGCTGGTATCAATTCACCGGGTAAGACGATGACAAGATGCCCAGGTCGAATGTCTGCGGTGTTGATTTCAATTTCGGTGCCATCGCTTTGTCGGCAACGGGCTTTTTTAGGAGCACGATCGAGGAGGGCGTCGATGGCACCATGGGTGCGGTACATGGCATAGCGTTCAATCGCTCCCGCAGCGGAGAATAGGAAGAGGAGCAGGGCGGCCTCATCAATGTGTCCAACGGTGGTTGCACCGATGGCGACCAGAATCATCAGCATATGGATATCGATACGCTTCTCCAGAAGTGCCTCCCAGGCATCGATCGCGGCATCCCAGCCGCCAGCGAGGCAGGAGAGCGAAAGACAGATGAGAGAAACTTTGATTGTAAAAACGCCTAAATGAAAATCGCTGGTCAGGAATTGAGAAAGCAGACCCATGATGCCACTGAGGGCACTTAACACAGCGAGTTTTTTCCATTCGTTGTGTCCACCGTGTGTACTCATAGAAGAAACTCTGCGTTGCTTTTCTCTCGCGTCAATCTCACGCACGCGAATCGAGAAAGTTGTCTGTATCAGTTTCCTCTTTACGATTTTTTTCTAAGGTGTGTTGGCGAGTGAACCAGCTCACCTTGTGACTGAGAAAAATTCCTCTTGCGCAACGTGTGCAAATCGTTATCAATCGTCATCAAGAGTTAACCGCAACGTGACGAACCGCACCGAAACCCCTAGCGAAAGCTTAATGACTGTGTCGCTTCCCCAGAAGCTGCATACCG
>CANHRV010000084.1 GCA_947463395.1 Opitutia bacterium | reverse complement strand
ACAGTCGCAATCGGACTTTGCCGAGGGGCCATTAGCAGGATTACCTTTGCATCTCGGAGGCCCTGTCAGCACCAATCGAATGGCCTTTGGCGGTTGGAAATTTCCTGCCCGCGGTCCTGCTTCGATTCGCTATGGAATCAGTCGCGATGAAGCAGCTAATCTGGCCAACGAGGGTCTTTATCGTCTCTTTGCTTTCGTCGGTTATGCGGGTTGGTCGCCAGGACAATTAGAGAATGAATTACGATTGAACGCATGGGTCGTTTGTCCCTTCACCCGTGAGGTCGCTAATCTCGAGGAAAGAGATTTTTGGAAGACCTTACTTGCCATCCACCGTCCCGATTGGCGTTTAGTTTGCGACTCTCCGTCTAGTCCCGATTTGAATTAACTACCTCGAGTTCGAGAGAAGTATTTCTAGATTTTGGATGAGGATTTCGCCAGGTCTTTGTCCATCGTTGGCAAGCATTTGACGCTGAATCATGAGATTGCGCATCTTGGGGTTAATGCCGACAATCTTGTAACCATTAGAGGGCAATTGCCTACTGTCAGCAGGTAAGGCCGTCCAGTGTTTGGGTAGACCATGCCATGTAAATTCGATGTACCATCCAGCCGCGGTGTTTTCATCGCCGTTCGTTAAACCAGGATAGCGATAAACGAAATCTGGAGCGGTTCGGGTGCGAACCACAACCGCTAGGGCCGTGGGAAGGTTATGGACGACTTCGAGTAAGTTGACTTGGGTGCTTTTTAAAATGTAGGAGGGGTCGAAACCAACAAGGTTTTGGCCATTCCAAACCCCGTGTAGGTTGGGATTATTGATGGGATTATTTTTTCTGTTATACCAACGGTTGAAGGAGTCGGCTAAACGAAGTCCCACTTCAAAATGTAAATGAGAACGTTCCACCGACATTGGGTTATCAGGAGTAGAAGAACGTCCCATCAGGCCAATCGCTTTACCTCTGGGTAAAGAATCTCCGACGCGGAGATTTTTATCAATCAAAGCGAGGTGAGCGTAAAGCGTGTAGACTTCGATTTCAGCCTGCGGGTGGACCAGAATGATGTACTTACCATAAGGTCCATTGGCCTCGTGATTGAGGTATGCAACTTTTCCTGCGATGGCGGAGAAGATGCGATCGGCTGCTTCGCCATTAGCAAAAACTTTGGAAGGACGGATGTCTAAACCTTCATGAAATCGCTTTCCGTCTTCTCGCACCATCCCGAAGGTTCCTGAGGATATTTTTCCTGAGACCGTCGGTTGAATAAAGTCCTCGAACGATTGAATCGTCTGGCGATTCATCGAGGTTGGCCAGACGACTTCGGTGGCAGAGAGTGAAGTACACCAACTACACAGTCCAAGTAAAGTGCACCAATAGTACCACACGGTTATTCTTGTGACTTCCGAATCGCTAAAATCGAAGCGTTCAAATCTTTACTTAAATCGATTGCCGCTTGTTTGTTGGTTTTTCCTTTTTGCTCAACCGTGAAAAAGAGATTCCCATCCACGATGGGTTCGCTGATGGGCATGATGCCAACGGCTTGGTCGTTTACCACGAGAACAAAACTTTTCCCTTTGGCGTGACGAGAAACCTCCATAATGTTTCGGGCGGCTTTGCGGTTAACTTGGACGAGTAAGCAGACGAGACGCAAACCAGGTTCTCCTATTTCAACGACCTCAGTATTCATTAAATCCTCAGCTAACGTTAGTTCTTTTGTCATCACTGGAATAGTGATTCCGCTCACAGGAAGAGTCACTATGCGCTGCATATTTGGAGTTGCCGAGGGTGGTGCCTCGATGAAAATCGAAGTGATATGCGTGATTTTGTTGGTTTCGCAGCCGGTCAAAAAAAGTAGGCTACCGATGAACAAAAAGAAAAAAATTTTTTTCATAAAGATTACCCGACGAGAAGCTCCAGAGATTGGCTGATTTGTTGAATGTGGCTCGGTTGTAAATCGAGAGCGGGAACCATAAAAATTTGTTTTGATTCGGAGTGCTGGTATGGAATTAGGCCATTTTGTGCTGGTCCTGTGGCACGTATAATCCGCTTACGTTCAAGTAACATGGCTAAAATATGTTTCAATAATGCTTTATCACCAGTAGGGTCTTCTGGATTATCAAAGAGGGATAAGAAAAATTCTTCACGGGAAGCAAGTAACTGGGCACGCACCGCTTTTTCTTCTTCGCCTCGATCTTTCACTTCGCGAGTCCAACGACCGAGGAGTAGGCCGTCGGTTTTAAAATTCGCGGCGTTTTCTTTTAAGACATCGCGTCGTTCGATACTTCCCTCAGCCGTTTTGTAGACGATGCAAACAACAGTGTCGCCGATTTTGAGTTCTTGGCCTGAAGCGGCGCAAGTATGTGCAATGGGTTTAACCTGCCAGTCCATGTCTTAAAATGAGCCATTCTCGGTCGGTCGGGCAACCTGATTCCAAAAGAAGTGTTCTGGTCGACTCGAGGGAACGGTCTTAAGAATCCTCTCACTATCTCATACTATCGAGCCCGTTATGGACAATCGATGGTCAATTGCGGGGCTGGTGAAATGTTTTGCTGAGGCGACAGGTGGTTTTCCATCCAAGCAGCAAAGGCAATCATTCCAGCATTGTCACCGCAGTGTTGAGGGGTAGCGACGAGGAAGGGGAGGCGGTTTGATTGGGCGCAATCTTTAAGTCTTTGCCGTAGTTCTCGGTTGTTAGCTACGCCTCCCGAGAGTCCAACGGAGCCAAATTTTTCGACTTTTAAGATGGCTTCAACTTTCGCCAAAAGTTGCCCCAAAATGGCCTCTTGGTAACTGGCACACAAATCAGGTAAAGCCTGCTTCACCTCAGAGTCTGACATTTTTTCTAATTGGTAGCGAAGCGCTGTTTTAAGACCAGAAAAGCTAAATCGCCAATCTGTGTGGTCGGGAACCGCTCGGGGAAAATGAAAAGAATCAGCTTTGCCAGCTTGTGCATGCTTTTCAATTAAGGCTCCGCCAGGATAGGGCAGGCCTAATAGTTTTGCACCTTTGTCAAAAGCCTCGCCTGCTGCATCGTCAACGGTTCGAGCGAGAATCGTGAGACTGCCGTCTTTATCTAGTTTAACGCAAAGGGTGTTTCCTCCTGAAACCACTAAACCCAGATGGGGTAAAAGGTTTTTTTGATGAGAGAGAAAGTGAAGAGGGTCTTGAGCGTGAAGATCGATAAAAACCGAGTGAACATGGGCACGAAGATGATTCACTCCGATAATCGGTTTTCCCGTAGCCATGGCAATCGCTCGAGCCAAACTAATGCCCATCGATAAACAGGGTAGAAGTCCAGGTCCGCGCGTAACGGCAATTTGATTCACCAAAGGTAGTTCAGCACGAAAATCTTCCAGTAAAAGCGGAAGGGCTGAAAGGTGCATGCGACTGGCTAAATCGGGAACAACGCCACCGAAGCGTTCATGGGTGGCGGCTTGTGAACTAATTAACTCGCGACGCAGTCCTACTTTCGGCTCAAATAAGGCTAGAGCCGATTCATCGCAGGAACTTTCGATAGCGAGAATCATGCTAAGATTCAGAGGAAATTCTTCTCTGGCTCAATCTCGTTTCGTCTCGCGATACTGAAATCTGGAGTTATCGCTCGAGATATGGATTCGTCCGTCCGTCATACCGCCTTGGTGGAAGTACTTCGCCGAGAAGCACGGGGAGGGGTTGTCCCTTTGGTTCGCCTGATTGAGGTCGCTCTCTATTGGCCTCAATGGGGCTATTATACGTCGACTCAGACGCGAGTTGGGAAAACAGCTGGGACCGACTTTACAACGGCGGCAGCTCTGGGTCCTCTTTTTGGCGAATTAGTCGCGAGTGCTGCTGAAACTTTTTTGGGTAATCTTTCGACTTATACTCTGGTGGAAATTGGAGCAGAGCCCAATCAGTCTCATTTCTCTACGGTGTCAGGTCGTTTCGCAGGTTTTAAAACAATCCGCTACGGAGAAAGTTTATCCTTTCCTTCGCGAGTGGTT
>CANHRV010000083.1 GCA_947463395.1 Opitutia bacterium | reverse complement strand
TTTGTAGTTTTTTTAATTCGGCAGAAGAAAGTTTTGTGCCCGAGCCCGGTGATTTTTTCTCCATCGGTTTGGTTTCCTGCTTGGGTCTTCCATCGGTAAATCCTGCCGTCAATGCAGCCCGTTCATTGGTTGCCTTGGATTTTTCTAAATAATACTCATAGTTGCCCGCATAAGGAGTGAGTCGTCCCGAGTGCACGTGCAAAACATTCTGGGCGATGGCTTTGATGAAATGCACATCGTGACTGATAAAAATCAGAGTGCCCTCGTAATGTTGTAAGGCATGAATCAGGGCATCAATCGACGCCATATCCAAGTGCGTCGTGGGCTCATCCATTAATAAGAGATTCGGCGGATTGACGAGGAGACGAACGAGCGCGAGTCGAGATTTCTCACCACCCGACAAAACCTTCACGGGTTTGTGTACATCGTCCTTTCGAAAAAGAAATGCTCCGAGCAATCCACGGGCCTGCTGTTCGGTCAGTCGATTATCAACCGTGCGTAACTCCATGACATTCTCGAGCACACTGAGTTGTGGGTTGAGACTATCGACCCGATTTTGGGCAAAATAGCCTGAAATGACATTGGAGCCTAATTCACGTACTCCGCCTTGAATGGGCACCACATTCGCTAAAATTTTTAAGAGCGTCGATTTACCCGCACCATTAGGACCAACCAAAACAATGCGCTGTCCGCGTTCAGCGGTAAAATTCAAATCCTGATAAACGACATGATTTCCGTAAGCCTGTTTCACGTGCTCGCAATTCACGACCTTCAATCCGGAGCGCGGAGGTTGTGGAAACTTGAACTGAATTTTCTTTAATTCATCCTCGGGTTCATCAATCGCAATTTCTTCCAAACGAGCGATTTGCTTTTCCTTCGATTTCGCGCGCGAAGCCATCGAGGCTTTCGCTCCAAAGCGATCCACGAAAGTTTGCAGATGGGCTATTTCACGCTGCTGATTTTTGAAAGCCGCCAGCTGCTGTGCCTTGCGTGCTTCCTTCTCGACCAAGAAATCATCATAATTCCCGTGGTAACGATGGAGCCGTTGACCGCGTAGCTCGATAATCCCCGTGCAAAGAGCATTAAGAAAGGCGCGGTCGTGTGAGATAACGACGAGTCCACCAGAATAACGCGTCAGGTAGTCCTGAAACCAGAGCAAAGCCTCGAGATCCAAATGATTCGTCGGCTCGTCGAGCAAAAGCAAAGTGGGCTCGCTAACCAACAATCGAGCTAAGTGAGCTCGCATCACCCAGCCACCTGAAAATGTCTTGGCCTGTTTGTCAGCATCACCTTCTCGAAACCCGAGACCAGCGAGAATTTTTTTCGCCTTTGGTTCCAGTGCGTAATCGTAGTCCTCATCCTCGGGATTTAGACTTTTGCCACTGGTTGCAATTTGCAGAATGGTTTCTTCTCCGACAGGAGCGCTCTCTTGCGGCAAGAATCCAAAATCCGATCCACGTTCCCATTCAATCAATCCTTCATCGGGTTGTTCTTTGCCTAGGATTAAATTGAAGAGGGTCGATTTGCCCGCTCCATTCGCTCCGACCAGCCCCAAGCGATCATCGCGATCGATGGTCAGCGAAACTTGCGAGAAGAGTTCGCGAGGTCCATAGGATTTGGCTACATCAGCAATCGTGAGCATGAAAGAGTCTAGCAAAGGGCAACTTGACCTGCTCCGTCAATGGCGGGCTACAAAATCAACCTAAGCCCACTTCAACTTATTCCGCAAAATATCAAAATGCGTCAGGTTTTTCGGGCGAATCAGACTGAGTTGCACTTTGGCGGTGCGGACGACGAGAGGTAAGCGACCTTGGGCTTCAAGGGTGGGGCGTCCGTCGACCGAAAGACCGAGATGAGCCACGTCTTCGCTGTGAACCTCGAGTTCGGTTTCGCCATCAAAAATCACGCTTCGATTCGAAAGGGTGTGAGCACAAATCGGAGTCAGGGCGATGACTGAAGCGGCTGGATCCACCAAGGGACCACCCGCTGCTAAATTATAAGCGGTCGAACCAGTCGGCGTCGCCAAAATTAAACCATCAGCTCGATACTCATTCACGTTTCCACCATCCGCCCTCACGATGAAACGACCCATGCGAAAAACATCGCGAGTTTTTAAAACCACGTCGTTGAGAGCTAAATTAAAAGTCTGATTGGCAAAACGAATTTCTAAAAGGGCACGATTTTCCAAACGATAATCTCCCGCTAAAATGGTGCGAATGGATCCCGCAATGTCTTCACTGGGGTAAGCCGCCAGAAAGCCTAACTTGCCACGATTAATTCCAAAAAGGGGAACTCCTTCGAGTGCCGCTGGCTCCGCCACGCCCAGAAACGTTCCATCTCCGCCAACGACGCAACAAGCATCGCAACCCCTAATGGTCTCACGACTAATCGGCCAATTATCGACCATAACTAAGGTCACTCCCGCCGATTGGGTTACTTCGCGAATCGTATGCACAATCTCATCTACCCCAGATTTGGAGCGATTCACGATGAGTGCTAAACGACGAAGTGACATAAGGTCGAAAAAACAATCTAGGGCTTTTCTCCTTAAAGGGAAAGAGTGAATGGATTGATTATTCTGCCATAAAACGGCTTTTGGCCATTTTAACCGAGGCTGGCTAGGACGCTGGCGAGCTTCGAAGCATCGCTGCCTCCACCCATGGCGGCATCCGGTTTGCCTCCGCCTTTACCACCCATTTGCCCACAGGCATCGGCAACAATCTTACCCGCTTGCTTACCGGCTTTCACGGCATCGGCTCCGCAATTAGCGACGAGAGAAACTTTACCGGCTTGAGTGGATGCAAGAACCACGACGGCACTCGGTCCAATCTTACCAGCGACCTTAGCACCGAGTTCACGTAACTCAGTCGGATTTTCCAAGCTCACCTGACTGACAACCCATTTTAAGCCTTCACGTGCTTTCGCTTGCGCAACAAGCGAATCTGCCAAAGCGGCTGCTTCTTTATCACGATAGGATTTTAATTTTTTCTCTAAAGCCGTGGATTGTTCATTCAGGGCTGCAAAGCGTTTCGCAATATCGCTCACGGGAATATTATTCGTCGCCGCTAATGATTTGAGTAATTCAGCTTCGCCACGGGCACGATCATAAGCCGCTAAACCAGCAACCGCTTCAATACGTCGAACTCCAGCCGCAATCGCACTTTCTCCCACAATACGGAAAAGACCAATCTCACCCGTTGCACGAACGTGCGTGCCCGCGCAGAGTTCCATCGACCAGCCATCGAGCTTGGTAGGGTGGCCGCCGACTTGGACAACGCGGACGGTTTCGCCGTATTTATCTCCGAAAAATTGCATGACATCGGGACGACCTTTGACCTGAGCGTACTTCACTTCGGTCCATGACACGGGTTCATTCGATAAGATGCGCGCATTAACCAAGCGTTCCATCTCAGCGATTTGATGAGGGGTTAACGCCTGACCATTGAAGTCGAAAGTAAGTTTTTCCGCATCAACCGAGGAACCTTTTTGTGAGGCTTCTTGGGAAACGACTTCGTGTAAAGCCCAGTGCAGAAGGTGAGTCACGGTGTGGTGACGTTGAATCGCAGCCCGACGGGATTGGTCGAGCGAGATTTCGACAGTGGCTCCCGTTTCGGGTGCGTCATCACCTTCGATGAAATGCAAAGTCGTTTGACCCGATTTTTGCGTATCGGTCACGCGCCACTCGCGTCCGCCCACTCGAATCACGGCCGTATCGCCAACCTGACCGCCCATTTCAGCATAACAGACAGTGCGATCAAGAATGACCACTGAGCGATTTTTAATCTGCGCCACCTGCAAGACTTTCGCGGTGGTGTGACTTTCATCGTAACCAAGGAAAGCTGTCGGTTGATCAACTTTAATATCGGATAGAGTAATGACCTCTTTTTTCTGCGCTGCACGAGCCCGAGCTCTTTGCTCTTCCATCAACTTTTCAAAACCTGCGCTGTCGACATTGAGTCCACGCTCGCGAGCCATCAGTTGAGTTAAGTCCAACGGAAACCCTTGCTCATCATAAAGTCGAAACGCCAAGGCTCCCGTAATCGTACCTCCGGCTTTGAGTTTATTGGCTTCGTCTTCAAAG
>CANHRV010000082.1 GCA_947463395.1 Opitutia bacterium | reverse complement strand
GGGTCACGCCGGTGCCGTCATTGGTGGAGCCGAAGATACCGCCGCAGCAAAAATCAAAATCTTCAAGGAGTGTGGTATTTCTGTGGCCGCTACCCCGTCGGATATGGCCGACGCCCTGCTTCGAATCTGGAAAGGCTAAAAGAAACACAAACGACTCACAAAAGACCCGCACTGGCGGGTCTTTTTATTTGAAAGCCAACCATATCTTTTATACCAGATTACTATGTGGTACTACCAACAAGGACAAAATCGAATTGGGCCAGTCGATGAAGCGATGATTCGCAATCTACTCGTTTCCCAAGTTCTTAATGTTAATTCACTTGTTTGGAAGGAAGGTATGCCCGCTTGGGTTCCTGTTCACCAAACCGCCTTGACTACGGGTTTAGTTCTACCACCCCCTCCCTTACCTGGTACCGTCAATACCGTTGCTAAAGATCGAGTTATCTACGTTCTACTGGCGGTTTTCTTAGGCTCTTTTGGCATCCATAATTTCTTCGCGGGCTATAAACGAAACGCTATTATCCAACTCATCATCACACTCGCCACCTGCTTCATAGCTTCATTTGTCACTTGGATTTGGGCAGTTATCGAAGCCTGCACCGTCACGAAGGATGCCGACGGTGTCGATTTTAAGTAAGTCTTCTAAAAATTTCTTTCACAAAAAAGGCCCGCTTTCGCGGGCCTTTTTATTAGAGTAAATCGTCGATCTACTTAGCAACGTAAGCGAGTGATTGAGCGGTCTTCTCAATCGCTAAAGATCCCTCAAGCAAATCGGCAATCGGATCCCACTTGCCACTGATTAAACTTTCTCGAGCAGAAGCAGGAATCGAAGCCTTCCATGTTTTTCCACCAGCACTGACAGTCATTTTCTCCAAGTCGATGGCAACTTCTGTGCCAGGATTTTTTTGCACAAAATCATTCAGCTCCGCTAAATCATCTTTGGATAAGGTAACACAAGGCACCCCTAAGGCAGTGGAGTTACCAAAAAAGATTTCGGCAAAACTCCCTCCAACCAAAGCAGTAAAACCAAAGCGCCAAAGAGACTGCGGAGCATGCTCACGGGAACTACCACAACCAAAGTTAAAACCAACCACCATCACGCCCTTCTTGTCCTTGGCAATGCGAGCGGCTTGTTCGCTGTTAAGCGGGTGAGGACGGTCTTTACCATCGGGACCAGTGCGCTCATCGCGAAAAGCGTGTTCACCGAGACCTTCAAAAGTCACACAACGCAAAAAGCGTGCAGGAATGATGCGATCGGTGTCGATATCATCACCAGGCACAGCCAATGCCGGAGCTTTTACTTGAGTAATTTTAGCGAGGGACATGTGTATAAAAAATTAAGATAAAGGAGAGAGTTCAGGACGAATAACGCAAAGAGGCATGGCCAAAGCATTCGCCAGTGACTCCAATCGACTTTCAGCCATCAAAGAATCAATCGAGGTATCCGCCATCAACAAAGCATGCCCGTCAACCACCCACGGAAGTGTCACCGTGCAAACGGGTTTTCCGTGATAATGTGCATCGACGACCACGTTTTGTTGAACGACAATGTTTTCGGCAGCACTGGCTACCAAGACATCATCGCCTTGGGCCACGCGATCAAGCACGCGCTGGAGAGCTGGAGAAACCGAATTCATTAAACCTTAAAAATTTCGCGTGCGTCAGAAACCTTGCCAGTAATGGCAGCCGCAGCGACCATCAGCGGACTCATCAAAACCGTTCGACCAGTTTGTGAACCTTGGCGACCTTTAAAGTTACGGTTGGAAGAACTCGCACAAAGTTGATCGCCGACAAGTTTATCGGGATTCATCGCTAAACACATCGAACAACCCGCACCGCGCCATTCAAATCCCGCATCGATGAAAACTTTATCAAGTCCCTCTTTGACGGCCTGAATTGCCGTCAATTGTGAACCAGGGACGACAATTGCTTTCACGGTTGGACTGACTTTATGGCCTTTGAGATACTTTGCCACTTCGCGTAAATCGGAAATACGTCCGTTGGTACACGAACCCAAGAAAGCGACATCCACTTTGGTGCCTTTGATGGGAGTGCTGGGAGAGAGCTTCATATGCTTGTAGGCATCCTCGGCAGTCGCACGGTCAGCGGCGTTCAAGGTCTCCAATGCTGGCATCTTTTCATCAATGAAAATCGCCTGCCCAGGGGTGATACCCCAAGTCACCGTCGGACGAATATCTTCTGCACGGTAAACCTTAATGTCATCATACTTACAGTCAGGATCGGAAGCGAAGGACTTCCAGCGAACGACAGCTGCATCCCAATCGGCACCTTTGGGAGCATAGGGACGGCCCTTGATGTACTCGAAAGTCTTTTCGTCAGGATTCACATAACCACAACGTGCACCACCTTCGATAGACATGTTGCAAACCGTCATACGCTCCTCGAGAGAGAAATTATCAAAGGTAGAGCCTGCATACTCGTAAGCAAAACCGATACCACCATTCACTCCCAAATCACGGATGATATGCAAAATAACGTCCTTAGCATAAACCCCAGGTCGCAACTTGCCGTTCACTTCAATGCGGCGAACTTTGAGAGGACTAAGAGAAAGCGTTTGAGTCGCTAAGACATCGCGCACCTGCGTCGTACCGATACCAAAAGCAATCGCACCAAAAGCACCGTGCGTAGCTGTGTGCGAGTCACCACAAGCAATCGTTGTGCCTGGTTGAGTAATACCCTGCTCAGGACCAACCATGTGGACAATCCCTTGCATACCCGTACTTGTATCAAAAAAGCGAATACCATAATCCTTCGTATTTTTACGCAGAGCTTCGATCATCTCTTGCGCAATAGGATCGGAATAAGGCTCCTTCAGTTCGTTTGTTGGAACGATGTGATCTACCGTCGCAAAAGTACGGTGAGGGAATTTCACCTTAAGGCCAAGGTCGCGCAACATCCCGAAGGCTTGCGGACTCGTCACCTCGTGAATGAGGTGAGTACCGATAAATAGCTGGGTCTGGCCATTCGGTAACTGACGTACCGTATGGGCTTCCCAAACTTTCTGGAACAGTGTTTTGGCCATCTTGGTTAAAAGTGAAGGTTCACGGTAATAAGCCCGAAAGGTTGGTCAATCCCCTAGAAAAGCCTTCAAAGCACTCTTAAACCCACTAATGGGCGGGTTTAGATTCTTCATTCTGGCTGGAGTGACCGCGACTTGACGCTGTAACCTCGTCCCACACATCCTCCTCCCATGGCGCAAACCCTTACCCTCAGTTTCTCCTGCCCGGACACCACGGGCATCGTTGCCGCGGTCTCTGGGTTTATCACCAAACACCGTGGCTGGATTACTGAGGCTAGTCAGCACTCCGAGGTCGAACTTTCGCGCTTTTTCATGCGCGTCGAAATCAATGCCGAGTCGCTTGACTTTCCTGCGGAGGATTTTACCCAGCATTTTAGCCCCATCGCCCAGCAGTTTAAGATGGAGTGGAAAATTTCTGACTCCACCAAACCCAAACGAGTTATCGTACTTTGTTCCAAACAAGAACACTGCCTCTATGACCTTTTAGCACGTTACGTTGCCCAAGACTTCCCTTTTGTTATTCCATGCGTGATTTCTAATCACGAAAATCACCGCAAAGTCGTCGAAGCGCATAGTCTGCCCTTTTTCCATATTCCCGTAACTGCTGAAACCAAAACCAGTGCTTATCAAAAGATGGGGGAAATTTTCCGAAAGGAAAAAGCCGACCTGATTGTTTTGGCTCGTTACATGCAAGTCCTCGACCAACAACTTTGCCAAGACTTCGCTGGAAAAATCATTAACATCCACCACTCTTTCCTGCCCTCTTTTGCTGGAGCCAAGCCCTACCACCAAGCCCATGAAAAGGGCGTTAAATTAATTGGAGCTACCTGTCACTATGTCACGGCAGAATTGGACGAAGGCCCGATCGTGGAACAAGACGTCATCCGTGTTGATCACTCGGAAAACCCCGAGGATATGGCTCACTTGGGTAAAGACATTGAGAAGGTAGTCCTCGCACGTGGTCTACGTGCCGTGGTGGAAGACCGAGTTTTATTAGCTGGAAATAAGACGGTGGTTTTCCGCTAAAGTGCTCTTAAAGCATCTCTTCTGTCTAAAAGTGTGACAGGGGATTCACTCCTTCTGCCTC
>CANHRV010000081.1 GCA_947463395.1 Opitutia bacterium | reverse complement strand
TCACGGCGATTTTGTATAGTGATTATGTGGGTCGAATTGCAGTGGGTCGAGTCACGGCTGGCCGGATTCGTCCTTCCATGCCAGTCATGCTTATTAATCGTACGGGCGAACAATTTAAACAACGCACGCTCGAGGTCGAAGTTTTTGAGGCCCTCGGTCGAATCAAAGCCGAAGAGGTTACCGCTGGCGATATCTGTGCTGTGATTGGTTTGGAACATGTGGAAATCGGTGCAACCATTACCGATATCGAAAATCCTCGTCCTATGCCTCCAGTAAAAGTGGACGAGCCAACGGTGACGATGGCTTTCCGAGTAAACGATTCTCCTTTTGCTGGTCGCGATGGTAAGTTTGTTACCAGTCGTCAGGTCGGTGAACGTTTAGCGAAAGAGCTTGAAAAGAATGTCGCTCTTCGGGTGGAGCGCGAACCGGGCGCCGAAGCCTTTCAGGTTTCAGGTCGCGGGTTAATGCACTTGGGTGTGTTAATCGAAACCATGCGTCGAGAGGGTTATGAACTTTCTGTCGGTAAGCCTCAGGTTATTTTAAAGACAATCGACGGAGTTGAATGTGAGCCTGTCGAAACTTTGGCGGTGGACTGCCCTGAAGCCTCGCAAAGCGATGTGATGGCTTTGGTTCTAAGCCGTCGTGGTGAACTGCGCTCGATGGACGCCAAAGCGGGTACTAGCGGTTGGATCCATATGGAGTTTAAGATTCCTTCACGGTCTCTTTTCGGTCTGCGCACCTTGATGCTAACGACCACTCGTGGGGAGGCTGTGATGTACCATAATTTATTGGGCTATGAGCCAGTTAAGGGCGAGGCACCACGTCGCGCAGCTGGGGTTATGATTTCGGGTGATTTGGGTCAGGTGACCGCTTATTCATTGGATCGTCTTTACGATCGCGGTGATTTCTTCGTTAAACCAGGGGACGAGATTTATGAAGGCCAAGTCGTGGGCGAACATTGTAAGGATAACGACTTAATCATTAATTTAGTGATTAACAAAAAACTGACTAACGTTCGGGCTGCGGGTTCAGATGATTTGGCCAAAATTAAACCTGCCCGACAGATGTCGCTCGAAGCCTGCTTAGAATATATCGAGTCCGATGAACTAGTCGAAGTTACGCCTAACTTCATTCGTATTCGCAAACGCTACCTCACGGAAAACGAGCGTAAACGTTTCGATAAGTAAGGATTAGAGACGAGTCAGAGTAAAACGATGGCTGCCCTCAGCAATGATGGCAGCCTTTATTTTCCAATGGCCTGCGGGAAGGCGGTCAGCAATTTTTTCAGGCCATTCGACAACCATGTTCCAAGGAGATTGGACGATATCCCATACCATTAGATCATCAAATTGAGATGATTGCTTTAATCGGTAGGCATCGATATGGAGTAGTTGTCGCTTTCCTTGGTAGACATGAAGAAGGGCGAATGAGGGGCTGGTGATTTCATCATGAATACCGAGGCCTCGAGCCAAACCACGAACAAAGGTGGTTTTTCCAACACCCAAATCACCCTCGAGGGTTAAGATATGATCGGGAGGTAAAAGCTCTGCAAAAGCTGCCGCCATCGCCTCTGTTTCCTTGGCTGAATGCGTTACAACACCAGCTTCCCATTGGCTAATGGTTCCATCCTCTTTCATAAACATCAGTGAAAGGTGATAAAACCCTGAGCCAATTTGATGCCAAACACCGCAAGGTTTCGAACACAGTGACCCGCTAAACAAGGCAGAAGTGAACGTTGAGGATTCAATGGATTAAAGCGAGCGAAGTAGAGCCAAACTGAAGTTAAAAAGGCGAAGAGGTAGCTGATTTTCCCTTGGGTTGATGAAATGTTGAAACCATGAAAGAGGGCAAAGACGGCAGAACCCATGAGGACGACCAACAGTAGTTTCAGACCAGTGAGGTGGGCTGGAGCAACGAAGCCACGAAAAACAACTTCTTCAACTACCGCTGCACCAAGTAATGACAGTAATGTAATGGCCGCTAAATTTGACTGCTCGTGGGCCACTTGATAGCGAATTTCCACACAACTTTCTGCGAGCGTGATTAGAATGACTCCACTGATGGAAAGAAGTACCGAAGCCAGTGAGGCAGAAGTTGTTCCAGGCCAAAAACCCTCGGGGGTGGCTTTGATTTTACGCTGTTGAACTTCTTTCGCCCAAGCGATGAGAACAACGGCGCCTAATAAAAAATAGAGAAAGGGCTGAAGGGTGATGAATGACATGGATGACTGAGTTTGCTGTCGGACTAGTCGTCGTGCTTCAGGTATTTCTCAGTGATGATTTGAATGAGGTGGTCGCGTGCTTCGGTCACGCTATCTACATGATGGTAGAGATCCCGATCATCTTCAGAAATCATTCCCCATTCATGGAAAACATTGAAATCAAGCACCTTCCGCCAGAAATCGGATCCGTAGAGCAGGATAGGGAAATGACGTTTGGTTTTGCCTGTTTGAATAAGGGTTAGCATTTCAAACAACTCATCAAAAGTTCCGAAGCCACCAGGGAAAGCCACGAGGGCTTTAGCTAAATAAAGGAACCAGTACTTACGAACGAAGAAGTAATGAAACTCTAAATCTAATTCGGGAGTAACGTAGATGTTGTGTTCCTGTTCAAAGGGAAGGGCGATACCGAGACCGACAGAGCGACCATGGGCTTCATGGGCTCCACGAT
Organism: Opitutia bacterium; assembly: GCA_947463395.1. Classification (GTDB taxonomy): domain Bacteria; phylum Verrucomicrobiota; class Verrucomicrobiia; order Opitutales; family UBA953; genus UBA953. The sequence goes on along the minus strand of CANHRV010000081.1, from coordinate 1,485 downwards.
TCGCCGCTTCCATGATCCCCGGTCCACCACCAGAGCAAATAAGAAACCGATCCCATTCGGGAAGGCTCAATGACCATTTGGTCATCTCACGCGAAAGTTCGCGACAGGCTTCGTAGTAGGGGGCTGTGCGTAAACTTAACTCCGCCATTTTTAATCGTGCATTCGCTTCAGCTGGGGTGCACTCACCCTTGGCGATGGCATTTTGCACTTCGGTCATTTTCGCACGCGCTTTTTCTAAAGAGACCGTGCGGGCAGATCCAAACATCACCACCGTATTGCGGACTCCGTACTTCTTGAATCGCTGATAAGGCTCACTGAGTTCTGCCATCACCCGAAGGGTTCGGGCTTGAGGGCTCATCATGAACTCTTGGTTGAGATAGGCCTTGGGGGGAGGTGGTCGCATAGAGGCGGATCTGGGCGGGTCTATCTTCACAGACTTTTGACTTCTGCCAAGGAGGGAAGTGTGGGGCTTGACACCCAAGGCGGGGTGCCCTTGGCTATGCCTTTAAGCCATGCAACCCACCTATCGTCCTTCCAAGATTGCCCGCGCACGAAAGTGCGGCTTCCGCGCTCGCTCCAAGTCTTCCAGCGGTCGCAAGGTTTTAGCTAACCGTCGTAAGGTTGGACGTAAGCGCCTCGGCGCTTCCTAATCCGATGCGTCTCCCGCGGGAGCGTCGAATTCGTGCTTCGGCCGATTTTTCACGCCTCCGCCACGAAGGCTCGCGCTTAGATTGCGGGCCTTTTCTTTTGAATCTTGGCAAAGCCACCAGCCATTCTCCTGCACGCTTTGCTGTGGTCGTGTCAAAGAAGTCGATTCCTTTGGCGGTAAACCGCAATCGAGCCAAACGTCTGGCTCGCGAGATTTTTCGAGCGGATTCGCAACTGGTCCCTGCGGGCTGGGAGGTTGTTTTGATTGCTCGGCCAAGCATGCTAAAAAAGCCTTTGGCACAACTGAAACGCCTCTACGTCACGGCGATTGCTGGCGTCATAAACAAACAAAAGGGATGAATCAAAAACGTCCACATTGGCTGACTTGGGTGGCTTTAGGCCCCATTTTCTTCTATCAGCGTTTTGTTTCGAAACTTTTACACCGATTAATTCCTGGGTCAGGTTGCCGTTTTCACCCTTCCTGTTCTCATTACGCGGTAACTGCTTATACACGTTTTGGACTTTTTAAGGGAACTTGGTTGACGATTAAACGTCTTATTCGATGTCACCCTTGGGGTGGCCAAGGTATCGACGAAGTACCTCATCAATAATCTCCTCACTAATCTTCTCGCTCCGCCATGAGTTTCACAGTCATAACTTCCACAATGAAAAAGTGGCTTCTGGAGAGGATTCAGTCTCGTCAGGGTGGCACTTGGTTACTCGCTTTTACCTACCTCATTCTTTGCACGCTATTACGGATTGGTCTCTTGTTGGCCTCAGCAGGTTCAGTCTCATGGGGATTAGCGACTTTTTCCTCTCTCTTCATCGGATTTTTCT
>CANHRV010000080.1 GCA_947463395.1 Opitutia bacterium | reverse complement strand
CTTCTGTTTTAGCCTCGAGCACGAACGATTTTACCGCTGTGCTAAAGTCATCTCAACATCGCGGTAAATGGGGAGAACAGACTTTGCGTCGAGTGGTAGAAGCCGCTGGCCTGAGCCCGCATTGCGATTTCAATGAACAAGTTTCCCAAGATGAATCGCGTCCTGATTTAATTGTTAAACTTCCTGGTAATCGTGGTATCATTATCGATGCTAAAGTACCCGATTTCGACGTCGCCATTGCCGAACAAAATGCGCCTAACCGACGCGAATTAGTCAAAGCCCACGCCGCTAAACTATCCAAAACCATTCGCGATCTCGCGGCCAAAAACTACCCACAGGCCATCGAAAAAACGGGCTTAAAGCCCTTCGATCGTGTCGTCCTGTTTCTGCCTGCTGAATCTCTTCTCAGTACGGCGCTGGAAGGTGATAACGAATTAATTTTAGAAGCCGGTAAAATCGGTATCCTGCTTGCCACTCCCGCAACGCTGATTGGTTTCCTCAGTGCGATTAATCGAACCTGGCAACAACATCAACAAGCGGAGAATGCCGACCGCATTGCCCGCGAGGCGACTGAGCTTTACGATCGTGTTACCAAATTCGTCGAACATTTCGGAAAAGTCCGCAAAGGATTAAACGCAGCCGTGGAAAGTTTTAATCTCGCAATCGGGAGTTACGAAGGGCGAGTTCGTCCGCAAGGCGAACGTTTACGAGAATTAGGCGGAACCAATAGCCGTGACGAATTGGAGTCCATTCCTCCCGTCGGCAATGATGTTCGCCGACTGGAAGGTTCAGCGGATTAAGCCAGTTAATGCTTAGTTCTCCTTGCTTCGGCAATTTTTCATATTAAATTAAAACCATGCGCGTCGCTAATGAAATGGTGGTCAGTATTGATTACACCTTAAAAGATGAAAAAGGAAATGTCTTGGACACTTCCCAAGGAATTGGCCCGATGGAGTATTTGCACGGAGCCAAGAATATTATTCCTGGATTGGAACAAGGCATCGAAGGACTGACTGCTGGCGAAACAAAATCCGTCGTGGTGCCTCCGGCGCTCGGCTATGGCGAGTATAACGAAAAACTCATCCAGCGAGTTCCTCTCGATCGCTTTGGCGATAATAAGGTTGAAGTGGGGATGCGCTTCCATGCCGAAACCAATATCGGCATGCGCGTTCTCGTGATTCGTCACGTCGATGAGAAAGAGGTCGTGCTCGATGGCAACCATGAGCTTGCTGGCAAAACTCTTTATTTTGATATCAAGGTGGTCACTGTCCGCCCGGCTGAACTAACCGAAATTGCCCACGGCCATCCACACCAAGCTGGTGGTTGCTGCGGTGGGGGCGGTGGAGGAGGTTGTGGATGCTCCGACCAGGAATCTTCTTCCGAAGGTTGCTGCAGCACAGAAGAATCCAGTCAGAAAAAAGACGGTGGCTGTGGCCATGGTGGCTGCGGTTGCAGTCACTGATTGAAATTAGGATCCTATCCAAATGCGGCTTCGGCCGCATTTTTTATGCCCAAATCCAACGACACTCGATAATCGTGTCCTCGCGAAAGGATTGCTTAACAGGGCAAGCTTCGGCGGCACGGACTAAGCGCGGACGATGCTCTTCTTTAATACCCGAAGGCATTGTAATCACCAAATCCAATCGAGCAATACGTCGCGGCGGTGTCACACTCATCTGTTTTTCCACTTCTACTTTCATTCCCTTTAAATCCAAATTCATCTGACGGGCATGGATGCCTATAATCGTGATGATACATGTCGCCATCGCTGTCGCTGCCAAATCCGTCGGGGAGAAGGATCGGCCTTGGCCTTGATTGTCAACGGGGGCATCGGTGATTAATTCAGTTCCAGATGGCCCATGAATCGCACGCACCCGCAAATCGCCCAAATAGTCGCAAGATATTTTCACGCTCATTTTTTAAGACTAAACCCTTCAGACGGCGGGTCGAGCGGAACTAAAAATAAAGAACCCCGCTGAGCGGGGTTCTTTCGGAAAGCAGTTAAAACTTAACTATCACCGTCTTTACCAATCGCATCAACGGGGCAACCCTCAAGAGCCTCCATGCACTTATCGATGTCTTCTTGGCTTTCTGGTTGTTTAAAGACGTAAGAATATCCGCCGTCATCATGACGAGCAAAGAAAGCGGGGGCGGTTTCGCGACAGAGATCGCAATCGATGCACTGCGAGTCGACGTAAAATTTGCCCGCAACATTTTCAGGACGTTTATCGTTTTTATCAGCCATGTGAAAGGGTTATAAGTGAACAGCGACGGGCGTGTGTCAAGAATCCGTCAAAGATTAAGGATTAAATAATAGAATTCGGTGAACTCCCGAGGGGTTTTTACCAATGTAATAGGTGACCGTAAAATGATTAGGGTCAGCATAAGTAATCGTCATTTGTGCGACAGGGGTAAAAGCCGAGTCCGTATGAGGCGGGAAAATCGTTCCATCGGAAAGAGGTTTCACCGACACGGAACGCAGGGGTAAATCAAACTCCTGCAGGATGACCGTTCGCCAACGAGAGCGCATCTCCTCATCCAACTTATCTCCATAAAAAAGAGCCTCCATGGCCGCCATGTTTTTCGTTTGATGAGCCATCATCCACTGATCTTTTATTTGCTCAAGGGCAGGATTTCGGGGCTTCCAAGGTTGAAGAAAAAGAAGAAAGAGGCCCCCCCAGACGATAACCCAAGTAAGGCGACGGAGAAAAGTATACGAAAACGAATTGGTCATTGTATTCACCGGAGATGTGCGTTGACCCCCCAGAGACGAAGGAGATAAGTAGACAAGAGTTATGTCGCACAATAGCAAGCCATCCCCCGATTCTCAGCGCTATGCTGCCCGAGGCGTTTCGGCCTCGAAAGACGAAGTGCATGCTGCCGTTGATAAATTAGACCGCGGGATTTTCCCAGGCGCTTTTTGTAAAATCACCCCTGATTATTTAACAGGAAATGCCACCCAAGGCGTTGTTACACACTCCGATGGTTCGGGCACCAAAGCTCTGCTTGCTTATTTATGGTGGAAGGAAACGGGCGATGCGAAAGTATTTCGCGGCATTGCACAGGACAGCATTGTCATGAATATCGACGACCTTCTTTGTGTCGGTGTCACTTCGGGCGTAATTTTATCTTCAACAATTAATCGTAACGCTAAAAATATTCCTGGAGAAATTTTAGCCCAGTTAATTGAAGGCACGGAAGAAGTTTTAGCCATGCTACGCGCACATGGCTTTGGCATTCAATCAGGTGGTGGCGAAACGGCTGACGTGGGCGATCTCACTCAAACCCTAACCGTTGATTCGACTGCCACCGCCATTATACCACGCAATTCTGTCATCGATGCTTCACGCATTGTGCCTGGTCTAGCTATCGTCGGAATTTCTTCCAGCGGTCAGAGTAAGTATGAATCACAAAAAAATAGTGGTATTGGTTCAAACGGACTAACCAGTGCACGACATGAATTACTCTCTAAATACTATGCAGAAAAGTATCCCGAGACCTATGATCATGCGATGCCTGAAGATTTGGCGTATTGCGGACCACACCGTCTTGATTCACCGTTACCCAAATCGAACATGACGGTAGGCCAAGCCTTGCTTTCGCCAACGCGCACCTATGCACCATTCGTGATACGTTTACTTAAAGAATTCAGTCCCGATGTCATCAAAGGGATCATTCATTGTTCAGGCGGAGGCCTGGTAAAATGCCGTCGATTCGGCGCCGGAGTGCATTTTATTAAAGACAACTTATTCACAGCGCCCCCCATCTTTGCTGAGATTGCCCGCGTCAGCCGCACCCCAGAAAAGGAAATGCACCAAGTTTATAACATGGGTCACCGCTTAGAAATCTACATCACCCCTGAACGAGCGAACGAGGTCGTGACCCTCGCTAGCACCTTGGGCTTAGATGCCAAAATCATTGGGAAAACCGAGGCTTCTACGCTTCCACAGCAGGCCAACCACGTCACTATTTTGAAGGAAAAACAAACCCTCGTTTACACTTAAATGTGTTAATTTCGGGTAAAAATCGTCAGGTGGTCGGGCGAGTGGGATTCGAACCCACGACCCTCTGCTCCCAAAGCAGATGCGCTAGCCAGACTGCGCTACCGCCCGAAACCTGAAACATTAGAGAGATTTTGTATTGCTGTTCCTGTCAATCCGCTAATCTCAAAACGTTCAAACCCGACTCAATCCCCTCCTCTAATTATGGAAAACGACAG
>CANHRV010000079.1 GCA_947463395.1 Opitutia bacterium | reverse complement strand
TTGGAGCATTAAATGCACATCAAAAAATAAAGACGTGCGTGGACGGAGGTCAGCGACGAGTTGTGGACCGAAACTAATGTTGGGCACAAAATGTCCATCCATCACATCGAGGTGAACCCAGGTTAAACCGTTTTCTTCAATGACTTTAATGCCCTGGGCAAACTCACCGTGGTTAGCGGCTAAAAGCGAGGGGGCAATAATCAGTGAAGACATGGATTACCAAGCAGTTGTAGAGGCTTGACGAATTTGTGAAACGATATCGGCAAAGAGGGTCGGGGCGAGACTTCTCTCCTCCGAAGCGCTGTCACCGATGGGTTGGAGTGTGGCAGAGGCGGTAAAAGGACGATCCTTGAATAGGACTTTCTTGCCTTGATTCGTCGTTAAAGTGCACTGCACTTTAATGGTGATTCGGAAACTGGTGTAAGTGTACGAATCTGTTGAACTGGTTGTCTGTCCTGCTCGAGTGTATTCAACAATTTCGGTTTCTAGCTTAGCGTCTCCTAGACCAATCTTGATGCGTGGATCGGCGGCAAAGAATTCAATGAGTTTCTGTTGCAGAACAGCATGAGTTCCAGGACGTGAGGTGGAATTTTTTACCGTCGCAATTTCGATGGATCGAAAGGCAGGTTTCGGTCCGCCCCACTGGTAAGCAGAACAACCAGCCAGACAAAGGCTGACGAGACCAAGGAAGAGGCAAAGGCTTTTTGAAAAAAGATTCATGGATTCTTCGTCCCCGTTCCAGCGGGGGATTCTTTTCGGAAGCCCAGCTCATCCATTTCATCACCCACGACTTTGGGTTTTACTTCCGTGTTCGAGGAAGGGCGAGGGTAGGGGCCGAGGATGCGATCGGCTAAGGTTGGTGGTGGATTGGGGAAGTTACTGATATCGATGAGCAATTTTTCTGCCTCACGTGCTGCATCGGAATTCGGTGCGATACTGCGGGAGGCATTGGCCATGAGTTTTGCTGCCTCGGGATTATTGCGTTTGAACCAATAAAACTTGGCTAAGTTTAGTCGCGCACGAGCGGCACGATCCATCAGCATTTTAATTTGGTCCTTTGCATCCTTGGCTCGAGGGTCGTTGGGGAATTGATTGATTAAAGTGCGCCAGTGATCAGCGGCCGCAATCATCTTGGCTTGATCCCAGTCGGCTCCTAAGGATTCATCGCTTCGCATTCTTGCGAGTCGCTCTAGGGCTTCTGGGGTAAATTTTGAATCAGGGTAGTCGCTTACGAGTCGCTCCAAGGCGGTCGCCGTTTCTTCAGTGCGACCTTCCGCATTGGCGAGTCGAGCCATGCGTATGAGGGCTTTGTCAGCGAGAGGGCCATTGGGTGCATTTTTTATCACCTTCTCATAAACTGATAGCGCGTGAAGTCGGTCTTTGAACCAAGGCATCCAACCGCCTAAACGGGGACGTTCCCCAGCTGCTAAACGATTAGCGATATCAAACATCACTTCAACGGCTTCACCGAAATTAACGTAGTTAGAGTGACGTTTGAAAAATTCATCGAGGTCGTCTTTTTCAGCTGGCTCAAACTGTCCGCGCAAAATGTGAACACGTGCACGATTGATGAGAGCGATAGCTTCGGCTTCTTTACCATGTTGTTTCTCAGCGATTTCATCCCACAGGCTGAGAGATCGAGAATAATTACCTTCGGCCATTGCCGCTGAAGCTCGATTCATTAATTCCAGAACTCGAGGAAGGTCAGAGACAGGGGTGACATCACTGGTAGTATTTTCTTTAACTTGCCAGCGATCGTTTTTGAAAACGAATTCAGCTCGACAGGTTAACGTCAGCAGAAGTGCAAAAATGACGGAAAAAATTTTATTTTTTAGGTTCATGCCAGCGAAGTAGGGTAGCGCCCCAAGTAAGTCCGGAGCCAAAAGCGACGAGAAGGATTAAGTCACCGTGCTTGATTTTTCCATTTCGCCAAGCCTCTTCAAGGGCTAAAGGGATTGAAGCAGCTGAGGTGTTCCCATAACGGTCTAAATTTGAGGGAAATCGGTCTAATCCGACATTAAGTTGCCCCGCTACCGCCTCTAAAATGCGATAATTAGCTTGGTGTGGAATAAACCAAGCGACTTGGTCAGAACTCACGCCACATTGTTTTAGGACGCGTTCGCACGATTCAGACATAACTCGAACGGCGAGCTTGAATACTTCTTTGCCATTCATGCGCAAACAGTGTTCCCGATTTTGCAGTGTCTCGGGTGTGGTTGGTTTCGCTGAACCGCCAGCCACGCTGTGAATCAATTCGGCGTTAGTTCCATCTGAACCGAGAAGATTACCGAGAATGCCCACACTAGGCTCGGAAGTTTTTTCCAGAATCGCAGCACCAGCACCATCACCAAAAAGAACGCACGTCGTGCGATCTTCCCAATTTAAAACACCAGAAAGTTTTTCACTTCCGACAATGAGGGCTCGTTGATAATTGCCTGAGCGCATCATGTCGTGACCTACTTGCAGGGCAAAAACGAATCCCGAGCACGCTGCCGAAATATCGAAACAAGGAATATCTCGGCGTAGGCCAAGTTTGGATTGTAAAAGGCAAGCGGTCGAAGGGAAGGGCACATCTGGGGTCATGGTTGCCACAATGAGCAAATCGATGTCCTCAGGTTTAAGACCGGCGTTTTTGAGTGCATTCGCTCCAGCCCAAGCTCCCATATCCGATGGGTTTTCTTGAGGTCCAGCAATACGACGTTCGGCGATACCCGAACGACTTTTAATCCATTCATCGTTGGTATCCACCATCTTGGAAAGGTCTTCATTGGTGAGTCTCTTTTCTGGAGTGTATACTCCGAGGGAACGGATGAAGACCGATGGAAGTGCAGGATTCATCAAAAGGATAGAGGTAAGCCCCGACTGGGCTGGAAGTGAACAAAAATCCTCACTCTTCGACGGGAGTCGAAGAAATAACGGTATTGGCTTCGGCTAAGGCAGCTAACATACGACGATTAGCCCCATGTCCGAGTGCCTCCATTCCGAGTCGAATGGCACTCGCGATACTTTGACGATTGCTCGAACCGTGAGCCTTCATGATTAATCCCGAGAGTCCTAAAAGAGGAGCGCCGCCATATTGCTCGGGTTTAAGTTTGCCTTTGAGTTCACGTAAAAGGGGGAACATCGCAATCCCACCAGCCAAGTAAACTGGGTTACTTTTGACCTTTTGCCCAACCATGTCACGGAGCATGTAAACGAGTCCTTCGATGGTCTTGAGGATGACATTCCCCGTAAATCCGTCGGTCACAACGACATCACAGGCATCGCCAAAAACATCAAAGCCTTCAACAGGGCCAATGTAATTAATTTTCTCACCCATCGCTTTTAGTATGGAGTGCGTTCGATTAATGCGTGCACCGCCTTTACCTTCTTCGGTTCCAACGGTTAGTAATCCTACGCGAGGTTGTGCGATGCCAAGTGCACTCTGCGCATAAATCGATCCGAGAACGGCATTATGTACAAGATGTTCGGGTTTGGCTTCAGGATTGGCTCCAACATCGAGCATCACAAAGTGTCCTTCTCGTCGTGGCATAATTGCTGCCAGTGCTGGGCGTTCGGCTCCTTCCATTGGTCTCACCTTAATAGTCCCAGCAGCAACAAGGGCTTTGGTATTACCAGTGGAAACAACGACATCGGCTTCACCTGATTTGAGTAAATCGAGCGCAATCATCATCGAAGAATCGCGCTTCGATTTGATAACAGTCATCGCAGCATCATCGGGCTGCACGATGGAAGCTGCATTTTTAAATTCGATTCGCTTGGATTTGATGATCCGGTTTTCGACGGCCAGCAACCGAAGGTTATCCTCGTGTCCGACCAGAATGATGGTGTCATCAGGACCAATCACCCCATCACGAATAGCCAGTGCTGCCGCAGCGACTGCTTCAGAGGGACCTAAATCGCCTCCCATGCAATCGAGAGCTATTTTGTATCCACTGGGCCTTGAGGTTTCGCTCATGGTTTAACGGGCTAAGCCCGAACAGAGGCCTTAAGCCTCGGTGTCAATGACTTGGCGACCGCGGTATTTACCCGTTTTGGGGTCAACGCGGTGAGAGCGACGGAGTGCACCTGACTCGGCGTCGCGGACAAGTTTGGGAGCGCGGAATTGGTTGGCTCCTCGACGGAGGCGACTGCGGCGCTTGGACTGTTTACGTTTCGGATTTGCCATGGTTCTACGCTAGGTTGAGGGTCGGTTGTAGCCCGCCAGCCCCCACGGTCAAGCCCCCTTTCAATGGCT
>CANHRV010000078.1 GCA_947463395.1 Opitutia bacterium | reverse complement strand
GATACCTTGGTTCTGTCCAATTTTCAGGAGTTTTTTAATAAAGTTTTGACTCATGGGTTGCCAAATCACCGAAAAGGGCGAAATAAGGGGGTATGGCTGATGCAAGAAACATTGCCGTGGTATGCGCCACCGAAGCTTCCCTTTGGGCAGAACTGAACCGTCGTGCCGAAACAATCGCTAAGGACGAACCCGTTTTGTCAGGGATGCTTAAACGCTATGTTCTTGATCGTAAGAATTTTGCAGAAGGTATCGTACAACGTCTTTCCGAACGTATCGCCCCCACAGGTCATGATGTTGAGGCACTGGCATCGGCTTTGATGGAAGCCATCAAACTCGATCCCGAAGTCTTAGCTCAGATGCGCGCGGATATTCGGGCGACCTTGGAACGCGACCCCGCGACCGAACACGCCCTCGTGCCTTTCCTCTGGTTCAAGGGTTACCATGCGATTTCTCTTCATCGCCTGGCTCACACTTTGTGGAAAGCAGGACGTCGTGATTTGGCGACTCATCTGCAGTCGCTCATGTCCGAACACCTCGCGGTTGATATTCACCCCGCCGCACGCTTCGGCGTCGGCATCCTCCTCGACCACGCCACTGGCTTCGTTGCTGGTGAAACCGCTGTTGTCGGTGACAATGTCTCATTCCTGCACGCTGTCACTCTTGGTGGTACCGGAAAAGCTCGCGGTGATCGCCATCCCAAAATTCGTTCCGGTGTTCTGGTCGGTGCCGGAGCCAAAATCTTGGGCAATATCACCGTTGGTGAAGGTGCCAAAATCGGTGCTGGTTCCGTTGTGCTGAAAGATGTTCCTCCTCATACCAGCGTGGCTGGTGTGCCTGCCGTGGTTATCGGACGAACCAGTGTCGACGCTCCTGCGTTAGACATGGATCACTCTTTATAATTTTACGATGAGCCCTCCTGATCGAGCCCAAGAGCGTCCCCGCGATGCTCGCGTTCTCGATTGTTTGTATCGAGTCGGGGCTTTTGTGAATGCCACGGAAGATCCGCGTGAAGCGTTGGATTTCATTCTTTCGGAAATTGTTCAAACGCTCAATGCCTCGAGTGCTTCGATTGCATTGCTTGAGCCCACCACGGGCAATTTGCGCATCGAAGTGAGCAACGGACTTGGTCCTCAGTCCGAACAACACGTACTTTCTTTAGGCCAAGGAATCACCGGTTGGGTCGCTCTTCACGCCCGTCCACTGCTCGTGCCCGATGTTTCTAAAGACCCGCGGTATGTGGAATTACGCCAAGGAATTAAATCGGAATTAGCGGTACCCATGGAATTGATGGGTAATGTGATTGGGGTCGTGAATTGTGATGCCGATCGACTCAACGCTTTCACCGAAGCCGATGTCTCTTTTCTCTCGCTTCTCACCAATGAGGCTTCGAAAGCGGTCGGTCGTATCTGGCTCCTGCGTCAGTTGCGAACCAAGGCCGCTCAGTTGGAATCATTAGTTGCCGCGGCTCAAGAATTAGCCCGAGAACGCGACGAGCCTGGAATCGCCGCCGAACTCGCTAAACACACGCATGCGCTTTTAGGAGCTCGAGCGGTGGCCTATTACAAATGTAGTGGTAAGCAATTGAACTTGAAAGTCGTTGATGGTGATTGTGCTGGAAGTGTTTTCACTCCGTCTCTCAGTTTAGATGAAACCTCTTTGGGAACAGCGATTAGTCGGAATCGTGCTATCGTGATTCCCTTGGTCGGAAAAACGGAAGAGTATCTTTTTAAGAAACTCATTCCACCGGTTTCGACCTCTTCATTGCTCGCCGTGCCGGTGCGTTATGAGGATGATACTTTTGGTATTCTCGTTTGTCTTTCGATGGGGGCTTATCGTTTCTCTGATGACGACAAACACCTCGTCACCGCACTTTCCTCTTTCGGTGCTTCATCGATTCAGAATGCCCGTTTGTATTCGAAAGTGTTCACGGTGGAAGAAGGCCTTCGTCGCAGTGAACGTTTAACGGCTCTGGGTCTGCTTTCTGCCGAGGTTGCACACGAAATTCGTAATCCGTTGACCGTTCTAAAATTACTCTGCGATACTTTGTCGCAAGGTCTCGCTCAAGATGACCCTCGGATGGAGGACATCGGAGTGATGCGCGAAAAAGTTCTCCACATGGAAGGAGTGGTTTCACGCGTGCTCGGCATGAGCAAAGCCCAATCGGGAGCTTTCAAGCCCATCGATATGCGACAATTGGTGGAAAATGTCGTCCTGTTATTGCGTCTCAAATTCCAACAATCAGGCGTCCTAGTGCGCACTGAAATTAAAGAGAGCTTGCCATTGGTTGAGGGTAATCCTGGGCAAATTCAGCAAGTATTTCTGAATTTATTCCTCAATGCAGTGCAAGCGATGCCGACGGGTGGCAGTTTGAAAATCAAAGTCTCTCCCGAAAAAGGTCTTACCGGGGAAGTGATTGCGATTTATATTTCGGATACAGGTTTGGGTGTTCCCGAAGAAATTAAAAATAAGATTTTTGAATCCTTCTTTACCAGTCGCGAAGATGGTACAGGCTTGGGACTCGCCATCGTAAAGCGAATCTTACGCGATCACCGTGGTGATATCGTTTTGGAATCGACCAGTCGTACGGGTACGACCTTTAAGATTTGGTTCCCTTTGCCCGCGAAGTAAGAAATCGTTTGGCGATTTTCCAAATCAAGGGAATAAAGGAAACGATAATGACGATGAGAATCACTTTGTGAAGCTTGTCGGCTAAAGCCGTGCCACCGATAAAGTGCCCAAGCCAAATTAACGAAGTAATCCAGAGAATGCCACCGAAGACATTCCACTTGAAGAATTGAAGGTAAGGCATTTCACCCATGCCTGCGACAAAGGGTACGAAGGTGCGTAAAATAGGAACGTAACGAGCAAGAATAATGGAGAAGGCACCACCTTTGGTGAAATATTCATGAGCTTCATGAATATGTTTTTTCTTTATCAGCCAACCATCGGGTCGCTGCATCACACGATGACCATATTTATTGCCCAACCACCAGCCGGTCTGATCTCCTAAAACCGCGGCAATAATCAGAAAGAAACACAAAGTCCAAGGATCGAAGAGTGCGAGACGCTCACCGTTTGTGGCTGATAAGACGCCCGCAGTGACGAGCAACGAATCTCCAGGCAAAAAGAAACCAATTAATAATCCCGTCTCGGTGAAGATGATGAGAAAGAGCAGGGCGATACCGCCCATTTGAATGGTTTCTTTGAGTCCTTCGGTATTATGAATGTGATACCAAAAGTGCTTAAAAAATTCAAAGATGTCGTGCCAAGACTGGGTAAGCCATTCAAACATGACTCTACTAGGTTGATTTACTATGAAATTGCAATGGCCTTGATGCCGTGAACTTTGTTATTTTGTCTTCTTTCCTGCATGTCCCCCCAATTTGAAACCTCAGCCGCTGAATTGCGTAAGTCGGCTCTGCAACATGGGCTAGCTGGAGCCGCGGCTCTGGAAGGGGAAATCATCGAGCGCACCAAGGCTTTTTTGAAGGAATCGCGAGAAATCCAGCTCGCCGCTCACCGCGCTGGAGTCCCCAGTCTTGAGGTGGTCAAACTGCGGTCGGATGCCATCGATATCATACTCGAAGCGCTCTACTTGAGAGCAGGGAAGTCTGCCGAATGTCTGACCTTGGTCGCCACAGGGGGTTATGGGCGATCCGAACTTTGCCCGCTGAGTGATATCGACCTTTTGGTTTTAGTTCCTTCGCATAACGCCACGACGAAAAAAGCCGTCGAAACAATTCTCTATCCCTTGTGGGATGTCGGACTTAAGGTCGGACAATCCGTTCGCACGGTTTCAGAAGCATCGAGTTTCGCCAAAGACGATTTACACCTACAAGTCGCTCTCTTGGAATCGCGTTACATTTGTGGTGCAACAGACTCTTATAATCAGTTGGCCGATAAGGTCGCTAAATTACTCAGTGGCTCATCCTGGCAAACTTTGGCTAAGTCGATTGTCGAATCACAACGTAAACGTCGCGAAAAAGCCGGCGGGAGCGCTTACCTCCAAGAACCTGATTTGAAAAATGGCGTCGGTGCTCTGCGCGATGTCCAAGGCAGTATCTGGTTGGCTCGTATTTTCCGCGGTGCGGCTGGTAGTTCCAATCTCGCCACTTCAGGATTACTTCCGGCTAACGATTATAAAAAATTCGAAGAAGCCAGAGCGTGTCTCCTACGCTTGCGTTGTGAACTTCACTTCCAAGTGACACGTCCCACCGAGCAACTTTCGTTAGAACGACAAGGTATCATGGCCGAGGCTCTCGGTTATCCTGGGGATTTGAAACAGAGAATCGGTGCAATGATGCGCGAGTATTTCGATGCGGCCGATCACGTCCGTCGCTGTGTC
>CANHRV010000077.1 GCA_947463395.1 Opitutia bacterium | reverse complement strand
GTGATTCCATATTCAGACAAAATCATGACTTCGACACCTTGACTCTCAAGACGCTCTGCACAATCGCAGACCAAATCATCCATTCTTCGTCGAGCTTGTAGACTGCGTTCATCTTTGGGGCCGTAGCGCTGTAAATCGTAATCTAAATAAGGCAGATAAACTAAATTTAAATCGGGCTTTTCCTTCTCTTCTATCCAGCATGCGGCATGGGCAATCCACTGTGTCGCTTCGATGCCAGCCCGCGGGCCCCAAAAAGTATGGAAAGGAAATTCGCCCAGAGCTTCTTTTAAAGCTGGACGAAGTTTAGAAGGAAAACTTGCGATATCAAAAATTTTACCCCCGTCGGCCTGATAAATAGGTCGAGGCGTGACCGAAAGGTCGGCCGAGGTTCCCATATTATACCACCAAAAACAATTGGCCGTCTTAAACGATGGTCGTTGCTTTCGAATCACTTCCCAAACCTTGGGAGCTTGTACTAAGCGATTCGACTGCTTCCAAAAATGAACTTCACTTAATGCACGATCGTACCATCCATTGGCCACAATGCCATGCTGCGAAGGTCTCACTCCTGTTAAGTAATCGGACTGAGCCGTGCAAGTGACGGCGGGAAAAGCGGGTTTGACTTTAGTCCAAGCCCCACGACGGACTCGAGCCGCCAGACGGGGCATCAAACCCGATTCAATATCCCGCGCCGAAAGACCAACAACATTTAGGACCGCGCGACGCATATTCCAAGGTGGATGGATTTTAATTCATTCACCGCACGCGCGACCATCGCTCGCTCAAGTTGATGGACATTTTTCGATTGGCCCAGACCCGTTGGCAAAACGAGACAAAGTTGGCCTCCGAGGTGTTCACGAAATTCTTCTAAGCCTGACCAAAGATCGTCCCCACCCGCTTGCAAGAGTTCAGGGCAATAAGTCTCAAACCCTAATTGGTGTAAAAGATGGATTACCCGATGAGCTAGCGCTGGCTCGAGATGACCCAGTTCGCGAGCCGTAATGACGTCCAACGCTAAACCAATCGCCACCGCTTCTCCGTGAGAAAGGCAATGATGGGTGAGAAATTCTAACTTATGTGCGGCCCAATGTCCCATGTCTAAAGGACGAGCACTACCCTGTTCAAAGGGATCGCCCTGGGTAGCGATGTGCTTGGCATGCAACTCTGCCGAACGTCGCACCGCACGGGCGATTGCCTTTAAGTCACCCGAAGCCAAAGCAGTGGACTCATTTTCCAAAGTTTGGAAAAAATTAGCATCCTTTAATAACGCCACTTTAACCGCTTCCACTAATCCATCTCGCAATCCGCGTTTGTCGAGTGAACTAAGAAATGCGAAGTCGATGACAACCGCAGCAGGAACAGCGAAAGCCCCCGTAAAATTCTTTTTCCCAAAAGTATTTATGCCGTTTTTTACCCCTACACCCGCATCACCCTGACTTAAGGTTGTCGTTGGCATACGAATTAATCGCACGCCGCGATGAGCCGTCGCCGCCGCAAAGCCCACCGCATCGAGAAAGGCTCCGCCACCGATAGCGAGAACATAGGAGTGGCGACAAATTTTATCGATTTCAATGGCACTCAAAACTTCTTTCACCACCGCCGAATCCTTTTTCGCCGCCTCGCCTCCCGTTAAGATAAGCGGAAGACGAGTAAAATGAATCCCCTGTACTTTAGCATAGCTTGCTAATTCTTGTAAAAGTTGTGGCCGCGCAGCCACCAACCCAGCGTCCACTATGGGTAAAACTTTTGCTCCCGCTACCAGTTTTGCCAATCGCTGATTTTTTGAATCAAAAGCACCGTCGGTAAAAAATACCCGATGACGATAAGAAACCGAAAAATCTAATTCAAGGGCATCATCCATTAGTACGAGTGATTACAATGAATGAGTAAGACGCCCGAGGACAAGTTCAGTTCCCCGAAATCAGACAAAATCTACCTGCTACATTCATTAGGTGGAGGGAATCCACCTGCGCCAAATCAGCACTAACAAGAAACAAATCGAGGGAATAAAGAACCCCCACTCTAACTCAGCAAAGGATGCATAAAATTGAGGCCGGCTCTCCGCTAGGGCATGATAGTGTGAAAAAAAGGGGGCCAAAAATAATCCGTCGATTAAAGGAAGAGAAGCCAATCGATTAGCCACTCTTGCACCAACACCCTGTGGCAGTGGGTATTTCCAATTGGAATAAAGAAGCCACCAGGAATAGACCGCCAAAATAAACCAGGCGTTACGACCCAAGGGAAAAATAAACATCAAGGGAATCGGTGCCAAAAAAAAGAGCGCTTCGACCCAAAAGGAGGGTGAGGAATCGGTCGACTCGTGTCGTGCGACCCAAGTGATAAGTAAAGTGAATGCTCCGAGAACGATGAGATAAATTCCAAAAAATAATGGCACACCAACACTCGATGGCATGGCGCCGAAGAATCCTAAAATCGGTAAAGCAACCCGACAGAGACTCATGACGACAGGCGCAACCCAAAATCCCTTGTGCCAACGATTATAAAGTATGATGCCAATCGTTAAAAGTGCCGCCACCATGATTGTTTCACGGCGCGTGCCTGAAGGTGATGCAAAGACCGCAAGAAAAAATCCTAAAATTAAAAGAATCGAGGCAACGATGCCTGCCACCTGGGGGTGGATTAACTGCGCAGGAATCGGGCGCTCAGGTCGATAACGTGCATCCCAATCTCGATCCCAAACGTCATTTAAAATCATCCCTCCCACGTAACTACAGGAGACCCCAAGCAAAAGTAGTACTAGCGAGAGCGACCATGGATAAGACGAAGCAGAAGGAACAACGGCGGCGGGTTGGTTTAAGTAATAAAAACCAAACCCTGTTATCCAGCCGAGGACGAGGTTTGACCAAACCGTTGGTAAATTCGAACTACGCGAAATCGCTAACCATGCTTTAAACCGAGCAGACATAGACACTTAAACAGGTTTGATACCTCGCGTCTTTAATTCATCAAGCACCCAGTGATACTCCGCTGCGATTTGATCGACCACATCCGCCGTACGGGAGGCAGGAGGCAATACTTCCCATGTATACGTTTCGATTTCTAATTCGTGATAACGCTGGGGCGACTGAGCAATCACATCTAAACATGACTGCAAGTAGTCACGCGTTGAAGATAATCCATTATCCAGCGTTTCCACTTGAACAGGAACGTGAAAATGTACGCGCAACTCTTCGAGAGAAGAAAGACTGGGGACTACCTGCAGGGCTTCTGGAATATCCTTAAAACGGACCACTTCACCCGCCGTGGTTTTGCCCAAGCACTGATGCAAATAAGTAGGCTCATGCAAACGAGCCAATCGCTGCAAAGAAGCGGCACTGGGTTTGAGTCGCAAAGCTGAACTCAAGTGGAACTTAACTACGGGAGCTCCCGAGGTGTTGAGCTGATGAATCGCCTTTGCTGCGTCTTCATACTGCAAGGCAAAGTGACATGTATCGAAACACACGCCCAAAAAATCATCAACCAAACCTGCGGCTGGTTCTTCTCGGCGCAATTGCTCAAAGAAATCAATCGTCTCTACCGTATTCTCGATTAAGCCCAAAGGCTCGGGCTCTAAAGCGAGCTTAAAAGCGATTCCCGAGCGATCGCGCCAGCGCGCTAAAAATTGCGCACATTTTAAAATATTTTCCCGCAATGTTTTTTGCTCCATCGCCTTGCGAGCAAACCCCTTAAAAGTACCAGGCAAAGTGCTAACTGTGCCTCGACTGTCGTTCGGACCCCAATCGCCTAAAAGATTAAAAAGTCTCTGCGTGTAAGCGAGTCGTTCGGGCTGACACCAATCGGGTGAAAAAACATTTTCTTTGACGGTTCGTCCATGGAAAGAAGCGAAAGGGAATCCATTGATGCCTGCGACGTAGCAATTTTCCTTTTCCAACCATCGGCGAAATTCTCGACCTGTCTCCACTTCCATCAACTCGCGCGAAGCCTGATCGCTCAAACGCAAGCCTATGGCAAAAGATTGGCCTGCGGCTACTCGATCACGGACGCGAAGAGTGTGCTCTTGCAGAGAGCGGAAAGTTTCCGGCCAGGTTTCACCGCGATGAACATTGGTGCAGTAGGCTAACGAAAGTCCGGAGGAAAGTTTCACGAGAGTTCAAGCAATCGCACCAGGATTTTTAAACTTAGGACATTGAGAAAGAAATTGCAGAGGGTTTCGGTAAATTAACCGGTCCACCACTTCGGCGGAATGCCCTCGTCGACGCATTTCCAAAGCTGCTTTCGGCACGGCTAACGGATCGCTGTGTCCCCAATCACAAGCGCTATTCAACCAAACATTCTGGGACGAAATCGTCTCCAGCATATCCACCGCTCGCTGAGGTGAGGCTTTTGATTCAGGATAAAGAGTGATGCCCGCCCAGAATCCCTGTTCCGCCACTTCGCGAAAAGTATGCTCT
>CANHRV010000076.1 GCA_947463395.1 Opitutia bacterium | reverse complement strand
TTTTTTCTTACCATGTAAGCGGGCTAATTTCAGCAGAGCTTCATTCGCCTCTGCCCCGCTGTTACAAAATAAAACGCGTCCTGCCCCACAATACTGAGAAAGCGAAGCAGCCAATCGACCTTGAGGTTCGTTGCGGTATAAATTACTAACATGCACTAATTTTGCTGCCTGCTCGGCGACACGCTTCACCCAAACAGGATGCGAGTGTCCGAGTGCATTTACCGCAATACCCGAAGCAAAATCTAAATAACTTTTACCGCGGGCATCCCAAACTCGCGTACCTTCTCCACGCACCAAGGTAATTGAGGCAGGTGCATAATTGCGAGCGACGTACTGCTCGTAAAGTTTAGCCGATTCGTCAGAGGATGGCGAAAGTGGGTCGCTCATTAGCCGTGAACAATTTCAGTGCCGACTCCTTTGTCGGTAAAGACCTCCAAGAGCAGCGCGTGAGGCACACGCCCATCGATAAAGTGAACCCGACGAACACCCTCCTTGAGCGCTTTTACGGCGCTATCAACCTTCGGAATCATGCCACCTGCAATAACGCCTTTTTTCTTAAGGTCATCGACTTCACTGACTTTAAGAGTCGTAATCAGTGTCGAGGGATCCTTCGGGTCGGCCAATAGACCTGGCACGTCGCTCATAAAAATTAAACGGCGGGCACGCAGAGAATCGGCCACGGCAGCAGCGGCAACATCGGCGTTCGTATTGTAAGCTTGGTCATCCGCATCGAGAGCAATCGGTGAGACCACGGGAAGAAAACCATCGGCGAGGGCTTTTTTAATCAACTTAGCCTTCACAAATTTGATATCACCCACGTATCCGATGTCCACAGGGTTACCCGCTTCGTCCGAACCAAAAAACTTTTCGCAAAGATTAACTTGGTTGCCAGGCATGCCCAAGGGATTGGCCCCACGTGCACGTAACGATTCACAAATCTGAGTATTAATCTCTCCGTTCAAGGTTTGTTCAACAATCTTGACCGTGTTGGCGTCAGTGACGCGCATACCTCCACGAAACTCGGATTTAATTCCAGCACTATCCATCGCTCGGGTGATGGCTTTACCGCCACCATGAACCACCACCACTTGAATGCCAACCGCCGCTAAGAAAGCGATGTCCGTCGCAACCCGGTCGCGACCTTCGGGATTAGGATCATCCATAAAACTTCCGCCGTACTTCACCACGAAGGTTGAGCCACGGAATTTTTGGATATAAGGGAGCGCCTCGAGTAAAACCTCAGCTTTATGCGCAGCGGGATTATTCATCTTTCTGGTTAAAGTTTTAGCGGACGGAGCGAGTGGGCAATGTCAAATGCATCACTCACTCTTGTTGTAATTCACATACCCGTCCGTCAAGTCCGAGGCCAGTAAACGGTAATGAGCATCGCCTAGGTGAAGGTTCAGACGCACCGAGAACTGACGGGCCTTAACGATTTCCTTCCAGCGAGGCTTATTTTCAGGCAAAGGACGCCCTCCGATGACGGCGGGGACGTCATTATAGTGAATATCCAGTTTGGCTTCATCCAAACCAGTACGTGCATAGCCTGCCGCATCAGCCAACCGACCCCAGTTAGGGTCTTCACCAAACCAAGACGATTTAACTAAAAGTGAATTGCCAATGGCTCGAGCAATTTTCTCGGCATCGGCACGTTGGCGAGCCCCAGAAATTTCAACGGAAACAACCTTTGTAATTTTTTCGCCATCACCGACAATTTTTTCGGCTAAAGCAAAACACACCCGCAGGAGTGCTTCCTGAAAAAGTTTCTGGAGAGCACCATCGGCTGACTCGTTCACGGTTAAACCCGAGGCTCCTGAAGCTAAGAGAATCACCGTATCATTCGTGGACATATCACCATCGACACTGACACAGTTGAAAGACTGATGGGTCGCTTCTTGTAGTTTAGCTTTAAGATACGAAGGTGGAACAGCCGCATCCGTAGCCACAAAAGCCAACATCGTCGCCATATTTGGTTCAATCATACCCGCACCTTTGGCAAAGCCAGCGATAGTAATTTTCTTACCCCGCCAAGTGAAACGTGCCGTGGCTGTTTTGGGTCTAGTGTCAGAAGTGAGAATCGCTTCTGCTGCCCTCTGACCTTCGCTTGCTTCGGTTGATAATCGTGCGGCCGCAGCCGTTATTCCTGACGATATTTTCGTCATCGGCAAAAGCTCACCAATCCGACCCGTCGAGCAGACCAAGAATGACTCTTGTGGAGAGCCAATCGCCGTCGCGGCTAAGACCGCCATTTGACGAGCATCGGCATCACCCTGCGTTGAAGTACAAGCATTCGCATTACCGCTATTAGCCACAACGCCACGCACCAGACCCTGCGAAGAAAGTAAAATCGCTTGCGAATAACGGACGGGGGCCGCCTTCACATCATTTGTGGTAAAAACTCCTGCGGCGGCACAGGGCCGATCGGCCACCACCAAAGCTAAATCAAGCCGAGGTAAGTTTTTATTTCTAATATCACAACCGACTGCCCCTACGCGAAAGCCAGGGACATCCGTAATACCCGGTGAATCGTGAAAAAACTCAATCGCCATAAAAGATTTAACGAAGACCAGCCGTTTCTTTCCAGCCCATCATTAAATTCAAAGCCTGGATGGCTTGGCCTCCAGCCCCTTTCAGTAAGTTATCAATCACGGAAGTAATAATGAGATTACCTGTCCGCGTATCAACCACCGCCGACATCGCGACCCGATTGGTATTAGCCACGTGAGCGGTATCAGGGAAATCGCCGGATTTCAAAATCGTGATGAAGGGCCGACCTGCATAGGCTTTTTGCCAGCAAGCTTCAACCTGAGCGATGGTAGTGCCCTGAGCGGGAACGACAATCGTGGAGGCAATACCCCGATGCATCGGGGCTAAATGCGGGTTGAATTGAATCACCACCGGTTGCCCAGCCGCGACCGCAAAGGCTTCCTCAATTTCGGCAATATGCCGATGCTGAGGAATGCCATAGGCTTTAATTGATCCGTCACGCTCGCTAAAGAGGAAATGTATGTCTGCCTTCTTCCCTGCTCCCGAGACGCCACTGGCAGAATTAATCACCAACCGACCTGGTTCAGGTTTGATTAAACCAGCCCGCAAGAGTGGTACCAAGGGTACTTGTATGCTGGTGGGGTAGCAACCCGGACAAGCGATTAACTTCGCCTTTTTCCACGCCTCATCTAACTGCAACTCGGGAATCACATAGTGTGCTTGAGCCGCGAGAGCAGGTGCAGGGTGATCATGGCCATAATATTTTTTATAATTGGCTAAATCTCTTAACCGAAAATCAGCGGATAAATCCAAAACACGTTTTCCCGCAGCCACCAGTGGCTGTGCGTATTCTGTCGCTACACCGTGAGGTAAAGCGAGAAACCAAACATCCACATCGGAAGCAGCACAGTCTGCTGGAGATGAGGCCGTAAAAGTTAACGAAGCATCGAGCGCACCCCGCAAACGAGGCAACTCATCGACCACAAATTTCCCGGCCAACGAACGCGAACAAACTTGGGCTAATTTCACATGGGGGTGTTGAGCGAGAACACGCACGAGCTCTTCGCCCGTGTAGCCAGAGGCGCCCACGATACCGACTTTGGTCAGTTGCTCTTTCATAGAGGAGTGAATTAAGGATTATACGAAGATTAGGCGATTGAATACAGAAATCTAGGCAACAAAAAGGCCCCAAAACTGGGGCCTGATACATTCCAATGACTCGGCGAATTAACGCTTGGAGAACTGGAAACGCTTACGGGCACCAGGGCGACCGGGCTTCTTTCGCTCGCGCATACGACCATCGCGAGTGAGTAAACCACCCTTCTTCAAGGGAGCGCGGTGCGCAGGATCCATCTTTTGGATGGCTCGAGCGAGACCATGAGAAATCGCTCCGGCTTGGCCGTTAGGACCACCACCGATTACATTAACGGTCACATCCACTTGACCCTCGATACCTGCAGTACGGAGAGGAGCGGTGGCCGACTTAACGAGGGCTTCGGTATAGAGGTATTCCTCAAGAGGTTTGCCGTTGATAGAAATGGCACCCGTACCACGAGAAAGACGGATGCGAGCCGAGGCAGTTTTACGACGACCGACGGCAGTGATAGCTGAAGACTTAGTAGCGCTCATTGAGAAAAGAATTAGACCTTAGGAAAAGCAGGGAAAGGAACGGGATTCGATGCGGCGTGATCGTGCTTTTCTCCGGCGTAAACGCGGAGTTTAAGAAGCATATCATTGGCGAGGCGATTCTTAGGAAGCATACCTTTGACAGCATGCTTGATAAGAAACTCTGGACGACGCTCGCGCATCGCAGCCGCGGAGCGACGGTAGGCTGTACCGACCCAACCTGTATAGAACATATAGGTCTTATCGGTTTCCTTGGATCCAGTGAGGAGGACTTTGTCAGCGTTGATTACGATAACATAGTCACCCGTATCGACATTGGGGGTGTAAGTGGGCTTGTGACGTCCACGGAGGA
>CANHRV010000075.1 GCA_947463395.1 Opitutia bacterium | reverse complement strand
CTTTTATCGCTCAGGTGGTGGAATGGCAGACACGCATGATTGAGGTTCATGTGCCGTAAGGTGTCCGGGTTCAAGTCCCGGCCTGAGCACCATTTTAAGCAGGAAGACCTAAGTTTTAGGTCTTTTCCTGTTTTGTGTTCCCATTCTTTATCAGAATCCCACAAATAAGGACATGGCTTCAAAGGGAAAAATCAAAGTCCTCATTCTTGGTTCTGGTGGTCGTGAACATGCTTTACTCAAAGTTTGTTTACGTAGTCCTCGTGTTTCCCAGGTCTGTGTTGCGCCTGGCAATGGCGGGATGGCGATGGAGGCCGAGTGCTTACCCGTCGATTTAACGAAACCAGCGGAAGTGGTAGCGCTGGTTCAACGAACGGGATCACAATTTGTCATTGTCGGTCCAGAGGTGCCCTTGGCTCATGGAGTCGTTGATGCTCTAGAGTCTGCGGGCATTCCAGCTTATGGTCCTTTGGCTTCGGGTGCGCGACTTGAGGCCAGTAAGGCGTTCAGCAAAGATTTTCTTTTTCGTCACAAGATTCCCACGGCTGCTGCAGAAACTTTCCGTCAGCTCGACCCCGCGATTGCTTATGTGCGTCAACAGTCTCTGCCGATAGTGATTAAAGCTTCAGGTTTAGCAGCGGGGAAGGGTGTCGTGATTGCCACGACTCACGCCGAAGCCGAAGAGGCTTTACGTTCGATGATGGAAACAAAGATTTTTGGTTCTTCAGGAGATGAAGTGATTATCGAAGAATTCATGCAAGGTGAGGAAGCTTCGATTATGTTAATGGTCTGTGGTGAAGAGTATTTGATGTTGCCGCCGAGTCAGGATCATAAGCGAGTAGGCGAGGGTGATACGGGATTAAACACTGGTGGCATGGGAGCTTATGCCCCGACGACCGTGGTTACACCTGAGGTCGAACGCCGTTTGCGCGAAGAAATTATTATTCCCACTTTGCGAGGACTTAAGGCCGACGGGATTGATTATCGTGGGACTCTCTATGTGGGGATTATGGTCACTTCGACAGGCCCTCGGGTGGTGGAGTTTAATGTACGTTTCGGTGATCCAGAGTGTCAGGTATTAATGCCGATGTTGGAGACCGATCCGATTGAAATAATGGAAGCCATCGCTGCTGGGACTTTTAAATCCTCGAGCGTCAAGTTGTGCGCAGGTTCAACGATTATTGTCGTTCTTGCCGCGGGTGGATATCCTGGCGATATTCGTAAGGGTGATGTGATTGAGTTTCCCAAGGATTTGCCAGCGGGGGTGGATATTGTGCATAGTGGAACTCAAAAACTCCCGGATGGCCGTATCGTCACCTCGGGTGGTCGTGTGTTAGGGGTGGTAGCCCATGGGGCGACTTTGCAAGAGGCCGTCAAAAAAGCCTATTCTGTCGTGCCTAAGATTCGCTTTGAGGGTTGTCACTACCGCCGAGATATCGGCTACCGTCAGTTAAAACGAGACGCCGGACTCTGATTACGGGTTGAACGTCAGTCTCGTTTGAGCAATGGTTTAGCTATGCTCGAAGGGCGTGATACCGTGACATTTGTTTGCACAGGCAACACCTGTCGTAGCCCTATGGCTGAAGCATTGTTGCGTGCTGCTTTACAAAAAGCAGGGGGAGGGTTGGAGAAGCTTAAAGTTATTTCCTTGGGTCTCGCTGCCACTCCAGGCAATGGGGCCTCGTTGCATTCGATTAAAGCGATGCAACGGATTGGTTTGGATCTGCAGAGTCATCGCAGTCGTGGTATTACCCAGGCGGATGTTGATTCAAGTTATGTTATTTTCGGTATGACCGAATCCCACCTCGATGCCCTTAAGCAACGATTTCATCGTTTGCCTAAACACCTGATGCTGTTGCGTGATGTCATACCTGAAACCGATATTCGAGCTGTTCCTGATCCTTATGGGGGAAGTTATCGCGATTATGAGGAATGCCGTGATTCCATGATTGAAGCGATTCCAAGGATTGTTGAATTTCTCAAAAAGAATTTATTATCATGACGAATCCTCTCACCCTTTCGTTTGGCAGTGATCACGGCGGTTTCGCCCTTCGACGCGAACTGATGGCTGCTTTAAAAGCCAAAGGTTATATCATTTTAGATCGTGGTACTGATAGCTCGGCTTCCTGTGATTACCCCGACTATGCACAGGCTGTTGCTGCAGATGTGAAGTCCGGACGAGCTCGATTTGGTATTTTGGTCTGCACGACGGGTATTGGGATATCGATTGCAGCCAACAAGGTAGAGGGGATTCGTGCTGCCCTTGTGAATAACGTGGATGCGGCTGAGTTGAGTCGCCGTCATAATGACGCTAATGTACTGTGTTTTGGGGCTAAATACGTGGATGGAGCCCTCGCTCTCGCCTGCACCGAGGCTTTTTTAAAGGCTGAATTTGAGGGCGGTCGACACCTAAACCGCGTGGCTAAGATTGAGCCATCGAAATAAAAAGAACGATTTTCCGTTGCCTCATTTCATTCCTCTTATTGCCCTTTAAGTCACCCTCCCATGAGTGCCATCACCCGAACCTCTCTTGCCCAACTCGATCCCGCTATTGATACCCTGATTAAGGCAGAATTGAAACGTCAGCAGACGCATATCGAGTTAATCGCTTCAGAGAATTTTACTCTGCCAGCTGTGATGGAAGCTCAAGGTAGTGTACTCACCAACAAGTATGCCGAAGGTTATCCTGGTAAGCGTTGGTATGGTGGTTGCGAAGAGGTCGATAAGGTCGAGCAACTCGCTATCGATCGAGCGAAAGTATTATTCGGAGCTGACCATGCGAACGTTCAACCACACTCGGGTAGTCAGGCTAATGCTGCCGTTTATTTAGCGACGATTAAACCAGGGGATAAAATTTTGACCATGAATCTTTCTCATGGTGGCCATTTGACGCACGGTAATGCGGCAAACTTCTCTGGTAAGTTCTATACGGTTGTGCACTACGGAGTCGGTGCGGATGGCCGAATTAATTACGATGAAGTAGCCAAAATGGCTGCGCAAGAGAAGCCTAAGATGATTACGGTCGGCGCTTCTGCTTATGCTCGCACCATCGATTTTGAACGCTTCGGAAAAATTGCTCGGGAGAATGGGGCATTGCTCTTGGCCGATATTGCTCACATCGCAGGGTTGGTCGCAGCAGGGGTTCATCCTTCGCCTGTTCCCCATGCGGATTTTGTGACGACAACCACCCATAAAACTTTGCGTGGTCCTCGCGGTGGATTGATTCTCTGTAAGACAGAGCACGCCAAGGCGATTGATTCTGCTGTCTTTCCTGGCACCCAAGGTGGTCCACTGGAACATGTGATTGCGGCCAAAGCGGTTTGTTTTGGTCAGTGTGCAACTCCCGAGTTCAAAGACTACGCCCGACAAGTGGTGGCTAATTCCAAAGCTTTGGCTGATGCTTTGGTGAAACTTGGTTTTCATTTAATCAGTGGCGGTACGGATAATCACTTAAGTTTACTCGATCTGCGAAAGAGTCATCCCAACGTTACAGGTAAGGATGCGCAGTTGGCTCTCGATGCGGCACATATTACCACCAATAAAAATACCGTTCCCGACGAAACTCGCAGTCCTTTCCAAGCCAGTGGCATTCGCGTTGGTACACCAGCAGTCACTTCGCGGGGAATGAAAGAAGCTGAGATGGTTGAAATTGCGAAAGCCATTTCTATCGTGCTTTCCGATCCGCAGAATCCAGCGAAAATCGAGGAGGCCAAATTAATCGCCTCCAGCCTTTGTGCTCGTTTTCCACTACCTTACTAAAATCTCTTTAAGCGGATGGTTATAAAAGCCCCCTTGTGGGGCTTTTTTGTTTCCGATTTTTGAATTTCGATTTATAGTACAATAATGTCCTCGATGAAAGTTTGGATTGATGCGTGTCGTCCTAAGACCTTGGTCGCAGCGATTGTCCCTGTGGCCGTAGGGGCATCGGTTTGGATGATTTATGGCGATGTTTCTCAAGGTACGAATCAAGAGCACCTCATCGCTTTCTTTTCCTGTTTACTTTTTGCTTTTGGAGCACAAATCGCGAGCAACTTTGCCAATGATTTGGGAGATGCTCAACGTGGAGCCGATTCGCTGCATCGGGTTGGCCCAACACGTGCCGTCGTTACGGGACTAATCTCTCCTCGCGAGATGAAAATAGGTATTGGACTGGCTTGTCTCTTTGCTTTCTTGGCTGGATTGCCGCTGGGGTTAAATCATCCCATTTTATTTATCCCTGCTGTCCTCGCTTTGTGTTTTGCTTTGGGTTATACGTTGGGACCATTTCCTTTAGCCTACTGGGGTTTAGGAGATTTATTTGTAATCACTTGTTTTGGATTACAGGCGACGGCTCTGACGACTTACGCGATTCAAAATTATTCTAGTGGTGCTTTATTGGCTGATACACCTTGGCGCCCCGCTTTGTTAGCTGGTTTAGGAATTGGGTTTTTAGCCGATAATATTTTGCTATCGAATAATGCTCGGGATAAGGAGGTGGATCAACAAGCGGGCAAGCTCACCACGGTCG
>CANHRV010000074.1 GCA_947463395.1 Opitutia bacterium | reverse complement strand
TTGTCGCACCGCCGAAAGGCGGGACTTAAAAGTCAGAGAAATGAATGCGCAGAGGATCGGTGAGAGCCACCTCGGACAGAATCCGGCTTACAGTGCATGACTCAACGACGGAGGGCCAATCGGAAACGGTTGGCCCTCCCCCTTTTTCCGCGTTTTATACATCTTGATAAATGAGGTTAAGTCGTCATCGATTATCTTTATGTCGGAATCGCGACTGAAACGTTTTACTGAATTTCTTCAGCCACAAAGTCGGATTCTTATCCTCGCTCCTCACCCCGATGATGAATGTCTAGGCACTGGAGGATTAATTCAAAAAGCCATCGACCAAGATTGTCAGATTTCAGTCATCTTTATCACCAATGGAGATAACAACCCTTGGCCACAGCGGTATGTTGAAAAACGTTGGTCCATCGGCCCTGCCGAAAAAAAGCGCTGGGGAGAAAGACGCCAAGAAGAAGCCAAAGCCTCTTTGGCTCTGCTTGGAGGAAATCGAATTAAAGCTGAGTTTCTAGGTCTGCCTGACGCTGGAATCCAAAACCTCTGGCAAAAAAGAGATCCTGGTCTCATTGAAAAACTTAAAAAATCCTTCATCGACTGGCAGCCAGCTCTGGTCGTTATGCCAAGCGAGTTCGACCGTCACTCCGATCACCGTGCCACTCACGCTTTTGGCTTAGCCGCCCTTGAAGCTGCTCAACTCCAACCAGGGGTTATGACCTACCTAATCCATCGCCCTTGGCTGATGAAGTTAACGGGTCGTCCTAAGGCGCACTTCGGACTCCAACTATCGGAGAATCAACGTTTAACCAAACTTCAGGCCATTCAATGCCACCAAACTCAGATGGCTCTTAGCCGTCGTCGTTTTTGTGGGTTTGCCACGAACGTTGAGCCCTATAATTTCTTCACCTAATGCCCTCCTTCCTCCATTCAACGCGTTTTCAAGCTATCGTCTTAGCCACTTTGGTTTTCTTTTTATTCTGGTGGCGAATTGGTAGCCTTCCTCTCATCGATCCCGATGAAGCATTCTACGCACTCACCACGCGTGAAATGGTCGAAAGTGGCGACTGGGTAACTCCTCGTATTTTTGGCGAACCACAATTTGAAAAGCCCATTCTCTTTTTTTGGCAAACTTGCCTATCGCAAAAGTTACTCGGCGAAAGTCCCTTTGCCTCACGCCTACCCGTCGCCATCGCTGCCTCCTTGGTTGTCTTCCTTACTTGGCATATCGGACGAATACTTCTTTCCCCACTCGCTGGCTTCTTATCCGCCATCGTTTTAGCCACCAGTACCCTCTTTGTGATTATGTCCCGCATTATGTTAACGGACATTTCTCACACCTTCTTTATTTCTTTGAGCATGTTCTGCCTATGGCGGGCGTTTCATGATGAAGATCGACGATTAAAATGGCTGATTGGCTTAACGGTGGCATCGGCCCTTGCGATGCTCACCAAAGGACCGCAGGGACTTGCTTTTGTTTTCATGGCTGGAGTCGCTTATTCATGGGTATCGAAACTGAAAAGCCCATGGACGATTAAGAATCTAGCTATCTGTGTTCCCCTCTGGATGGTCATCGCCCTTCCTTGGTTCCTCACCATGTTCATGCTTCACCAAAGTGGCCCCACCTCACCCAAAACCGGATGGGCCTACTACTGGGATACTTTCTTTGTTCACGAAAACTGGGATCGTTTATTCAACGCCGAACACCAAGGTAATAACACTTGGTATTATTATTTAGAAATGCTGATTGGTGGTACACTGCCATGGATTCCTCTCACGCTTTGCGCTCTCTGGGAAACCGCTCGAAAAGGCTTAAACAAGTTACGAGAATCATCCGGACTACTCTTTATCCTTTGTTGGTTGATACCGAGCTACCTCTTCATGAACTTAGCTCAAAGTAAGCTACCGAGTTACATCTTCTTTCTTTTAGTCCCTGTTTCTCTCATTGCGGGTAAAACATTAGCCCGTTGGATGACCGAAGGTTTCGGTCCCAAAGAGCGATGGGTAGTCGTTGCATTCACCCTCGTCCAAGCCGTCTTACTTTTGGGTTATGTTCCTTTCTATTACGACAATGCTCGACCCTACATTCCTCAATTATTGGCCTTAGGATTGCCTTTAGCCATTGCTGGAATCCTTGCCGTTCGACGTTCCGTCTTTGGCTGGGTCTGTGCTGCTTCCGTCTTTAACTTTGTTCTGATTTTCATCGCCTTCTTCTGGATTGAAAAAGAACTTGAGGCCACGGTCTGCAGTAAGGAAATTTCGGAAATAGCAAAACAACTACGCAAACCTAATGAAACCC
Source organism: Opitutia bacterium (assembly GCA_947463395.1). Lineage (GTDB taxonomy): Bacteria > Verrucomicrobiota > Verrucomicrobiia > Opitutales > UBA953 > UBA953. The sequence continues at coordinate 2,252 of CANHRV010000074.1, read as the reverse complement.
TCATTAGCTCGAGCTTCCTTGGTCGCGCGACAAATTATTACTTCAGAGAAAAACCCGCCGCCATCTTCGTCCCTTCCGCCAAAAATCTTGATGGAAAACGTAAATACAATTTCCGACCTTTCTATCCTTTCTATTCCTACCACGCCCTTCGCCAAGTCACGGTAGAGGAAGGTTTAGGTGAGTTTGTTGACAGCCAAGGCACAGTCATTTGCATCGCTGAAAAAAGTGATTTTAATCGCTTAAACAACAGCGAGCATTCGTCAGTACGCGGTCGTTGCGAACTCCTCGGTACAACAGGCGACAAACCTGGCCGAAGCGTGTTTCGCATCTACGCGAAGGACCAAGTTCCACCCTCGCTTAAACTAAACCCGCCAAAGTAATTTAAAGAAGCGAATGGTATCGCGGACAGGACGAATCTTACTCACTTCGTCTCGGTAAATCGTCTTCACTGGCACACTACGAATTTTACCTCTGGCTCGTGCGGTCAAAATAAGGACCTCCGTCTCGTAATCATAGTGATCACTCTGCGCTTTTAATACTGCAGGATTGCCCACAGCCATCGCGCGAAAGCCACACTGGGAATCAGGAATGGTCGTTCGACAAATTCGACTGATTAACCACGACATACTCGCATTCACCAGCCGTCGAACCAGAGGCATACCTCGAGGATTGGAAAAGCGATTTCCCACAACCAACAAAACCTCTTTTTCCTGCAAAGCTTCTAAAAATAAAGGAATCTGCTCAGGATCATGCTGCCCATCGCCATCGAGGGTAATACCATGAGTGTAGCCCATTTCGGCTAACTTTCTAAAGGCAGTTTTAATCGCCGCCCCTTTACCACGATTAACCACATGACGTAAAACAATCGCTCCAGCCGATTGTGCTTGTTCTGCGGTGTTGTCTGGCGAGCAATCGTCCACAACCAAAACCGCAGGGAGATAAACTTTCACAGCCGTGACGACGCGGGCAATTTCCTCTCCCTCGCGAAAAGCTGGAATGACAGCCGCAACTCGGACCTCGTTTGCCATAACGCGATTCAGCCCAGACGGCGACTAACCGTTAACCACGTTTGTCGATAGCCACATACTTACGCTCGGTATGTCCGGTGTAAATTTGACGTGGACGGTGGATTTTTTGCTTAGGATTTTCAGCAATTTCTTTCCAATGCGAAATCCATCCTGGCATACGACCAATGGCAAAAATAACCGTGAACATTTCCGAAGGAATACCAATCGCCTTCAGAATAATTCCACTGTAGAAGTCGACGTTGGGATAAAGATTGCGCTGCTTGAAATAAGGATCGTTCAAGGCGGCCTCTTCTAAACGCATCGCAATCGCTAAAAGCGGATCGTTGATACCCAAAACTTTTAAGACTCGGTCGCACTGAGCTTTGATAATTTTTGCTCGAGGATCGTAGTTCTTATAAACGCGGTGACCGAAGCCCATGAGGCGTACGTTCTTCGTCTTATCCTTGGCGTCGGCGATAAACTTTGAGCCATCATCTCCGGAGTTATGAATCTCCTGTAGCATTTCGATAACTGCCTGATTGGCTCCACCGTGCAGAGGACCCCACAAAGCACAAACACCAGCCGAGACCGAAGGGAAGAGATTGGCCCCGCCCGAGGCGACCATGCGTACGGTCGAGGTCGAGCAATTCTGCTCGTGGTCAGCGTGTAAAATCAGAATTAAATCCAGTGCCTTAGCAATTTCAGGATGAACCTGATAATCAGCGTTGGGCTGAGAGAACAGTAAGTGTAAGAAATTGGAACAATAGTCTAAACCTGGCTTAGGATAAACAGGAGGTTCGCCCTCTTTCGCACGGTGTGCCAGTGCAGCCAGCGTCCGTACTTTGGAGATGAGCACGGCAGCGGTTTCATCAAACTTTGCTAAGTCATGCGCACGCTCATTGGTGCCAAGATCAGGGTAGTAACATCCCAGAGTGTTCAACGTCGCTGAAAGTACCGCCATCGGGTGTGCACTTCCTGGGAAACCACTCAAAGCAATGCGAATACCATCGTGTACCTGTGAGTTATCTAAAATTTGTGCCTTAAACTTATTCAGTTGGGAAACATTGGGTAGTTCGCCGTAAATCAATAAATAGGCCGTCTCGATGAAGGTCGACTTTTCCGCCAATTCTTCAATGGAGTAACCACGGTAACGTAAAATTCCCTTATCACCATCGATGAAGGTAACCTTGGATTCGCAGGCGCCCGTGTTGGCATAACCGTCATCAAAAGTCACATACATCGTTT
>CANHRV010000073.1 GCA_947463395.1 Opitutia bacterium | reverse complement strand
TAAGAGCAGTTTGCCTAAATCGAAACGATAGGCGTAATCGTTGGGGTAACGTTCGACCAAGGTTGTGGCCGTTTGTAAACGGTAGGCATCTAATTCTTGCTTCGCTTCGGTTAATTGCGATTGCAGGGAAGCGTCGGCGGGGTTGGCGCTAACTTGAGCTTGGATTTGGTTAACCACCTTTTCTAAGCGTTGAGTGATGAGGTCGAATTCCTGACGTTCCAACGAGGTGTCTTGTTGGCCCAAGGTGGTGAGTCGTCCGCGTTGCAACCAAGCAATCGCGCTGTCGAGATCGCCTGCGGCGATGAATTGACGAACGATATCGCGGTACAAGTCGAGACTGTCGGGTTGCGCTTGGATTTTGATAGCGAGGGCGGCGGCTTGCTCGAGAGCAGTGCCAACATCGGTGACTGCACGAGAAGCCTGTTCGAGACGAATCGCTTCTTCTTTGTCTTTGAGTTTTGATTGGAAGTCTCCCTTTTCTTCCCAATTACCGCGCTTCATTGTCTTATTTACCGAGGCACGGCGAACTGCTTCTTGGAGGTTACCATCGGCGGGGAATAATTTTAGACCTGCATCAGCGGCTTCGAGAGCGCGATCGTAATTACCAGCATTATTCCAGGTATTGGCGAGGTCGATAAAGTGTTGAACGTTTTTCGGTTCAATTTCCGTGAGCTCTTCGTAGGCGAAGGCAGCGAGTTCAGGTAATTCGAGAGCGAGAGCAGCGGCAGCGATTTGTTTATTGGCGTTAGCATCCGTGGGACGTTTGGCCAGCATCTGTTCGGCATCTTGCAGAGCAGCGACAGGGTCGCGTTCGACGGCTTTGGCAATTTTACCAGCCATCAAGCCACCCATAAATCCTTCGAACAATCCTTTCTTCGTTCCGTGGACAGCTTTTTGAGCTCGGCGAAGTAATCGACGCACCTCGACACAACCAGGATTACGGCTGACGATTCCAGAGAGAATTTCGATGCTGTATTGAGGGTTGGATTTGATTTGCTGCTCTGCGCCGGCGATTTGCTTTTGCAGGCGTGGATCCAGTTCGTTGATGGCAACTTTTTTCATAGTCGAGGGAGACACAAAGACCTTTGCAAACTGACTTGCAGGAAGGCGGGGGTCAATCCCTTGGACGGGAAAAACGCAGGTGGCGGCGGAGGGCGGGTCGGAGCGGGGAGGCCACGATTTTCCCGATACAATTGGTCTGTCCGCAATGGCAGGTGTGAAAGAGGCTTTCTGCGAGAGAAAACCCGTAATCAAAGGTGATTTCTTCGCCGGCGGGGATGGTTTGACGGGCAATGAGCCAAGCTTGATTTTCTTCCTCGTTGAAAATCAGTTCCGCATTGGGGGCACAGGAATGATTGGCGAAACGGGCTAGGTTTTCTTCGATTAGTCCGTCAATCCAGAGTCCTGGTTTTATTTCGAGAATAAAAGTCGGTTGGCTAGGTTTGGAGGGGGGAGGAGAGTGAATCACTTTGCCGAGGTAGGGCAGAATTTTTTGGCCAAGGTTAAAAGACTGAGTGGCAAAGAGACCTAAGCCAGCGATGGGTGAGGGTTTTGATTCCAATCCTGACCGAGTCATGCTTCGGATTTCAAATCACGCGTCATCAATGCCGTAACGCCAGCTCGAGGATCGAGTCCAGCGAAGAGAATTTGGTGCAAGCAGAAGAGAATCGGTGCGTCGATTTTTTTCGATAGGGCTAAGCGACTGAGAGTTTCCGTGGCGTAATAGCCTTCGATGGATTCTTTGCGTTGGGTAATTTCGCTTAAAGCTTTAGTGGCATCCTTCGCGCATTTTTCTCCCAATCCGCGATTACGACTCCACGAGCCGTGGGCTGTGGCCATGAGATCACCGACGCCGCTGAGTCCAAGGAAAGTCTCGCTTTTGCCTCCGAGGGTGACGCCGAGACGAATCATTTCTTGGAGGGCACGGGTGAGAAAAGCCGCTTTGGCGTTGTCGCCTAATTTTAATCCATCGCAAAGCCCTGCGCCGACGGCGTAGATATTTTTTAGAGTTCCGCCGATTTCGACACCCGCCACGTCTTCCGAAGTGTATGTGCGCAGGGTTGGACCGCTGATGGCGGCTTGGATTTCTTTGAGTGTTGTTGGAGTTTGAGCGTCGATGTTTTTAGCGGCAAAGACGAGAGCCGTTGGTTTACCGCTGGCAACCTCGTGGGCGTTGCTGGGTCCGTTGAGAGTTGCGACGACGATTTTATTGCCGATGGCGCGTGCAACGAGCTCAGTGGGTCGTTCGAAAGTATTTTGATCTAGACCTTTACAGAGTGAGACCACGATACGAACCGAAGGAGAGTTGCGCAGGCTTGGACCGATTTTTTTAAGCAGATCAGCGAGTCCTTTGGAGGGGCAGGCGAGGAAGACGATTTCCGCGTCCATCAAAGCAGGCTCTGCTTCGAGTCCGATTTGCAGAGAGTGTGATAGAGGATGACCTGGAAGGTAGTCTTTGTTTTCGTGGGTGCTGGAAAGTTCCAGTGCGTGTTCCAGTCGACGGGGGACAAGGGTCACCGTGTGGCCGAGTCGATCCAGGTGAATGGCGATGGCTGTGCCCCAGGCACCTGCACCAAAAATCACGCAGTTCATTTTTTACCTCCTCGACGGGTTTTTTGAGCCCAGCGTTTTACGGCGGCGACAGCGTCTTTCAATAAATGTGCTTCGGGTTTCACGAAGGGAGGTGGGTTAGGGGTAAGTCCGAGTAAGTCGTGAATGACGAGGATTTGTCCATCGCATCCCTGACCAGAACCAATGCCGATGGTGGGGATGCTTAGTAGGGCAGAAATTTCACGAGTCAGGCTTTCGTCGACGCATTCTACGACGATGGAGAATACTCCGGCGGCGGCAATGGCTTGGGCGTCGACTAAAATTTCTTTTTTATCTTTCGGGCTGAGACCGCGACGGCGGTAGCCCGTGGAGTGGACTCGTTGTGGCATGAGACCGATGTGTCCCATGACAGGAATGCCGGCATCGACGAGTTTGAGAATGCTGCTAGCCAGAGAAGCGCCGCCTTCGATTTTCACTCCTTGGGCTCCTCCTTTTTGCATGAGTGCGCGACAGGCTTTGAGTAGGTTGGGGAAACTATCGTGAGCGAGGGCGAAGGGTAGGTCGGCGATGAGAAGCGCGTTGGGTTTGGCTCGGGCTACAGCGGCCGTGTGATGAATCATCATTTCTAGGGTTACTCCCACCGTGTCATCCATGCCTAAGACCGTGTTTCCCACTGAATCACCGACGAGAATGAGGTCAGCACCTCCTTGGTCGGCGATGCGGGCTGTTATTGCATCATAGGCCGTAAGGCAGATGATGGGGCGAGTGCCTTTGAGTGAGCGGATGGACCGGGTGGTAGCCTTCACACGAGAGTGATTATCCATGGATGTGCCGCTTGTAAAGCGTCAGAGATGCCTCTAAGGTGAGAAAGTGCTGCGGCGATTACTCCAGTTCTTCAAACGACAAGATTACCGATTGAATACCTATCGGCATGACGTGATTGATTCGACCAAAGGTTTGCCTTGGTATGTGCGATTAAAACTCGCACTCACTCCCTCTGGTTATGGTACTGGTTTGAAAGTGGAGCCTAAGGTTGTTTCGCAGTATCGTCGAATTCTCTATATTATTTTGGCCCTCATTCTCGGCTGGTTTATTGCCGAGAGTGCTTTGGCTTGGAAGTTTTTTGATGGCTAAATTTTAGGCGGAGGGAAAACCGAGAAGGTCGATACCTAATTCTTTAGCTCGAGCGATGACCGCGGGGCGATCGATGAGAATGACGGCATCACTTTCGAGGGCTGCTTTGCGTACGCCTCCGATGGCCATGCTTTCCAAAGTTTGTAAGCCGAAGCAGGGAACATCGAAGCGAAAATCTTGAGCGTGTTTCGCTGCTTTCGTGAGAAGCATTTCTTTACCACCCGTTTGTTGGCAGCGTTGTAGCATTTTGTCGGTGCCTTCAAAGGCTTCAACGGCGATGACCGTGCCTTTAGCAGTGACCACGGATTGACCGATGTCCAGTCGAGCCATTTCGCGAGCCATGCGAACACCGAAGGCACATTCATCATCGGAGATTCCGCATGACCAACCAGTGAGACAGCCGGGAGAAACTAAGTGAGCATCGAGAAAGATGCGGGCATCGAGCATCGTGATGCCGAGCTTTTCAATTTCGTGAGCGATGGCGCTGAAGATTGTTTCGGCGTTACGTTCCTTGAGTGAGGCGAGAAGGGCGACGAGTTTGAGGTCGGGAACCATGCCTGAAAAAAGTTTCCGAGGTGTCACCTGTCCGGCCATGACTGCGCCTTTGACTTCTAAGTCTTTCAGGGCATCGAGGAGTTCGCCAAGTTTGCCGACGGGAATGCTACGGCGGTTTGATTCTGAGAATTTATCCCAGAGTGCGTCTTCTGTTTCGTCTTCAAAGGCAACGAGTTTGATGTTGGCCCCTGCCGTTTGGGCGCATTCGGCGAGCAGTGTCGGGTAGCGTCCTTTACCTGCGATGAGAGCGATGGGTTGGGAGGGTTGAAATCCCGAAGGAAGAAAGCGTGTGGCGTTGGCCATGGGCTGTATGGTTCAGGGAGAATTGCTTGGGCTCAAGCCTGCTTTAGGTTGCT
>CANHRV010000072.1 GCA_947463395.1 Opitutia bacterium | reverse complement strand
GTGAAGTTCTTTGCGGTTATCCTCTGGTTCATGCATTTGATTTATGACCATCGCCTGCTTTTCTGGGTTTTTATCGCAGGTTTGGCTTTAGCTTTTGCTACCTTTACTGCCTTGTTGGCTTTGTTTCATGTCGATCGTATCGACACGAAATGGTTTAGCTAAAAAATCTCTCTCGGGTTCGAAATTTTCTTTCGAGCCCTTTTGTTGGGTGGAGTCCACATTCATTTCATGAACATCACGCTCCACTGGCACACCGAGCCCCTGCTACTTTTAATCATCGTAGGGGCTTCTTGGTTGTATGCTTTGGCCTGTGGACCATGGCGTCATCGTTTGGCACCAGATTTAAAAAAGTATCCGATTTGGCCTTCGGTGCGCTTTCATCTTGGGGTTTTGTTGGCATACATTGCCGTGGGCTCTCCCCTCGATCAGTTAGGTGAGGGCTTTCTTTTTACGGCTCACATGGCGCAACACATGCTGCTTATCTATATGGCAGCTCCGTTAATTGTCTCGGGAATTCCGCCACAGATGTTGGATCCTTTTCTCGAGGCTCGTCCGCGTTTAACCAAGGTGCTGCAGGTGCTGGTTCATCCTCTCTTTGCTGGACTACTTTTTAACTTATGTTTTTCGGTTTGGCATTTCCCTGAACTCTACGAGTTGGCCCTTCGTAATCGTACGGTGCATATTGTTGAGCACTGGATGATGTTTGTGCCGGCTTTGCTCATGACTTGGCCGTTGGTTTCTCGGTCGAAAGTTTTACCAAGGATTAGTTACGGAGGAATGATGGTTTATTCCTTCGCTTTAATGGTGGCCGACCTGCCACTTTGGGCGGCGCTTATTTTTGCGGAAAACCCGATTTATGAAACTTACACTTTGGCTCCCCGTATCACTTGGATGACCGCCAGTCAGGATATGATTTTAGGGGCCGTCATTATGAAGGCTTTTAATGAAGTCTTTTCGCTCAGCACTATGGGCTGGGCATTCTTCGCTTGGTATCGTCGCGATCGCTAAACCTAGCGTTGCTCGACGCGTCGTAGAAAGTGAAAAGCAAGGGCCACGACGATAAGATTGGGGACCCACACGAGAATATCAGGCCGAAGCAAAGGTTCTTTGACCCAAGTTGCCGCTGAAGTGAGGATGTAATAGATTAAAGAGATAGCTAAAGCGAGAGTGGCATTAACAAAAGTTTCCGATCGCCCCACTCGCATCGCTAAGGGGATAGCAAGGAGGACGAGAGTAAAAATGGAAAAGGCGGAAGCGAGGTGCGCATTCAATTGTTTACGCGCATCCATTTTACTTTGAGCAATTTCTTCAGGGGTTGATTGGTCGGTAATATTCCAGCCCTTATCCATCGCCTCCCATAGTTCGCTCGTCGTCAGCCAGCGTAGTTTTCGCACATAATTGCTGGAATCTTTAAGAATTTCGGTCGCAGGAAATTCCATGGAAGTGTTAACCGCTGCGGCAAATGAGGCGGGCTTAGCAAAGCTATCTTTCTCTGAGGGACGGCTTTCCATACGAGCTTCCGTCAGATTAACGCGTAAGAAAATTTCGCCGTTGGGTTTATCAATCCGCTCAAAATGAGCTTCTTTAGCGTGAATCGACTGAATTAATTTGCCTCGTTCATCGACGCGCCAAAGCCAAAAATCTTTTAAGCTATTTCCTTCGCGTTCGCCCGCCTTGATAACGATACCCTTGAATTGTCGATTGAGCTCACCTGGTACAATAATCGCCGTAGGGTTTTCCTTGAGGGAGCCAACTAACAAGCGTCGGTATTGAGTATTAGCCCAAGGCGCGACTTCGAGATTGATCCAAGCGGACAGGAAGGATAACCCCATTGCTAAAACTAAAGCAGGACGAGCAATCCGAGTTAGGCTGAGACCACTCGCTTTCATAGCGGTAATTTCTTGTTGGGCGCTCATTCGTCCAAAGGCAATCAAAGTGCCCGTCAACATACCCATCGGTAGAGCATAAGGTAAAACTCCTGGAATGAGGAGGGCCATTAACTCTAAACCTTCCGCGCCATCCACACGACCCGCGGCAATCGCCGAGACGACTTGACGCAAGAGATTCTGTGCCACCAACACGAAGATGAAGGCCGATGTCGCCGCAGCACTGACAAAAGCCGTCTCTTTTAAAATGTGGCGATCAAGAATGCGCACAAAGAAAGTGATACCATTCTAAGCCACGAGTCCAAGGACAAAGCCACCTGAGGTTGGTTTAGGCGCCCTGATTTTTGTTAATGGCTGCTTTAATAAATGCAGCAAAGAGAGGGTGGGCTTGATTGGGTTTGGACTTAAATTCTGGGTGATACTGAACCCCCACCATAAAAGGGTGTTCTTTTACTTCCACGATTTCTACCAGTCCTGTTTGTGGATTCATTCCACCGACTAATAAGCCAGCTGCTTCGAGGCGTTGACGATAGGCATCGTTATACTCGAAGCGATGGCGGTGACGCTCTTGGATTAAATCTTTTCCGTAGGCCGCGCGCGCTTTGCTTCCAGGAGTTAATCGACAATCATAAACGCCCAGTCGCATCGTACCACCTTTTGTGACCACGCCTTTTTGTGATTCCATCAAATGAATCACTGGGTCGCTGGTTTGCGGAACAAACTCGGTTGAGTGTGCTTGTTTCAACCCGAGAACGTGACGAGCGAATTCAATCACTGTCACCTGCATTCCCAAGCATAAGCCGTAAAAAGGAATTTTTCTTTCACGGGCGAATCTGACCGCAATGATTTTTCCTTCGATACCGCGATTACCAAATCCGCCAGGAACGAGAATGCCATCCAGTCCTTCGAGTTGAGCGGTGCCTTGCGTCTCTAAATCTTCCGCATCGATACGCACAATTTCGACCGCCGCTTCATTTGCAATACCACCATGTGTAATCGATTCATAGACTGATTTATAGGCGTCTTGGAGTTCGATATATTTACCGACAACACCAATTTTAACTCGATATTTAGGCTCTTTTAAGCGACGAACGATTTCTTTCCAGGGGGCGATATCAATCGGTTTGCATTGCAGGCCAAGACGTTTGACGACGATTTCATCGATCTTCTGCTCAGCCAACATCAAGGGGAGTTCGTAGATGGAACTACTGACATCGCGACACTCAATCACCGCATCGATTCCAACATTACAATAAAGCGAAAGCTTTTGGCGATTCTCGTCCCCGATAGGACGATCCGTGCGACAAACTAAGATGTCGGGTTGAATCCCGATCTCGCGCAACTTAGCTACTGATTGTTGCGAGGGTTTGGTTTTGAGTTCACCAGCGGCTTTGATGAATGGAACTAAGGTGCAGTGAAGGAAGGCGACGTTTTCGCGACCAGCATCGTGCTGAAACTGACGAAGAGCTTCTAAAAAGGGGAGTCCCTCAATGTCGCCTGTCGTGCCGCCGATTTCGGTAATGAGAACATCAACCCCTTCTCCGCCTTTTAAAATGCGGTCTTTAATTTCATTAGTGATGTGAGGAATAACTTGAACGGTTTTGCCAAGGTAATCTCCGCGACGTTCTTTTTGGATAACGGTTTCGTAGACTTGGCCTGAGGTTAGGCTATTGAGTCGCGAAAGTTCGCCGGAGGTGAATCGCTCGTAGTGTCCTAAATCTAAATCGGTTTCGGCGCCATCGTTGAGAACGTAGACTTCACCATGTTGATAAGGACTCATCGTCCCTGGATCGACATTGAGGTAGGGATCGAATTTTTGAATTCGAACTTTGAGGCCTCGGCATTCGAGAAGGGCACCTAAGGCGGCGGCGGTTAGTCCTTTGCCTAAGGATGAGATGACACCTCCGGTGACGAATATGTATTTCATAGGGGTGGTGGCGCTCAGGGTTTTTTGTAAAAAAGATAAGACCGGCTGGTCCTTATGACGGGAGGCCGGTCTGGACTTTCGAATGTCATTGGCTCTGGAAAGGGAGGCAAGCGGTTTTTCTACCCAGAATGTCGCCTTATTTGGGGTCGGCTTATGAGGATTTTTCACCGCCACAGTGGGTTGGCCTAATACCTCATAAAAACACACTCTACGGGGTGGGAAGGGTGGTTTTGCTCTATTAGATGCTTTGCTCTTGGCTTCCCCCATACCTCCTTAACCTTTTTACCTATGTCTGAAAGTTCCTGCTCTCAATGCTGTCGGCCTGCCTCGATCGGCAAAAAGATTATCATGGCTCTGACTGGTCTGGTCTTAGCTGGCTTTGTTCTCGGCCACATGGCAGGCAACTTATTGATGTTCAAGGGGCCACAAGCGATCAACGCTTACGCTGAGTGGTTGCATGATCACCCTGGCCTTCTTTGGGTGGCCCGCATCATTTTAATCCTAAGCGTGATTGGTCACATTTGGACTGGAATTCTTCTTACCCTCGAAAATCGTGCGGCTCGAGCCGGTGGACCAGCCATCGATGCGACGCGTCGAGCTTCCTTCTCCTCTCGGACAATGCCTTACTCGGGCATGGTGATACTCGCTTTTATTGTCTTCCACCTTTTGCATTACACATTCCGTAAAGTAGCGTTGGGCGGTAAAGATTTCGGCGAGGATGTTTACGCGATGGTTGTTTTTGGTTTTTCCAGTCCAGTCGTCTCTGTTTTTTATATCGTGAGTATGCTTTTACTC
>CANHRV010000071.1 GCA_947463395.1 Opitutia bacterium | reverse complement strand
GATTTGTGCTTCGCCAAGGCTTGATTTTAATTTTTCGTACCTCAAGGTATTTAGTTCTTTGCGACGCCACCTTAGCTCAGCTGGTAGAGCATCTCATTCGTAATGAGAATGTCGCCGGTTCAAATCCGGCAGGTGGCTCCATCGCAAAAAAGTTGCCCCTTTATTTGCCTATTTCCCTTAACCCGTCTCCCTGAACTGATGAGCCGACGCATCAAACCCCCCGCCCTAAGTCGCGATCTCTCCCGTCGCTACGATAAAAGCTTCAAGGCTGATGACGCCTACCGTGCTACTTTGCCGGACATGCAGAATAAGGACGCTTCGCAAATCCATGGTGCGAATGTGCCCATTCAGCATGTCGGGATTTCGGGTTTTCGATTGCCGATGTTAGTTCAATCGCGCGATGGCAAACCTGTACCACTCGAGTGCACCATCACTGGATCCGTTTCTCTCGCTGCGGATCGCAAAGGGATTAATATGTCTCGTATTATGCGCACATTTTATGAGTTCAAAGATCGGGTGCTGTCGCATGAGTTGCTTGAGGAAATTTTACTTCGCTACAAGAAGGATCTCGAGTGCAGTCGGGCTCGTATCCTCGTTGAATTACGTTACCCCTTGTTGCGCCCTTCGTTGCGTTCTGGCCTTGAAGGATGGCAGTATTATCGGGTGATTCTCGAAGGAACGATTGATGACCTCGATCGTCTTCGTCGCTACATTCATTTCGACTTTGTTTATTCCTCGGCTTGTCCTTGCTCGGCTGAACTCACCGAACACGCCCGCGAGGAGCGCGATGTCTATGGTATACCCCATTCTCAACGCTCAAAGGCACGAGTGGTGGCAGAAGTTTCTCCTGGTAAATCTCTCTTTGTTGAGGATATGCAGGAGCTGTGTTTAGCGGCTTTACAAACTGAAACACAAGTGATGGTGAAGCGAGAAGACGAACAAGCTTTTGCTGAACTTAATGGGGCCTACTCTAAGTTTGTTGAAGATGCCGCTCGCCTTGTTTATGAACAGTTTGACCGCGATTTGCGCGTTCGCGATTTTGTCGTCGCCTGCTCGCACTTAGAGTCTTTGCACTCTCACGATGCCGTCTCGGTTATCAATAAGGGATTGCCCGGCGGACTTTCGGCTGATTTTGCCCAGTTTAGAGACCTGATTTGCTAACTTTCTGTCGGCTTGCCCACTCTCTGGCAGCCGTTTAGGTTGCTTAGAACGAGGGGGTAGCTCAGTTGGATTAGAGCAGCAGCCTTCTAAGCTGCGGGTCGAGGGTTCGAGTCCCTCCCTCCTCGCCATTTTAGATAAAAATTTTAAGACGGCTTGCTCGTAATCTGAGAAGGTCGCATAAAGGTTAGTATGCAAATACATGTCGCTCGCAATTCTACCCCCTTAGGCGTGTACACACAGGTTGAGGTCATGGACGCTCTAAAAGAAGGACGATTATTGCTTACGGATTTGGCCTGGCGCGAGGGCATGTCAACCTGGGTGCCTTTATCGCAGTGGGCGGAATTTTCTTCTGTCGTTCAGACTTCCACTTCGATTCCTTTTATTTCAGGTTTCGGCGTTGGATCGGTTACGGTGCCTTGGGAAAAGGCAAAATCTCTTCAAACGTTTTGGGCGACAATTAAAGGAGCGATTGTTAACCCCCAAGCAACCTTCGCTGTTGGTAATTTTAAATTTTCCGATTACATTCTTTTTTCTTATATCGGAGTTCTCTTTTACCTACCCTTTGCGATTTACGGTCAGTGGCAAGGTGCTCACTTAAATGAACAAATTGCGGGTTATTTGAGAGCATTAAACAATCCAGCTTTCGATTCGACCATTCACGCTCTCATGCAATCGGCAGAGCAACCCGCCTACTATGGTATCGTAGGGTTTTTGTGTCTCGCAATGGTTTATCCCTTTATTCTAGCCGTAGGTGGATTTTTCCAATGGCTAGGACTTAAAATTTTGCGTCAAAAAGTTACGATTGAGCAGTCCATCGTCTCTTCGATTGTGGGTGTGGCGGTAGCGAATCTTTGTTTTGCTCCCTTTGTGTTACTCATGGGAGTGGCTTGGCTTTATTTCCTCTTCATGGCTCTTCTTTGGATACCCATTTTAGTTCTTCATTGTCGTGCCTCTGCCGCGGTCATGAAGATTAGTCCATGGACTTTATTTTTCTCTTGGTTGATTCTAGGTTTAATCTTCTGTTCCTGTTGCTGTTGTTTGGGGGCTTTTGCCGCTTTAGCCGCCCGATAATTTTTTCTACCGTTGATTAAGTTCGTACGCAGACCTGCTTTTCCTGGGGAGTTAAACCATGAGTTAATTTGGCCTCTGGTTTTTGTCGGTGGGGGAATTTTTGCCGTGGTTTTCTTCTCTCTAGGCGGAGAAACCCCTCAATGCCTTTTTCATAACCTAACCAGTTTGCCGTGTTTGGGTTGTGGGACAACACGATGTGCGCGAAACCTAGTCATGGGTCATTGGTGGCAGGCTTTTAAATTTCATCCAGGGTTTTTTCTCTTCTTTCTCGGAGCCATCGCTTGGACTTTTTATTCTCTAATTTTTTGGCTTCGCGGAGACTATCGTTGTTTGCGTTTTTTTACGGAAGAACGCCATCGACCACGATGGATTTTTTTAATTTTGACGGGTATCGCTCTCCATTGGGCATGGCAGTGTTATTATCTATCAAATTGATATGAGGTTTTTGCTTAAAGTTATCGGCTGGCTATTGCTTGGCATCATTCTTTCCCTCGCCGCTCTTTTGGCTGTCTATTGGTATGTTGATCGTCCACAGAAAATCGTCATTGAGCAGCAGACACTCAACATTGTTGATCAGGTGCGCGAAGATGGTACGACGCCCGACAAGGTCGTTGCCGTTCTTGATCGATTCGCAGATAAAACACAGGCGATCCAAGGCGACATTGTTCCTGCTCCGCCTCCTGCTGAGAATGCGTTTGCTCCTTATGGAGAGCCTGCTGATCAATGGGGTTTGAAGCACTTGGTTAATCGCGGATACTCCGTCGGCTATGATGATCGCTTACCTTCTCCGCGATGGTCATCTTACCGCGTGTTTCCTCACCAAGGAGTAAGGTTGCCCCGTCCACCTACTTTTTATGTCGATGAGCGTACGCAAGCCCGGGTGAGTACAGCTGAGTATACGCGTTCGGGCTATGATCGTGGACACATGACTCCGAATTATGCGATTTCCGTTTGTTACGGAGCGGAAGCTCAGAAAGAAACTTTTCTACTCTCCAATATCGTCCCGCAACTCCATGCTTTGAATGCGGGACTTTGGAAGGACATCGAAGCCCGAATTATTCATCGCTACGTCGAACGTTATGGCGAAGTTTGGGTTCAGGTTGGGCCAATTTATTCTCAAAATCCTCCGAAGAAAATGGGGCGTATTCCCGTGCCCGATGCTTTTTGGATGGTGATTTCCGAATACGAACACCAGCAACAAGGTATTCGAGCGATTGCTTTTTTAGTTCCCCACGAAGAGAAATGGCGAGACCGTGAACTTACACGATATGTTGTCAGTATTCGTAAGATTGAATCACTAACAGGACTAAATTTCTTTCCCCGACTCCCTGTTTCGACGCAGGATCAGTTGGAGTTAAACCCTGCGCCGCGTGCGTGGTGAGGGTAAGGAGATTTTTTGTAAATTGGTTGCCTGAATTAGGACGACGCAATCCATGCCATCGGCGGTGCTGAGCCAAAGCATGGGAAGTTTGGGCCACGTTTTTTGCATTTTTTCTCTTAATCCTCCGACCTCGATGACCAAAATCCCGTGAGGCTGTAAAAGAGAACTCGCTTGAGTAAGGAGTTTGCGAATGACATCGAGTCCATCTTTGCCTGAGACGAGCGACTGTTTGGGTTCTTTTTTAAACTCGGTCGGCAGTCGGCGATAAATTCCTTCAGGTTCATAAGGCGGATTACTGACAATCAGGTCATAGCGGGGTCCGCCTTTGAGGGCAGTCATCGTATCCGTATGATACAACTTAATGCGTTTTTGCAGCCTGTGCTTAGCGACATTGATTCGGGCAACGTCTAAAGCGTCCTTTGATAGGTCAGTTGCATCGACTTTAGCCCGAGGGAATCGTTTAGCGAGTAACACGGCTAAGCAACCTGACCCCGTGCAGACATCGGCGATTCGTTTAATGGATTGGGCTGGAGGTAGCCACTGCGGAATAGCCTCGGGAATTAATTCTACGAAGTAGGAACGTGGAATAATGACGCGAGGGTCGACCGAAAAGGATAGTCCGCCCAACCATGCTTCACCCACAAGGTAGGCGGTCGGTATTCGATCGAAAACTCGGCGATCGAGAAATTCGATGAACTGATTTTTCTCTTTTTCGCGAAGAGGTCTTTCAAAGCAGTGAGGAAGCTTTTCCCAGGACAATCCTGTTGCGGCGCTCAACAAGGTTAAGGCTTCCTCTTGAGCATTACTAAAGCCCTGTCCATGAGCTACGTGATTAGTAGCCAAAAGACGATTAGCGAAGCGAAGATAATCTCCTCCCGTTATCAGTCGTGCTGAAGGTGAAGAGGGAAGGCGCAAACGCGCACTCATCGGGAGGGCAAAGTCCTCAGGTGAGAGGAGCGGCTGACCAAAGTTCCTTCGGTGTACGCTCGAAGAAATCTTCG
>CANHRV010000070.1 GCA_947463395.1 Opitutia bacterium | reverse complement strand
TGGTACTGGATCCGAGCAAGGTGCAGGTGCCATCTCACGCGCCGTTCAACGTGGCTACCTTCGTGGAATCCTCGAAGGCGTGAATGATGTTAATGCCCCAAGCAAATTGAAAGCTCTCGGTGTTGAAGTACAATCCGTTCGCTCGACCGCTGAAGCTGACTACAAAGAGTTGATTCTCGTCGAAGCCATCCTCGCCAACTCCAAAGTCGTTTCCGCTGCGGGTACGATTTTGGGTAAAGCTCAATCTCCACGCATTGTTTCGATTAACAATCGCACCTTGGAATTTATCCCTGAAGGCAAATTGCTCTTCATCGAAAACCAAGATCAACCAGGTATCATCGGCAACCTTGGAACCTTACTATCCAAAGAGCGTGTTAACATTGGTAGCATGGCCTTAAGTCGTATCGGAGGAGAGAATGCCTTAGCTGTTTACCAATTAGATACTGCACCAAGTGAAGCGACGATTAAGGAAATTCTACGCAACCCAGCCATCGTGAGCGCAACGCTCATTGAGGCGTAGTTGAAATGGAAACAGCCCTACTCATTCTCGCGATTGGTCTTTGCACCGTTACGGGCTATCTTCTGGGCTCCATCAACTTCGCTGTCCTCATCGCTAAATCACAAGGGTTTGATATCCTGACTGAAGGCTCAGGGAACCCAGGGGCAACCAATATTAAACGCGTCGTAGGCAAGCGCGCGGGCAATCTTGTTTTTGCTTTGGATGTCTTGAAAGGCGCTGTCGGAACCTTCCTGCCGTATTTCCTTTTTTGGGGTATTTCATCCAGTTGGGGTGAAGTCAGCAAAATCCCCTTTGATTTCGATTCTTCCGCGACACTTTATCAACTGATTGCTGGCTTCACTGGAACAATTCTCGGACACTGTTTTTCCATTTTTCTTAATTTCAAAGGAGGTAAAGGCGTCGCCTCAACGATTGGCGGACTCCTCGTCATCCTTCCTCTTCCTATTCTTATCGGTGCTCTCCTTTGGGTTATATTATTTTTCACCACCCGCTATGTTTCTGTGGCCTCACTAGGCTTGGGCACTTCGCTTCCTTTAACCTGTATCGCCCTTCATTATATCACACCCAACACGGGCGATATGACAAAAATCGTTTTTGCTTTCATTATTGCGCTATTTAATTTTTGGACCCACCGAGCGAACATTAAGCGACTCCGTCAGGGAACTGAACTTCGCTTCGGTGAAGGAAAGAAAAAATATCATTCATGAAATCTCCTCGAACCATCGGTATTGGTATCCTCGGCTTTGGCACTGTCGGCCAAGGCGTTTGGAAGCATTTAACGGATAAGAAATCCGATCTTGAATCTCGTCTTGGTGTTAAGCTGGATTTACGCAAAGTCGCCGTTCGTAATTTAAAGAAGAAACGGGGAGTTAAAATCAGTTCGACCAAACTCACTCCCAACCCCTTTGAAGTTATCGATGACCCCAAAGTTCATGTGGTCTGTGAATTAATCGGAGGAACGACCAAAGCTCGGGAGTGCACGTTACGCGCCCTACGACAAGGCAAAGTAGTTGTCTCAGCCAACAAAGCCCTACTTTGTGAACACGGACCTGAAATTTTCCGAGCGGTGCGACAGCATGGTGGACAATTCCTTTTTGAGGCCAGCGTTGCAGGAGGAATTCCAATCATCAAAGCAATCCGCGAAGGTCTCGCCGCTAATCACTTCGAACTCATTGTCGGTATTCTTAACGGTACTTGTAATCATATTTTGACTCGTATGGGTGAAGATGGACTCACCTTTGCGGACGCCTTGAAGGAAGCCCAGGAACTGGGATACGCTGAGGCCGACCCAACCCTTGACGTTGATGGTATCGATGCATGGCACAAGGCCTCTATTTTAGCCTGGTTGGCTCACGGAAAGTGGGCACCACGCAATCGCACACTCGTTGAAGGCATTCGTAACATTGGACCTGCGGATATCGATTTCGCGCGTCGTTTCGGTTTTGCCCTAAAACATCTCGCAGTGGTTCAACGTAATTTCAAAAAAGATTGGATGACCGTTGGCGTCTACCCTGCTCTCGTTCCTAATCGCGACATCCTTGCCCGTGTTTCTGGTGTAAATAATGGTATCACCTTGCGCGGTGATGTTGTGGGTGCAACCACCTTGGCTGGACGTGGCGCTGGACAAGACGCTACCGCATCCGCTGTCATCGGCGATATCATCGATGCGATTGCCTCGCTCACCGGATCTTCACGTCAAGGCCTGTCCAACGATGATCTCGTAGCTCGCGAAAAGCAGGGTCAAAAAATCCGCATGGCTGAACTAGACGAAATCGTTTCACCTTTCTACCTGCGTCTGTCGCTGCTAGACAAAGCCGGTGTTTCAGAAGGAGTTTATCGTATTTTCACGAAGCATAAAGTTTCTATTGCTCGCGTCATCCAATACGAGCACCCCAATCAAGGTCGTGGAACGGTTACCTTGTCTACTTATCCTGTGAGCGAGCGTAAAATGGGTGCAGTTCTTGCAGAATTGAGACGCCTAAAGACTGTGCTTGAGGAACCCTTCCTCCTTCGCATCTTCTCGCCCGAATCATAAATCAGGATGGCACTTATTGTTCAAAAATACGGCGGCACATCGGTTGGAAGCGTTGATCGCATCCAAAATGTTGCTGCTAAAATCAAAGAGCAGTGGTCCAAAGGCCATCGCCTTGTTGTCGTTGTTTCGGCTCGTAGCGGTGTGACTAATGAACTTATCGGTCGAGCGAAAGCTCTTATGCCCCTCGCCGATGAGCGCGAAATGGATGTCCTTCTTGCCGTGGGCGAACAAGAGACCATCGCTCTTACGGTCATTGCTTTACACGCCATTGGCGTTCCTGCGGTTTCGCGTACAGGAGCTCAAGCGGGTATCTTCACCGACGATATTCATACTCGAGCTCGTATCACCCGTATTACGGGTGGCGATTTATTAGAACGTCTCGACGAAGGCAAAGTGGTCGTTGTCGCAGGCTTCCAAGGAGTCACCGATAGCGGCGAAGTGACGACATTAGGTCGCGGAGGATCCGACCTCACCGCCATCGCCGTTGCTGCATCTATTAAAGCCGATATCTGCCAAATCTATACCGATGTGGACGGAGTTTACACGGCCGACCCTCGCATCGTGCTGGCGGCAAAGAAAATGAACGAAATTTCATACGAAGAGATGCTTGAGCTCGCCTCGAGCGGTTCCAAAGTTATGCAATCTCGCTCCGTTGAATTTGCCCAAAAGTACAACGTTCCCTTCGAAGTTCGCTCCTCTTTTAACGACCAACCCGGTACCATTGTGAAAGCCATCGATAAAACCCTCGAAGACGCCGCAATTGCTGGCGTTGCCCTCGACCGACTACAAACCCGCGTTACGGTGAGTGATTTACCGGATACGCCCCAAGCCATCGCAGCTCTCTTTGATGATCTCGGTGAAGCTGGGTTGAGCGTAGACATGATTATTAAAAATTTGGGTAACAACGGAAAATCCAACCTTACCTTCTCCGTAACCACCGACCAATTTACCCGCGTCGAAAAAATTGTAGGTCAGACCCTAAAAAAACTTGGCTCAGGATCCGTACGCTCAGCAGGTGAAATCTCTAAACTCTCTATTGTCGGGGTTGGCATGATCTCCCACCCTGGCGTCGCTGGAACACTTTTCAAAGCCTTAGCCTCGGTCGGCATCAACAGTGAGTTAATCACGACCTCCGAAATTAAGATTTCCGTGGCGATTGACCCTGCTAAAGCCGATGCTGCAGTACGAGCCGTCCATACGGCTTTTGGCTTAGATAAGGCCTAAGTGGCACTCGCCTCTTGCCCGTTGCGAAATCCCTCGCCACACTGCGAGGTGATGAGACGATTCGGGTTAATCACAAGTCTAAGTTTGGGCCTTATCGGAGGTGTTCTGGCTTACGCACAAGATGTGCCTGTCCCTGTCATCGGTCAGACTCCTTCGGCCATTGCTCCGACTCAAGCCTGGCAACGTAGCCAAATGGAATTGGCCGATGATGCTCTCACGATTGGCTTAACGGCGACGGCCGCCGAATTATACAACAAGGTTTTAACCCTTCCACAACTCAGTCCTCGTGATCGCGAGAATGCAACTCTCGGTTTGAGCACCGCCTACATCGAACGGGCGAAAACAAAAGAGGCTCGTGAAGTACTTAAATCGATTCCTGATTCTCCCGCCAAATCGCTACGCGAAGGAATGCTGGCTGTACTTGAAGACAACTTCAGCGCTGCCCAGCAATGGACAGAAAAAATTAATCCTGCACAACTCCCCCCTCAGGATGTCGCATGGCACTATGCGATACGCGGACTGATTGCCAGCCACCAAGGTGACACGGTGCGAATGAATCAATCAATTGCGGAGGCTAATCAGGCGGTCGTTTCGGAAATTCAAAAACAAAGAATCGAAATTTTGAATTATCGTTCATTGATTATGGCGGGTAAAATCGACGATACCCTCATCGCCAATTTAAGAGAAAAAGTTAAACAGAATGTCGATACACCCAACGCTTTCGCTTACCAACGCAGTCTGGCCTTAGCGTTGGCCAGACAAAATCTTAAATCCGAAGCCGCATCGGTCCTTCAATCGTCTGCTCAACGTTCACCCTCGGATCAAGCTGAGGCCAACTTACTGACTGGCCTAATTCTAGGAATCGAAACTGCTGAAGGACGAAAAGCCTTGATGCAGGTGGCGAAGAATCCAGCGGTAACTTCAATGCGCCTGACCGCATTGCGTGCATTGGTAGCGGCGGCCGCGGAGGCAAAACCCAGTGAAACACAATCTGTTGCAAACGAGATTTATGACTTTTTAATGCAACAAAACGAAGGGCAGAATCAGTTTATCTGCCCACGCGATCC
>CANHRV010000069.1 GCA_947463395.1 Opitutia bacterium | reverse complement strand
GTAATGAATACGATCGATTGAATGGCGTCTTAACCACCGCCCCAGGTAAAAAAATTAAAGGACGCACTTGGATCATCGATATGACGGGTGGCAAAATAGCTGAACTCGTCAAAAACAAGCAACTCGTCATCGAGGACAACGAAGGTAAAGAAGGCGAAGGTAAAGGCGAGCGCGCCCCTTAATTCATTATTAAATGTTATTTCGGAGTGGTTAGCTAAAATAATCAACGCCACCTTCAAACAATCCTTGGAATTTATTTCCAGGGATATTTTTTGCTACCTGCAATCCACGTCGCTCACTGTGACCCATTTTTCCAAGCACGCGTCCACAGGGGCTGGTAATTCCTTCAACGGATTGTAGAGACCCATTGGGGTTGAACTCAATCCGATGCGAAGGAACCCCCTGAGCATCACAATACTGGAAAGCCACTTGACCGTTTTTAATAAGTTCGGCCATGACGGCAGGTGAGGCGATGAATCGACCTTCACCATGGGAGAAAGGAATTTGATGCACTTGACCAACTTCAAGACGCGATAACCAAGGCGACTTTACCGAAGCCACACGAGTGTAGGCATAACGCGAAATGTGTCGTGCAATGGCATTATGGAAAAGAGTAGGTGCTTGGGCATCGACATCGCGAATCTCTCCGAAAGGCACCAAGCCCAACTTAATCAAGGCCTGAAACCCATTACAAATACCCAACGCTAAACCATCGCGTGATTTCAATAAATCCATCGTCGCTTCTCGAACCACAGGAGACTTAAAGACGGCAGCAATAAACTTTCCTGAACCGTCTGGTTCATCGCCAGCAGAGAATCCACCGGGAATCATTAAGATTTGTGAACGCTGGATGGCCCGAGCCAAAGACTGCAGTGATTCGGATAACTCCCGAGCGTCATGATTACGGAAAACAAGAATTTCTGGCTCCGCTCCCGCTTGGCTGAAAGCTCGGGCTGTATCATACTCGCAATTACTTCCAGGGAAAACGGGGATGATGACACGTGGACGAGCCACGCGAATTTTGGGTTTTAGACCCGAACGTTGGGCAAATTGGATTGTTTCTGGTTGTCCTACCGGCTCTGAAGCACGGGTAGGAAATACGGACTCCAAAACACCTTCATGAGCTTGAAGCAACTTCTCCACTGAAACCTGAGCTCCAGTCCATGTGATTTCAGGTCGTGTAATCGTTTTTCCAAGAATGCGATGAGGCAATGAACCCAAGTGAGAAACTTCCGAAACTTCCAAAATCAAGGATCCGTAGGAAGGAATAAAGAAATCGGACGAGGGCTTAGTCTCTAAAGCAACCCCCATTCGATTACCAAAACACATCCGTGCTAAGGCGTGCCCTACTCCACCTTGTCGAACCGCCGATGCCGCCAAAATTTTCCCTGCTTTGATTAAAGCATAAACAGCCGACAAACGATTCTGGGCAACTTTGAGGTCGGGCAACAAAGCCGAAGTGCGTGGTACTTCAATAAGGACAACCGTGGAATCAGCTTTTTTAAACTCAGCCGAAACAACCTCCGAAGCTTTTCCAGGAACAATAGCAAACGAAACTAAAGTGGGAGGGACATCGAGATCTTTAAAGGAACCCGACATACTATCTTTACCTCCAATGGCCGCTGTACCAAAGGCACACTGGGCCTCTAATCCGCCCAACAAAGCCACCAATGGCTTACCCCAGCGTTTGGGATCTTGTCCCAGTTTTTCGAAATATTCTTGGAAAGTCAGACGTGCACGTGCGGGATTGCCGCCTGCGGCTGTTAAACGAGCCAGTGACTCTACCACGGCACATACCGCACCATGTCCTGGAGACCATTGCGCCACCTCAGGATTAAAACCATAACTCATAATAGTGCAGACATCCGTCTCCCCTTGCAAAACTGGCAATTTAGCTGCCATTGCCTCTTGCGGAGTCGACTGCGTCGCACCACCAAAAGGATGCAGGATAGTGTTAGCACCAATCGAGGCATCAAAACGCTCAACCAAACCTCGTTGCGACGCCAAAGGAAGAGCACTCAAAGCAGCCAAGAAGTCATCAGCAGTAACGGACTGAGATGAAGCAACGAAAGGATTTTTAGTTAAATCAGGGGCAACAACCCGAGCCGTCGCAGTTTGTGTTACTCCATTGGTATCCAAAAAATCACGGGAAATATCAACGATGCGCTGACCACGCCACTCCATGACCAATCGGCCAGTATCAGTGACATCAGCAACGGCAACACCTTCTAAATTTTCGCGACGTGCGGCCTCCAAAAAAGTAGTCACATCTTTAGGTTCAAGAACGACAGCCATACGCTCTTGGGATTCTGAAAGAGCGATTTCTGTTCCATCGAGTCCGTCATACTTTAAAGGCACACGATCCAAGTGTACATGGAGAGAGGGGGCTAATTCTCCGATGGCCACCGAGACACCACCCGCACCGAAATCATTGCATCGTTTAATCAACTGACTGACTTTGGGATCACGGAATAAACGCTGTAATTTGCGTTCGGTGGGCGCATCGCCTTTTTGCACTTCGGCTGAATTCTGCAGAGCCGTTTCCGTATGCTCCTTGGACGATCCAGTTGCACCACCGACCCCGTCCCTCCCCGTTCGACCGCCAACTAAGACAATCACATCACCCGGTGCAGGAACCTCACGTCGCACACAGGCACGGGGACCCGCAGCAACGACCGCTCCAATCTCCATTCGCTTAGCCACATAACCTGGATGGTAATGCTCGGAGACTAAACCCGTAGCTAAACCAATTTGATTACCATAAGAAGAATAGCCAGCT
Source organism: Opitutia bacterium (assembly GCA_947463395.1). Lineage (GTDB taxonomy): Bacteria > Verrucomicrobiota > Verrucomicrobiia > Opitutales > UBA953 > UBA953. Next base: position 2,096 of record CANHRV010000069.1, on the reverse strand, counting down.
GCGGCACCGGTAGTAATTTTTCGTTGGGGCAATTTACCAGGCAACGTTTGTTGGTAAGGGGTGAGTGGATTGGCTGCACCCGTTACGCGCATTGCTTGGTAAACATAAGAGCGACCCGAAAGAGGATCGCGAATCGCACCACCTAAACAGGTGGCTGCACCACCAAAAGGCTCAATCTCCGTAGGGTGATTATGGGTTTCGTTTTTAAACATCACCAACCACTCTTCCATCTTACCATCAATTTCGACGGGAACGACGATGGAAGCCGCATTAACCTCTTCCGAGTCCTCCATGTCATCGAGAAGACCACGACGCTTCAACTCACGTCCTCCTATCGTGGCGATATCCATCAAGCAAACGGGCTTGCCTTGGCGATTCAGACCTAAGCGAATCGATTGATAGTTTTCCCAAGCTTGGCGAAAAGGCTCCAGCAAAGGGGAAGGCTCAAACTCAACCGCAGTGAGTTCGGCTAAGAAGGTAGTATGACGGCAATGATCGGACCAATAAGTATCCAACAATTTAATCTCGGTGATGGTAGGCTCGCGCTTGGCATCATCACGGAAGTACTTTTGACAAAAAACCAAATCGGCATCGGACATCGCTAGTCCTAAACTTTTACGCAATTCCGATAACTCCTCTGATGATTTTTTGAGAAAGTCTTTTACCGATGCCACTGCCGCAGGAACTGGCGCAGCTCGGCGGAGAGATGCAGGTTTCGCTAAAGTCGCCTCACGTGAATCAACAGGATTGATAAGGTAAGCCTTAACACGCTTAACTTCTTCCTCGGAAAGTTTTCCCGACAAAAGATAAACTCGAGCAGCCGCAACCTGTGGACGCTGACCACCACCGACGATTTGCAAACATTGAGCGGCGGAATCAGCTCGTTGATCAAACTGACCTGGAAGATACTCGACGGCGAATGCCACCTCGTCTGCCCTAACGGGTAAAGATTCAAGAGTGACATCATCCACGGGAGGTTCAGCAAAGACAGTGGGAATAGCCTGAGTAATCGAAGATTCAGCGGCACCCTCGATATCGTAACGCTGGATGATACGAATTCCCTGCAATGAAGACAAACCGAGCGAGTCGCGTAGGTCGCGCAATAAACTTTCGGCTTCTGACCGAAAGGCTGGCTTTTTTTCGACGAAAAGACGTTTCATGAAGTCTCCCCTTACCTTGTCGGAAATTCGGGAGGGAGGACGATACAAAACTGTGAGATTTTGTTACCAGACACCCCCAAGCACCCAGCAAGCCAAACAAAAGGGGCGAACCTTGCGATTCGCCCCTTGGTTAGAATCTAGCCTCTAGGCTTACTTCTTCTTCGCGGCTCGCTTCTCCTCAATTGCGGCTTGGGCAGCAGCGAGTCGAGCGACAGGAACGCGGTAAGGAGAGCAAGAAACGTAGGAAAGACCGACGCGATGGCAGAACTTCACCGATTCAGGCTCACCACCGTGCTCACCACAGATACCAAGCTTGATGTCAGGGCGAGTGGAGCGACCCTTCTCAATCGCAATCTTAACGAGTTGACCGACACCCGTCTGATCGAGACTCGCAAACGGATTCTTTTTGAAGATTTCGTTTTCGGTGTAAGCACCCAAGAAGTTACCCATGTCATCACGCGACACACCTAAGGCCGTCTGCGTTAGATCATTGGTACCGAAACTGAAGAACTCAGCCGTTTGTGCAATTTCATCGGCGGTTAAAGCACCACGAGGCACTTCAATCATCGTTCCAACGGTGTAAGGAATCTTAACCTTCTTCTCCGCTTGAACCTCAGCGGCGACGCGGTGGATGACCTCAACCTGGAGATCGAGCTCACGCTTGAAACCAACGAGAGGTACCATGACTTCAGGTTTAACCTTGATACCCTTCTTCAAGACCGTTGCGGCGGCTTCAAAAATAGCACGAGCTTGAGTCTCAGTAATTTCAGGGTAAGCAATACCTAGGCGGCAACCACGGTGTCCAAGCATCGGATTGAACTCATGGAGAGCAGCCACGCGAGAGATGACCTTCTCTTTCGAAACGCCGAGTTTCTTTGCCAGTTCAGCTTGAGCCTTCTCATCATGAGGTACGAATTCATGTAAAGGAGGGTCGAG
>CANHRV010000068.1 GCA_947463395.1 Opitutia bacterium | reverse complement strand
TGCAAGGTGACGTCCAGGGACACGCACGGGGGTGCCAAGGTCAATTTTCCGTCCCAGTCCAGGGCAAACTCCAACGACACAACATTTGTCTTTAACCAATTTAAGAAGTCCGCCCAAGGCTGCGGCCCGCATCGGGCGAATTGATTCCATCGCTCCTTGCGCTAAATACCAAACTTCCGGATCAAAAAGAATTTTTTCTGAGCCCGAGGAAAGGAGTAATCGTTGTAAACCAAAAGCTCTCATGGAACGGGCGATTGCTGCCAGATGACTCGCGTCGGTGACATGATCGGCGATGACAACCGTTTCATGTTTTTCTCTCCATTCAGCGAAGTCAGCCACCCGCACATGAGCGGGGTCGGGACGTTGGGTGATGGCACACATATCTTCGCAGAGTGTCTGACAGAGGTGAGACATATCCTCGGGTGAGGAGGTGCGGAATTTTACGCCTTGTGATTCTAAGGCAATGATGTGCGGTGAAAGTTCAGAGACGAACTTGGCGGAGGCGTGGATTTCCCGAAGTGACTTCGGGTGGAGTTTGATACAGGCGAGGACAGTATCCTTGCCACGAAGAATCAAACGGTGGGGATTTTGCGAATCGGTGCTCACTGGATTCGACCCTCATCAAAATCAATCATATCGGCAAAAGAGATAATGTCTGTTCGGTGTTGAGCGCCCATTTTTCTTTTGGCATCATCGAGCGCTTCTTTGCCCATTTCGCTCATACCTTTTTGGACTAACTCACGATTCCAGACATGCACGCGTAAATCCTTAGGGAATAGGGCTAAAAGTTTGCTAGTTAATTCATCTTCCGATTTTGAATCTCGTACACTCTCGATTACTTGCTCGGGGTCGACTCCGAGATGTAGGCAGAGAAAACGATCGAAACCTTTGCAGAAATTACGTTGGTATGACTTGGGTAGCTCACCTTTAAGGTGTTTACGAATTTTAGCGATGAATCGTGGTAAATGTAAAAGACCCGTGGCTGGATGAGGGATGTAAGACGAAGGTAAATCGTAACAGATTTCTCCCGTGGCTTCGCTGTAGCCGTTTGGTCGAGGGGTGGGTGTGGTGCTCATCGGGCAGGCGAGGACGTGTGATTGATAATCACTTGGCTGATTTCCGCGGCGGCATTGGCAAGGTTAATAGATTGAGCTTTTACCAAACTGGCTGGGTCGCTGTTGGCTTTATTTTCCCACTTTCCATATCCTTGTTTAATTAATTCACCTTTATCGGTCTCTAAACGGTAGGAGAGTTGTAAGGTAGCGCCTTGGCGACCAAGAGTGAACTCGGAGACATCGAGGAGTAGAACTAAATGGTTATCAGAGGGAGTTTGGTTCGTAGTGGGTAAATGAGTATCCTGTGTAATGTTACGTGCAATGGTTTCACTAATTGCTCGATCCAAAGGCGACACCCATCGAGTATTATCGTTGAGAGTGAGCTCTCCTTTTTCTTCGGTCAGCACCATGCTCGGACGACGTAGGCTAGAGGGGATTTGTGCTCGTGGAATGAAGACCACGGGACTCTCTATTTTGGGAGAAGCTGTCGGAGCAGAGAGTTGATAAAAATTTACCGAAGTACTTTTCTTATCAAAGACGATACAACCACTGAGCCAAAGGGAGCTAAAAATTAAAATCGTAAGCAGTCTCATGGCTGTGGAGTCTCTTTTTTCGTCGTCTCGATTTCTGGCGCTTGCGGAAGGGTGGATTTAGGTCCACGACCTTGAATAATCGTTTCGGGATTTCGTTCAATGAAGTCAGCAAACGAACGAATCGCATTGGCTGCCTCTGAAACATCGGCGAGAGCGGTGTCTAATTCACGCCGCGTCGGTGAACCAGCTTTGGTAAGAGCTCGAACATTTTCAGCGGTTTCATTGAGTCTTTCTAGGGCCTTTCTTCCTGCTGCAGCCATACTCTTGAGGTCGTCTACCATTGGATCGGCATTAGCATGAATTCGCTTAACCAAAGCATCGACTGATTGCATGGCAGCCGAGAAATCACTGATGGCTTGAGTGATAGCTGGGTCGCTAGTGATTCGTGCAATATTACTCGAGGCTTGCACTAAGTTCCCGTTGATTTTCTCGAATTCGATTTGTGCAGTTCCTTTATCGATTCGCGTGAGAATCGAATCTACTTTCTTGGTAATTGAAACAAAGTCGACGCGGCTCAATTGATCCAATGTTTGGGAAACAGCTTTCGTGAGAGCTCCGAGGTTGGAGGGAAGGGTTGGGATTTCGGGTTGCTCATTGCGAGTGTCATGCAAGCGATAGGTCGTTTCAGGAAAGTAATCGAGTTCTACGTAAAGAACGCCCGTGATGACGGATTGTTGTTGGAGTTTTGCACGAAGCCCTTTTTCGATAGAGAGTCTAAGTCCTTCTTTATCTAAAAGAGTTTGATCTAGGCCGCGGCGATTTAAGAGGTCGGGGGTAAATTCCAAGACCACAGGAATTGCATAGTCGGTATTGGTTTGACCGGAGGTGCGTAAAAGAACCTGTGAGACTCGTCCAATCGTGACGCCACGAAATTTAACAGGTGCACCAATATCCAGTCCGCTGACGGAGTCATCAAAGTAGGCGAGGGCATTAGGGCGTGAACCCGAGAAAGACCCTGCACCAAGCAAGATGAAAGCGATAATAAACAGCACGATGCCGCCGGCCACAAAGGCACCGATGAGAGATTTATTAGCGGTTCGTCGCATGATTACGATAAAGTGGGACGGAAGAAAAAGTCGTGAACTTTACGGTTCGATTGGTCTTGCAGTAATGTTTTAGGTGGTCCGTAGGCGCTCATCGTGCTCGTGTCAGGGTCAAGGTAAACGCAGAAGTCGGCCGTACGTAAGATGCTGGGTACTTCGTGACTAACCAGGACAACGGTGGTACCAAAAGACTCACGTAATTTGAGGATAAGTTCGTCTAATCTGGCTGAAGTAATGGGGTCAAGGCCAGCACTGGGTTCGTCTAAAAAGATGATTTCGGGATCGAGGGCCATAGCACGGGCGATTCCAGCACGCTTGGCCATACCTCCGCTGATTTCGGATGGAAGTTTATCCATTGCGTCAGCCAAGCCAACAAGGGCTAATTTGTATTCGGCGAGTTGACGGATTTGTGCTGGGGAAACTTTGAGGAATTCTCGCATCGGCATTTCTACATTTTCTCGCAGCGTTAAGGAAGAGAAGAGGGCAGATCCTTGGAATAAGAACCCGGTTTGTTTTAAAGTATCTTCTTTCTCACGCGCCGATGCTGTTGCCAAATTATGTTGAAGTAAAAAGCACTCACCTTCGATTGGTTGATCGAGGCCACCGAGGACACGCATCAAGGTGCTTTTGCCACAACCACTGGGTCCGACAATCGCTAAAATTTTTCCAGCCTCTAGGGAAAAACTCAAATGACTCATCACTGGTTTATCTCCGTAACCCACAGCGAGATTGGTGCAACGTAGAATGGAAGAGTCGGAAGACATTAAAAATTGTAGAGATTAAAAATGACGGCGAAAAGCGCGTCGGCGATGACGATGAGTGTAATCCCTAAAACGGCTGCAGTGGTAGCTGCATCACCGACTCCGAGCGCAGAGCGCTGGGCTACGTATCCACGGTAACATCCCGCCCATGCGGCAATAAACGCAAAAGCGATGGATTTATAAAAGCCGACTAAAAAGCTTTTGAAACTAATGGCTTTAATGGCTTGGGTAAGGTATTGATTGACGCTGAGATCACCCGCACAGGCTACGACCATGCCACCAAAAATGCCGATGAACGCAGCAAAAATGCTGAGAAGCGGTACCATTAAAGTTACCGCTAAGATTCGTGGAACGGCGAGATATTCTACGGGATTGATTCCTAGCGCACGCAGCGCATCGGATTCTTGACTGACATTCATGCTGCCTAATTGCGAAGCGAAAGCGGTTGAGGTCCGTCCACAGGTAATCACTCCTGTCATGAGCGCTCCCATTTCGCGAGTCATTGCGAGTGAAACAAGATTAGCTACATAGATGGTAGCGCCGACTTGGCGTAACTGAATCAGTCCAACGTAAGCCATAATCAGTCCTGTAAGAAATCCTAGTAAGGCGACAATGGGCAGAGCATCGACGCCAGATGACTGGAGTTGTAAGGTGAAATCATTCCAGTTGACGCGCCCGCGTCCGGTGAGAGTGCGCCACAAGCCAACGGCGGTTTGACCGATATGATCCATGGCTCTCTGCCAGGAAAGAAAACTATCGATTCCCCAGATACCGAATTTTTCGACGAAGGTGGGTGGATTGGAATCGGATTCCCAGACGGTCGATTTCTCGGCGAGATTAACCAGAGATTTCAAACGCGGTGGTAAAGAATCTAAATCGAGCTGCCGAACGTTTTTGAAATGATGATGAATCCAGGCAGGCAGAGAGGAATCAAAACTGTCTAAATTTTCGATACGAATTCTAACTTTATCTCCTTTGAATGAGATGCCAGGTAAGGGGGTAGAGATTTTCCACTCTCCCGAAAGCGTGACCAGAACCGTACCTTGGCTATCCACTTCGGTGATGGCACGGGGAGGTACGGGTTGGCTTTGTGACATCCTGATAGCCAAATACTTGGGACTCCTTAGTTTCTCAAGCAGAAAGGCATTGTCCTGCAGGCATATCCGCCTTTGCTGATAGTCTCGGAAATGAAAAAAATTCCCTTAGTCATCGTGGCTTTAGGTACACTCTGGGCACAGGAATCGGTGCCCACACCGACTACTTCTTCGGGCATCAAAGGGATGATTTCGATTTGGGAAGAAAATGACAAATTTGCGATCAAGAATAAAGACCGCTACTACACTCAGGGTTTAAGAATTTCTTACCAGGACGATCCGCATCATTTTTGGGCGCTCACTCAAGAAATTAATACGCCATCGGATACCTCGAATCCGAATCCGCCAGATACCGACTT
>CANHRV010000067.1 GCA_947463395.1 Opitutia bacterium | reverse complement strand
CGGTGGCATGGCCATTTCATCGGCACGGTTGGTCGCTCCTAAGTGAGCGAGACGGTAGAGAGAACTTTTTTCGACATCGCCCCAGGTGATTCCTGGACCTTCTTCTTTACCCCCTTTTTCCAAGCCAGCTAAAGTGGTGGCATTGAACCCACCTTTGGGTTTCTTTCCGTCACGACCGTGACAATCGAGGCAACTCTTCTCGATGATTGGAGCAATTTCGCTTTTATAAACTGCCTCTCGATCGGCAGCCCATAAAGACGCTGAGATCAAAAGGCCCACCCCGGTGAGTCGTTTCATACCTTAACACTTTGAGACTTATCCAAAACGGATTAAAGGAAAAAAGATTAGCGAACGACCCAAGGCATAAAGGTCTCTTCAAGGCGTTTGGGTAAAATCGCAACGAGACGCACCCCTTTATCCTCTGCTTTGTTGGATAGAATTGAGGCGGAAGCGTAAAGTTTTGATAAAAGTGAGTAATTTTCGTGCGGGATAAAAAGGGTCACTTTCAAATCATGCTCGGTGGTGCATTGTTCTAGCATTTCATGCAGTCGGGAGATGCCTTCACCTGTTCGAGTGCTAATCAGAATCGCCCCAGGGTGCATGGCCAAAGCCTCCGCACGAGTGGCTTCATCTGCTAGGTCGGCTTTATTTAAGAGGGTAATGATGGGGCGTTCGCCAGCTCCAATTTCCATTAATACTTGTAAAGTCGTTTGCGCGTGCTTCGCCCGCTCGGGCGAGGAAAGGTCGACAACGTGAATGAGGAAGTCGGCTTGCACCGCTTCTTCCAGTGTCGCTTTGAAAGCCTCGACGAGTTGGTGTGGCAGTCGACGAACAAAACCTACGGTATCAGTTAGCAAAATGGCTCGACCCGATGGTAGTTTGAGTCGTCGAGTGGTGGGATCCAATGTCGCGAATAATTTATTTTCCGCTAAAACATCTGAACCGGTCAGTCGATTGAGTAAGGATGATTTCCCCGCATTAGTATAGCCAACGATGGAGAAGGTCGGCAGTGGAATACGATGACGTTGCTTGCGTTGGGTGGCACGTTGAGCGACGACCGCAGCTAAATCGCGACGCACCTTGGCGATTTTATCCCGAATTTTCCGCTGGTCCATTTCCATCTGGGTTTCCCCCGCATCACGCTGCATTGCTCCACCGCCACGTTGCCGGTCTAAGTGAGACCATAACCGTTTTAAGCGGGGGAGTTGTTGTTGTAAGCGAGCAAGTTCGACCTGTAAAACCGCCTCTTTGGTTTTCGCTCGAGAGACGAAGATATCGAGAATGATTTCTTGTCGATCAATGGCTCGTAGTCCTTTCGAGTCTTTTTCCCAATTGCGTTGTTGAGCCGGAGAAAGCGCGTCATCAAAAATGATTAAACCGCATTCACGTTGGCGGGCTAGGTCGGCGATTTCTTCCATTTTACCAGAGCCAACGAGGTGTCGTGGATTTTCTTCCCGAATTTTCGCAATCACGGCATCGCGAATTTCAACTCCAAGATTATTTACCAATTCGTGTAACTCTGCTAAGAGGGTTTGCGCCTCTTCGGGAGTTTCATCGGGACGTTGCAACCCAACTAAAATAGCACGGTTGCTCCTTGCGATAATTTCCGGATCGTAGGGATTGAAGGAAGGAGCAGCGGAATCGGACACTGGGTCTTAATAATTAAATTAAACCTAACTGCATCTTACCTTCTTCTGAAATCATATTTTGTGTCCATGGTGGATCCCAAACAATTTTAACTTCCGCACGATTCACTCCAGGTACGCCGAGAACTCGATTGCGTGCGTCTTCGGCAATCACTGGACCCATACCACAACCAGGGGCGGTAAGAGTCATCGCCACGGTCACGCAATGGCGATCGGGCGACTCATCGATGGGGTCGATTTTAAGAGAATAAACCAAGCCGAGATCCACAATGTTTACGGGGATTTCGGGATCAAAGACGGTTTTGAGTTGGTTCCAGACGGCTTCCTCGCTGGGGCGACCATGGTGTCCTGGGTGTTCTGCGGTTCCGATAGAACCGTAGGCATCGGTTTTTCCTTCCGTTTCCGTGCTGTCCGTGGGGACGGATTCATTGAGAGCATCCGCATCAGCGCCGCGAATGCGGAACATTCCTGCATCACAAACAACCGTGAAGTTGCCTCCGAGACGATGCGTGATGGTCACCTTAGTACCAGCGGGTAAAACCGCTGGTTCACCAGCTGGAATGACAGTGGCCTGAACGTCGCGCGTGAGCGTGCGATCGTGCGGGCTGGGGGTGTGGCGTTGTCCAGTGGTGTCTTCGCTCATATTAAGAATGGAATTTTTGACGGAACATTTCGCGGACGACAGCAGCGGCTTCTTCATCGTCCACTTTCGCTAAAACTTCTTCGAGAAAACCTTCCGCTAATAACTCCTGAGCCACGGCGAGAGGAATACCGCGAGCTAAGAGGTAAAACAGTTCCTCGGGATTAACCTGCCCAGTGGTTGCTCCGTGCGAGCATTTAACATCGTTGGCTTCAATTTCTAAACCAGGAAGCGAGTCGGCTTCAGCTTCGGGAGAAAGCAATAAGTTGCGGTTGGTCTGGTAAGCATCGGTGCGCTGCGCATCGGGTGCCACTTTGATTAGGCCAGAGAAAATGGTTCGTGCTTTGTCGAGCAGGACATTCTTGAACAGAAGGTCGGACTTCGCATTACCCGCGTCGTGCACTTGCAGGGTTCGTTGATCAAATTCCTGTTCTCCGTTGGCTACACTGATGCCATAAAGACGAACATCAGCTCCTTCGCCTTGAATCCGAACAGTGTTTTCGAGGCGAGCACGACGTGCGCCGAGGGCAGCATTGACGGATGTGATGAGAGATTCTTTGGCGCCGCAGGTATTCGCGATTTCAAAAGATTGGGTGGCTAAGCCCCACGCTTGAACAGCGAGTCGCGAAATGGTCGCTCCTTTACCAGCGTAAAGATCGGCGGCGGAAATAGCTAAGGCACGAAGTTGGGGTTCCGCACTACACTGGAAGTCGTGCAGTGTGACTTTGGCTCCATCCTCAGCGATGACGAGGGTATGGGGGAAGATGGCGACACCTTCCGTTGCCGTCCAATGTAGGGAGACAAAGGGTTTTTTTACTTCAACGCCCTTGGGTACATACAAGACTGTGCCCGATCGCAACCAGGCTTGGTGTAGAGCTAAGAATTTATCACCGCCTAATCCAGCACGATGCTTGAGAATGTATTCTTTGAGCAGAGCAGGGTGGTGACGCAGAGCGTCTTCAAATGATTCAAACTTCACCCCTTGGGCTGCTAATTCAGGAGCCAGCGAGGGTCGCAAAACACAATGACCGTCGATATGGATTAACAATCCCGCGGGACGAGTGATGAGGTGAGAGCGAGCGATGAGTCGATCCACGATTTCATCACTAGGAACCCCTGCGAGAAAGAAGTTATCCAGACTCAGCGAACGCGTGTCAGAGAATCGCCATTTTTCATCGGTGCGTTTTGGTAAAGGCAGATGGGAGAATTGTTGCCAACCTTGACGGCGTAGTTCGGCAAACCAGTCGTGAGCGGCGAAGCGCTGGGTTTCGGCTTCTTGCAGACGAGCGTCCAGAGGGCTTGGCATAGAGTGTGTGACAGGAGTCATTTTAACCAACCGATCCCTCCATTTGTAATTCAATGAGGCGTTTAAGTTCGACCGAGTATTCCATGGGGAATTCTTTGACGAGGTCGTTGACAAATCCATTCACAGCCAAAGACATCGCTTCACCTTCACTCAGTCCGCGTTGCATCATATAAAAAATTTGCTCCGCCGAAACTTTAGAAACGCTGGCTTCATGTTGAACAGAGTTTTTCTGACCACGGACTGAGATGGCTGGGTAAGTGTCTGTTCGACTGTGTTCGTTGATAAGCAAGGCGTCGCACTCGGTATTATTTTTACAATTCTTAAGGGTTTTGGGCATGTGAACCAACCCGCGGTAGGTCGAACGACCAGCACCGACAGAAATGGATTTAGCGATGATATTCGAAGAGGTTTCATCAGCCGCATGGATCATTTTGGCTCCGGTATCTTGGTGCTGTCCGTCATTGGCGAGCGCAATTGAAAGCACTTCCCCGCGGGCACGTTTACCGCGTAGAACGACTCCAGGATACTTCATGGTTAGACGTGAACCGATGTTACAATCAATCCAGCGAACTTCGGCGTCTTCTTCGGCTACTCCGCGCTTGGTCACGAGGTTGAAAACATTCGCTGACCAGTTTTGTACGGTAATGTATTGAATCTTCGCTCCTTTGAGGGCGACGAGTTCGACAACGGCAGAGTGTAAGGTGGCGGTTTCGAATTTCGGAGCCGTGCAACCTTCCATGTAGGTCACTTCCGATCCCTCATCGGCAATGATTAAGGTGCGCTCAAATTGACCAAAGTTTTCCGCATTAATACGGAAGTATGCTTGCAGTGGTTGTGCGACTTTAACGCCCTTGGGGACGTAAATGAAGGAGCCGCCAGAGAATACGGCAGAATTAAGAGCGGCGAATTTATTATCTCCCGCGGGAATGACTTTACCAAACCACTTACGGAAAATTTCGGGGTGATCGCGTAATCCTTCGGTCGGTCCGCAGAAAATGACTCCTTGTTTTTCTAACTCATCTTTCATCCGCGAGTAGACGGCTTCAGAGTCAAATTGAGCTTCAACGCCCGCTAAAAATTTTCTTTCAGACTCGGGAATACCTAAGCGTTCAAAAGTTTGTTTAACATCGTCCGGTACTTCTTCCCAGGTGCGAACAGGTTTTTGACCCTTGGCGAGATAGTAGCGAATGGCATCGAAGTTAATCGCATCAAGGTCTTGCGTTGCCCAGTGGGTTGGCATGGGCATATCGCTGAAGATTTTCAGCGCTTTTTGACGGAATTCTAAAATCCAAGGGTCTTCGCCTTTGACCTTAGAAATGTAGTCGATGACTTGCGGGTTTAGTCCAACTCCCGCATCGAAAGCGTAGTCTTCGGCGTATTT
>CANHRV010000066.1 GCA_947463395.1 Opitutia bacterium | reverse complement strand
GGCACACGAAACTGTTTAATGTTATATTGTAACGCAGCATAAACAATCGCGTCGGCCAAGCCAGCGTGCGAATTGGTTTTTCGTAAATCAAGAATCATAGCAGACAAATCATGAACCACATCGAGATCCGATTCTGCTTTGGCTCGGGCCACTTCCAACAAGGGGAGAAGGCCGATTCTTTTTCCTTTAGCTGTAAAAGCGGGGAACGAGTCAGCCGCTTGAAAACCAGTAAACCATTGCATATCGGCGCTTTTATTGGGAGCCGCCATGAGCAAAACCTCTCGCGGTGCTGACGATGCTTTCTTTTTCCTAACGGAAGCCATGTGGTCACGATGTCGAAGGTCTGGCTGGCGGAAAGTGCAAAGCGGTCGGAAAAGCGAAGAAGCCGATGACGCTGAGGTCAATTTCTGCGGGTATTCAGGGGGAATAGGTCGGAGAGAGGCTTGACCTCGGCGTTGGCCAAAGGATAGTAAACCCTCCTTGGTTACGCGGGTATCGTTCAGTGGCAGGACCCCACTCTTCCAAAGTGGTGACACCAGTTCGAATCTGGTTACCCGCACCAAAGGTAAACTTAAGTTCGCCAAGGCACTTGGCCAACGGGAGCGACTTCTAAAAACTCCCTCCAGGAATCCAATTCTTCGGGAGCAAGCGAGGAAGCAACCACCAATCTCCACTTGGGCTTGGTCGGCGGACGGTGCAAGGTCATACCTGCTTGTTCGGGCAGACGATTTGCTTTTCGTGAATTACATCGCACACAAGCCGTCACAATATTTTCCCAACTCGTTTTACCTCCCACATCGCGCGGGACAACGTGATCCAAATTAAGTTCTTCTTCGCGAAATCCGCGACCACAGTATTGGCACTGATGGCCATCGCGTAGGTAAACATTGCGTCGACTAAAGCGAATCTCGCGACGAGGCACGCGATCATAAGCACCTAATAAAAGCACGCGTGGCATTCGTAATACGATGCAGGGCGAACGAATCGCTTGGGCTTCGGGTGGAGGTACGGCTAAAGAATGGGCAACCCACTCTGTGGCAGAAAAGACGCGGTGTCCTGATTCATCTGAATGCACGACCGAAGCACGACCGCGAAAAAGTAAATTCATCGCTCGTAAAACGCCGACAATATTCACCGGTTGCCAGAGGCGATTGAGCACAAGCACGCGATGATCCAAGCGGGGGGGCACGACCCCTCACTATGCTCAACTCGTGGCCATCGTCAACTGTGACAGACGTTTCTAGAGAATGCTAAAGAGCAACCAGAAGATGGCAATGATGCCAATACCCGTAACCGCCCAGATAACGATATCCTGATTGGAGAAATTAGCGACTGGAGGAGGAGGTGAGTAAGTCACTTCTTCTTCGATGGCGGCAACATCGAGCGGACGGCGGGCTACGCGAACCGCATGATGAGCATTATAATCCGCACAGGCTTTTTCGTCATCAAGACGGAGGTAGCGTGCATAGAGTTTAACAAAACCTCGCTTATAAACATCAGCCAAGGGGATAGACTCGAATTGATTCGCTTCCATCGCTTGGAGGTAGTCCGTACGGAGTTTAGTCACTTCAGCTGCTTCACGAATCGTCACACCAAGGCGCTGACGTGCTTCCTGTAGTTTTTCGCCGAGAGTTTGCATAGCAGAAGAATCAAAGGAGATATCGAAATTGGCAAGCCTCGGCTAAAAACTAGGCAAAAATTGGCCATAATACATCCCAAAGCATGAGAAAAGGGAGGCCGACAATCTTCATTGCCGAAACCATCAATTCTCTGAAAAACGGCAAATTAATTAGAATAATCAAGATGAGGAAGCTCCAGCGGGTGAGGGATTCGAACATCTCTTCGGTGTAAATACCGAGCCGAAGAAGGATTCGTGATCCGTCTAAAGGTGGCAGGGGAATCAGATTAAAGATAGCCAGAGAGACATTGAGAAAAATGCCCATGTAAAGAAACTGAACCATGGTCGCACTGGGTGTGCTACCCGATAAACTCGGATTGATATTAGGGTTTAAACCGCCGATGACGCCGATGATAACGAAAGCCAGACAAAGCACGATGTTCATCGCCGGTCCAGCCAAGGTGATAAGAATATCATCGAGACGACGGGTCTTAGGATTCATTAATGAAATTTGCACGGGCTTACCCCAACCGATGACACCGAAGCCAGGGCTTAAGAATACCATGACTGCAGGAATTAAAATCGTGCCAATGGGGTCGGCGTGAGCGAGAGGGTTAAGCGTCACTCGACCTTGCGCGCGAGGCAAAGGATCGCCACGTAAGTCAGCGACCCAAGCATGCCCAAATTCATGGAGCCCGACAGAAACGATGAGCAGAATAAGTTGCAAAGACCCCCAGCGAATATGGTCGATGGTTTCAGGAGAGAGTTCCATGAGATGAAAGTAAAGTGTGGCACTTGCAGTTATTTTAGCCACCCGAAAGAGCGGTTTACTTCTTGAGCCAGTCGGTGGGAGAAATTAGTTTCATTAGAGTCATGTCTCTTTCCGTCCGAATTCGCTTAGCACAGAAACGAGGCCTAACTCTCAAGCATGCTAAAGTTTTGGCTAAACTTGATACTCCAAGAAAAATTCAGGATTTTTTGTCCAAGTTTCCGCAAAATTTCGAACCTCAAGGGGACACCGCTCGATCCGTGCAAGGTGCACTCGATGCTCAATGTGCTCATTGTATCGAAGGAGCGATGATTGCGGCTTTCGCTCTTTGGCTTAATGGTCACCCTCCTCTACTGCTGGATTTCAGTGCATATCGTGACATGGATCACGTCATCGCTCCCTTTAAAATCAATGGTCGTTGGGGCGCGATTTCAAAAACAAATTATGTCTGTCTTCGCTGGCGCGATCCAATTTATCGAAGTATTCGCGAATTAGCGATGTCCTACTTTCACGAATACGCCAAGGGTCCACGAAAAACTTTAAGAAGTTATTCTCGGCCTTTTGATTTACGGCGACTCTCTTCTCCACAATGGGTCAATCATTCTGGTAATTGCTGGGAAGTCGCCGAACTCATTACAGCCGCTCGCCACTACCCTATTGTCACGACTGCTCAGGCAAAAAATTTGCGCCCACGCGACCCCGTTGAAGTCGCGTCAGACAAGATTACCTCTTTTCCCATTCCGCGATGGAAACGTCAAAGGTTGTAATGTTTTAACGCGAAGCTTCGAAAGCACAGGCGGCGGCGCCCACAACGCCCACGTCACCACCTAAGCCAGCGGGAACAATCGAACAAACGGCCGCCAAGCGCGGGAAGGCGTAGCGCAGAGCTTTTTCTCGCATCGGCTTGAAAAGTACATCGCCCGCCGCGGTAACACCTCCACCGACAACAATGATTTCGGGATTAAACACATCGATGATAACGGCTAATCCACGTCCAAGATACTCGGTCGTTTCATCCCAAATCTTCTTCGCCAGAGGATCGTTTTGCGCCAAGGCTTGAAGCACGTGGTGGGTTGTGACGTTTTCCACTTTACCCGCCAAAGATAGAATGGAGGAAGTTGTACCGTGAGCGAGTGCCTCGCGCGTGCGACGTGCAATCGCTGTTCCCGAGGCATACATTTCGAAACAACCATTTCCTCCACAGGGACAAGCAGGGCCTTTAATGTCTAAAGTAATATGACCGAGTTCGGCAGCGTTGCCGTTAGCTCCGCGCATAAGACGACCATCTACAATCGCCCCTCCGCCAATGCCCGTGGAGATGGTAATATAAACTAAATTTTTTCGGCCTTTCCCTGCGCCGAATAAATATTCTCCAAGCGCAGCCGCGTTGGTATCATTATCAATACGGGCAGGTAAACCAAATGCCTTGCTAAGTTCGCCTTCGATCGAATAGCCCGTCCAACCAGGTAAATTAGGCGACCCATCGACACACCCGCGTGCAATGTCGAGAGGTCCTGGCGAGGCGATGCCAATACCCAATAAGTCGCTCGATTTTAAATTTAATTTTAGCAGCAATTCATGAGCGGCTGTAGCGACGCGCTTAACCGCTTGGTCGGGTCCGTTTTGAGCCAATGTCTCAACACGACCTGAGCCTAATACCGTGCCGTCTTCGGCGACGACACCGAAGGCAAATTTTGTTCCACCTAAATCAAAGGCTAAGACTTTACGCATAAATTAGTCGCGCGGGGGTCGTGAAAAATCATCCTGTAAACGAACGATATCCGTTAAATCGGGGGTGGATGATTCTAGTAAGACGCTATCCTCAATCGCTTCGAAGCGATGAATGGTGCGTACGGGAATATGGACCGAAAATCCTGGCTCCCAAAGAAACTCATGCTCGCCTCCCACTTTAACCGAAGCGTGATCTTCGTTACTATTCAGTATTCGATACGTTAAACGCATCCGACCAGACATTAAATAAAGCGTTTCGGTTTTACGCTCATGATACTGCAAACTGAGTCTTTTGCCGGCTTTAACCTCTAAAATTTTTCCTGCATAATTTTTTTGATCCGCAAACCAGATTTCTCGACCCCATGGTTTTTCGACAATCTTGGGCTGAAAAAGTGGAGAGGACATGCGACAGATTTATCTTTTAACAAAGGGCCGTTTAGCCAAGCAAACTCTGAAGTGTCGTTAGCGCTTACCAATGAGGGGGACGCTCATCGGCGGGCGGACCCGGTTCACTCTCTCCGATTTGCTGCACTTTTGACTCTGCCCGCGCCAAACGCGTAGCGAGTTTTGAAACCTCGAGTGAAAGCTCTAAGAAGGCCCGATCCTGTTGCTCGATATGTCGCTGCAAATGAGTGATACGCTCCTGCAATTGACGAATGGTGTCTTCCATAAGCCAACCTTAACTGGGCTCAGATAGCGGGCAAGACATCACCCCAAGGGCGGGAAAGAAAATCCACCGACTCTCTCGCTTACTCGCTTAACCCGCTCGAACTGCGACCCTTGACCATGCGTTGCACGGCAGCAAAGCGTAGAATTTGCTCAATCTTCGCAATTTCCACTGGATCGATATCCTTTTGACCGCGGGCCGCTTCAACGGCCTTACGGGCGCGCTCTTCGGCTTGCTCGATGGCAGACAAATCAATCTTAGCTTCGTCAATCGCGGCTTCAGTCACTACCGAAACCTTATCGGAAACGACGCGAACGAAACCTTGGTCGACCGCCAGACGGCTCGTTTTTCCAGCAAGTGAAACCACCACTTCTCCAGCAGCAATCACCGCTGTCAGAGGAATGTGACCAGGAAGAATGCCAATACTTCCGAGGCTCGTGGGCAGAGT
>CANHRV010000065.1 GCA_947463395.1 Opitutia bacterium | reverse complement strand
CTCCTGCGACGTGAACTTTGAGTGAGGGAATGAGAACAGGAAAATCATCACGCCCTGGTACGGAACCATAAAGAGGCGTGACCACACGTACTTGATGTTGTTGCTGTGCCAGTGCCTTGACCAAACCGGCGGTCGCGTCTCCCAGTCCGCCTGCCTTTGACCATGGCGTGAGTTCTGGGGTGACGTGTAAAATTTTCATGGGGACTGGGAAGGCAGTGGTGTGCTCCGACCAAATCGATTGATTAACGGCACACAGGCAAGCAGTAAGAGAAAGGCGAGAACCATCGAGGCGTTGCCAGCAAAATCATGAACATTTCCAAGTATGGAAAAATCCTTACTTCCCATTTCCGCTCCCCAAAAGTCATGTTCAATTGATCGAGATCCATGTTTTAAAGCATAAAACGCTAAAAAGGTATTACGGGCAACGTTGATGATAATCGCGGCAAAGCCTCCTGCGATAATCAGTAGTACTCGACGAATGAGACTGCCAGGAAATCCACCTTGCAGGAAAATAGCTCCTAAAAAGGCACCAACGAAAATACACGCTGATAATGAGCGAATTCCCGAACAGGCATCGGCAATCCCCACTGCGTCCTGGTTGGCAAATACAATGGTATTACCACGCACAGTGATGTTTTCACCAGCCATTCGCATGACCCCAGAAACAATCTCGGTTACATTGGTGAGAAGTTCGCCTTTAATCTTGTTGTCGACGAGATAAAGGAAAGGACCCGAAATAAGCCAAACGAAAGTGGGAAAAGTCATTAAGCCTACGGCTTGCCAACGTGAACTTAAAGAAGGGGCAAATTTATCAGGTCCACGAACAGAGAGATAGGTGAGGCTAAGAGTGGTGCCAATAAATCCTCCAGCAATCGCCAAGGTCGGACCTACGCCCGTACCAAAAATAGCTCGGGTCACTCCACCAATCACAAACATTAGAAGAAAAATGAAACTGATGGTGCCAGCAGAAAAATTTAGCCAACGAATATCACGTGAAGCGGGAGAAGATTTTTCTCCCGTCAACAAGGCTCTTAAGTCATCCCATCGCTCCCAGACAACATAGGCGGAGAAAAGTGGAACGAGAAAGCCAAAGTTGTAATCATCTTTGGTGCTCCAAATGAACCATTGATCCCAGGCGGTAACCATCGCCATGCCCACGACCAGAAAGGCGAGGCCCTTGGTGGTTGAATCGAGTTGGGGACGATGGGCGAGGGGGGTGGTCATTAAAAACGCGGAACAGCTGAAAGTAGTTTTTGCGTATAGGGGTGTTGAGGACGGGATAAAATAGAGGAGGGCTTACCTGCTTCAACGATTTTCCCTTGGGACATAACCAGAATCTCATCACTGACCTGTTCGACTACGGCCAAATCGTGGGCGATAAATAGGTAAGTGAGGCCGAGTTGTTCTTGCAGGTCTTGTAACAGGTTGACCACTTCGGCTTGCACCGAGACATCGAGGGCCGAAACGGGTTCATCACAAATAATCAGTTCAGGTTGTACAGCCAGAGCTCGAGCAATACCGATGCGTTGTCTTTGACCTCCAGAAAACTCATGAGGGTAGCGACGCAGATAATCGGCAGGTAGTTTGACCGATTTTAATAAATCGACGCAGCGTTCTTCGCGTTCCGATGCAGTGAGATTCGGGAAATGAATTTCCAATGGCTCAGAAAGGATACTCTGGACGTCACTCCGTGGATTGAGAGAGTTATAAGGATCCTGAAAAATCATCTGAATCTTTTTTCTCCACGGCTGAAAAGCTTGTCCGTCGAGAACACCAATATTGGTTTCTTTATAAAAAATCTGGCCTGAGGTAAGGGGAGATAGTTTAATAATCGCCTTCCCTGTGGTGCTTTTACCCGAACCCGATTCACCGACCAGTCCTACCGTTTTTCCGCGAGGAACGGTAAAGGAGATGTCATTTACCGCACGCTTTGGCTCATTTTTTTGCCAAAACCATCCTAATCGACTCGGGTAATGCACCGAGAGGTTTTTGACAGTGAGGAGTGTTTCAGGATGCGACATTAGGCTTTCATTTCTTCGCTTAGGGTGGTGAGTCGGCGACGACGCTGTCCAAGGCGAGGAATACAAGCGATGAGTCCTCGAGTGTAAGGGTGTTTGGGATTTTGCATTACGGAGGATGTTTCTCCTGATTCGACAATTTCGCCCTGTCGCATCACCTGCACACGATCGGCAAAATGAGCGACAATCCCGAAGTTGTGTGTAATTAAAAGAATACTCATTTTTCGCTCCTGACGAAGACGTTTCAGTAAATCGATAATTTCTTTTTGAATAGTAACATCAAGGGCTGTCGTGGGTTCGTCAGCGATTAAAAGCCTGGGATTACAAGCGAGTGCCATGGCAATCATCGCACGTTGTTGCATACCACCTGAGAGTTCATGAGGATATTGTTGTGCCACCTTACGTGGATCATCGATTAACACATCTTGGAGTGCCTGTAGAACGACCGCCTCGGTGTCCTTGATTGTGGGTTCGTGAATTTTTACGGCCTCAGCAATTTGGTAGCCAATCGTGTAGACAGGATTCAGCGATGTACCGGGGTCTTGGAAGATGTAGGCAATTTCTTTGCCGCGAATTTGGGTGAGTTCATCTTCGGATAACTTTTGTAAATCTTTTCCACACCAAAAGATATTACCTTGAATCTGGCACAGTGGAGGTGATGGTAAAAGTCGAGTGAGGGAAAGGGCCGAAACCGATTTACCCGAACCTGATTCACCGACGACGGCCAAAACTTCTCCCTTTGCGACTGAAAAACTGATGGATTTGACCGCAGAAGTCCTGCGATCGTGCGAGGTAAAGGTAATGCTCAGATTTTCAACATGGAGTAGCGGTTCTGAGGTCATAGAAAAGAGATAAGCATTGGGGGACAGGAGGGAAAGACTGAAACAAGATTATTCGGTACGCCAGCGGTCAAAAGTTTGGTTAATGGGCTGAGTTTTTTCGTCTGAGCCAAGATTTTCTATGCCCATCGGGCTTTGTAAGATTTTTTGCCACCGTGCTTTTTCGTTCGTATCAATCCAGAACAAACCAGAAGAGAGTGGGTTGTCGCTGGTTCGAACATCGAAGTGCTCGGGCCACTTGAGCCAACGCCAATACCCAAGTCGGTAGCCAGGAATACAAAATCCAGGAATAAAGGAGGCGTCGTCATGGATAATTTTTTGAGCCTGAAAACTGAGTTGTATCATCTCTGCTTTATCCGTGGAGCGCCGGAATTTGTCGATGAGTTGCGAGAGCTCAGGGAGGTTGGTGCCAGTGATATTATTGGTCTGTCGTTTGGCGATGAATGCACTGGAAGGTAATTTTTCTACAGCGTTTTCTCCATGGTGTGATTGCCAAAGTTCCGGTTGTAGTCCGCTGGCACTCCAAGCCCAAAAACAAACCTCGTGATTTTTTTCCATTACTTTTCGATACATCGTGGTGTGTTCCAGAACTTCCGGTCGATACTCCAGACCACAGGCGAGGGCGGACTCAACTAACGTTGGCAAAAATTTCCGTCTTTCTGAATCATCCATCGTCAAGCGTATGGATAATCGAACTCCATCGGGTCTTCGCAGTACACCATCGTCACCCATTTCAGTGAACCCCGCTTTGGCAAATGCCGCTCGTGCTAAGAGTGGACTATATTTGCGTGCTTTAATGGCTGGGTTCGTGTATTCGCCATAGCCTTGGCAAAACTGATTGAGTCGCTCGTAATCGCCTCGATAAAAAGTATCGATAACCCGCTGAAAATGCGTCGCGTGTTGTAATCCGATGCGCACATTAACATCGTCGAGCAATGGTTTGAGTGAATTGATGTATAGGCCTAGAGGAGGACGGGGTACGTCATTAAAGAATCGAGCTTTGTGGATTAATCCTGACTGGTAAGCCGTGCTTTCATTAATCCCGTACCAAAACTTTGGTAGCCCCATCATCATCAAATCTAAGCCACCTTGTTGGAAGATTTGATAGGCTTTATCCATTTCGCGGATTACTTTAAAATGGATTTTTTCTACATTAAAGCGTTTCGCAGTGTATCGTTCACTATCACCCCACCACTTGGGTAAACGACGAAGGGTAATGGACTGTCCACGGATAAAGTCTTCAGCAAGAATCGTGTAGGGTCCAGTTGTCGGCTGAAAACGTTCAGAATATACTTGAGTGTAGTCAGGACCAAAGTCTTTGAAGAACTGACGTGGGGTTGGACTAATCGATCCAAGAAAATAGAGTGGATCGGGCTTTTTGCTCGGAAGATGAAGAGCCAAGGTGTAGTCGTCGTACTTCGTAATCCCTGCGAACTCTCGACTATAGAAATCATTGTACCAAGGGGCGTTAATCCAAGGCGATTGATAGAAATAAAAAGTGTAGAGATAATCGTCAGCCGTGACGGGTTGTCCGTCGGTGAAACGTGCAGCGGGGTTGAGTTTAAAATAGGCGGTTAAACCATCTTCGGAAATTGCCCATTGCGTGGCCAAGGCTGGAATCCACTGCAGTGAATTCGGGTGCATCGATAAAAGTGAAAAATCATTCGTATCGTAGGCGGAGTCACGAAAACTATGATTAGAGTTCGGTCCGACACGGCGTAAAACCGGTGGAGTGTTATTAATATAAAAGTTTAATTCGCCACCTCGCTGAGCTCGAGGGTCCGCAAACGTCGGCTCGAGTGGATCCGATTGCCATTTTAAGTTCGTCGGTAAATCGACGAGGGTTTTAAAATGGAAAAATTCAGGTTTGGCTTTGTAATAAGCTGTCGCTCGTGGGTCGGAAAAAACTTCCTGGGCGGAGAGCTCGGTTAATAGCCCGACAAGAATGATAGCGGCGATGAAGTAGGTTAATCGTTTCATCGTTCGTAATTTTTTGGGTCAAAGGCTTCACGCATCGCTTCGCCGATAAAGTTAACCATGACGAGAAGTCCGACCATACAGGTGACCGTAGAGGAAATAATCCACCATGCAGACCAATTTTCTTTTCCTTGGCGCAAGAGATCGCCCCATGAAGGCACGGTCGGAGGTAGACCAAATCCAAGATAATCAAGAGCGGAAAGAGAGGCCACGACGGCGGCTACACTGAAAGGTGCCATCGTAATCATGACCGAAATGGTATTAGGTAAAATATGTTTGATAATGATTCGGCTATGCGAGGCTCCTAAGGCTCGTGCCGCTGCGACATAGTCACGAGCGGCTTCTCGATAGGCGGCCGCGCGCATTTGATGCGCAAGACCAATCCAAGAAAAGGCCACCAAAATAAGCATGAGTGCAATCAGACCAGGCTCGAGCAGTGTCGCCAGAAAAACGATGGCATAGAGAAAGGG
>CANHRV010000064.1 GCA_947463395.1 Opitutia bacterium | reverse complement strand
GCGAGGTCGACCTCTCCGAGTTGCAACATCTGGGCGGCTTGGATGAGCCCAGCATTGCCCGCTGCACAGGCCGCACCAATCGTGTAATGAGGTCCAGTAATGCCAAGATTCATGGTCACTTCTCCCGCTGGATTATTGGCTACCGTCCGTGGATTGTGATGGTGAGTCCAATATTTGGTATCGTTACCAAATTGCGAGATGTTGTGAATCTCGTTTTCAGTTTCAACATTACCATGCTCGGTGATTCCAAGGTAAACCCCGACGCGGGATTTATCGATTTGTTCCCAAGCAATACCCGAATCGGCTAAAGCCTCTCGAGCGCAATAAATAGAGATAGATCCGACACGAGTGCCATTGCGAATCTCCTTACGCTTTTGCCACTTCGTCGCCTCGAAATCGCAAACCCCAGCAGGTTGCTTGCCCATATGGCGAACATCGATTTCAGCGATGCGGGCTTTGCCAGCCAGCAAATTGGCACGGAATTCCTGTAGCGAATTTCCATTGGGGGCAGTTAAGCCAACCCCTGTAATCACGATGCGGCTTTGGGAAGACATTGGGCGACCTCCCATCAAGTCGTTGTGAGGCATTAAGTCAAACCTCCCCCCGCTTCCCCTTGCCAAGTGGGTGTTCTCTCTTTTTCTCATTCTCTGATGTCCAAATCGCTCCAGTGCCAGCTTTGCGATGCCGTTGCCACGGTACATCTTACCCAGATTGTCCAAGGCAAAGTGCACAAGGTCCACTATTGTGAGGCCTGTGCGAGCAAGGGAGGGGCTACCGACGCCGCCGTCTTTCAATTGGCCGAGGCAGTAACTGCTGCGACTACGCAGCCTACCATTACTTGTCCCACTTGCCGTTTTAATGATTTAGAATTTCGTCGTACGGGTCGATTAGGTTGCCCCGATTGTTGGCCTGTCTTTCTCGAAGCCTTGCAAGAGTTGTTGGTCAAAGTCCAACACCGCTTGCAGCACGTTGGACGAGCCCCTGTTGGTACTTTGGCCGTTGGTCAATTACGTCATCGTCTCCACGAGGCCAAAACGGAAATGGAAATGGCAATCGCCCATGAGGATTACGAAAGTGCCGCCCGTTTGCGCGATGAGATTGCTCAACTTCTGACTCAAATCCCTGAATCATAATTTTTCATGACCGTTCAAGACATTCTCGCCGCCGAAAACGAGTTAACGCATTTACTGGGTGCGCAACAAGCGATTGTTTTGAGCACACGTATTCGTTTAGCACGCAATCTTGAGGGTTATCCTTTCCCAGGTTGGGCTAAGCCAGCTCAGCGACAAGAAATTGCGCAAAAATGCTGGGAGGCTTTAGAGAAGCTTCCGCGATTCAAAAAAGGGCATTTTTTGAAAATGAACGAATTGTCTGACATGGATCGGGCAGTACTGGTTGAGCGTCACTTAGTTTCCAAGGAACTAGCCTCGGGCAAGAGCGGGGCGGCGGTGATTAGTCGCGATCAAACTTGTTCAGTGATGATTAATGAAGAGGATCATTTACGAATTCAAGTGGTCAAAGCTGGCTGGCATTTAAGAGGTACTTGGAATATTGCAGAGCAATTAGATGATGCACTCAGTGCGAGTTTGAAAATCGCTTTTTCAGATCAGCTGGGATACTTGACGGCTTGCCCCACCAATGTCGGCACAGGATTGCGTGCTTCCGCCATGGTGCATTTACCAGGTCTGTGTCTCGGTCGACAGATGGAAAAGGTTACGCGCGCCCTAAACCAAGATGGTTTAGCGGTTCGAGGTTGGCTAGGAGAGGGAACCGAGGCGGCTGGAAATATCTTCCAAATTTCCAATCAACAAACTTTAGGACTTTCTGAAGAGGCCATTCTCAAACGTCTCGGGGGTTGGATTAAAGTTTTGGTAGAGCAAGAATGGAATGCCCGTCGCAAATTAGCCGAAGAGGAGGGTGCACGATTCGTGGATCGTTTAGCCCGCTCTCTCGGCATCCTTCGTCATGCCCATTTACTAACGAGTGCTGAGTCAATGAATATGCTCTCTCACCTGCGTATGGCTTGCGACATGGGATGCCTACCCGAAGCGAACCGTCACCTCATCGACCGTTTGATGATTGAAGGTCAGCCCGCACATATCCAAGCCCGTCAGGGTAAAGAGTGTGAAAGCGAAAAACGAGATAGCATTCGAGCGAACGCCGTGCGCGAAGCATTGGCGACCTTTCCCGAGGTTGTGCCACCTACGCTTTAGTCGGAAGCGGAGTCTTTTTTGGGACGGTCTTCGCGGGCCAATTCATCAAGCATTGCTTGAACGCGAGCCACTCCACCAGTGACATCGTCTTCGGTGAAAATCAGGTCAGGAGTGCTCTTGAGTTGAAGAATGCCTCCAACGAGGGATTTCATTTCTCGACGAATACTTTTTAAAAAAACTCGGGCAGATTTTTTTGCAGCCTCATCACCCGAGACGGCATATCCAACGCGAACCTGTCTCAAATCGGGCGAGACGGAAGCTCTTGTAATCGTAATCAGAGCCGCTTCGGCAGTCCATTTTTGACGAAGAATCAAAGAAACTTCGCGTTGAACTAATTCGGCGACCCTTAACTGACGTTGCGACATGGATTAGAGGGCAGGTCTTACTTGAAGCATTTCCACGACTTCAATGGTATCACCCGCTTGATAGTCATCATAGCCACCCAGTTTAATACCACACTCAAATCCAGCCTTCACTTCCGAAGCATCATCTTTGAATCGGCGTAAGGTTTCGACAGGGCCTTGGTGTACTACTTGGCCTTTACGAATCAGGCGAGCCTTGGCTGAGCGACGAACCAAGCCTTCGGTTACCATGCAACCAGCGACATTGTGATCCTTGCCCAAGGGGAAGACCGCACGTACTTCGGCTGCACCTAATTTGTTTTCGCGAATCTCGGGATCGAGTAATTCAGCCATCGCTTCTTTTACGAGATTGATGAGTTCGTAAATGATATCGTGAGTAATTACTTTTACTCCTGTTCTCTTCAGATGCGCCTGAACTCCATTTTCGAGTTTGGTGTCGAAAGCAACGATGGTGGATTTAGCCGCTTCGGCCATTTGCACATCGCTTTGAGTGATAGGTCCGACAGAACCACCCACAATCTCGAGTTTTACTTTGTTCGATTTGATGTCTTGTAGGCAGCCTTGCAAGGCTTCGAGGGTTCCATTGACATCGGCTTTCAGCAATACACGTAAAATTTTCTCTTTATCCTTTTCCAGTGCCGCCATGAGGCGATCGAGGTCGGACATGCCAGGACGACCGGTGGGGGCAGGAGCATTGCCTGCCGCTTCGGCCAGTTTGCGAGCCGCTTGAACGGCTTCCTCGGCGGCTTCACGTGCTTCACGGTCGTTCTTAACCGTGCGGAATTTACTACCTGGAGCTGGTACAGCGTCCCAACCTAGAACGAGAGCGGGCGTGCCAGGAGCTGACTGAGGAAGGCGTTGGCCATTCTCATCCATTAATGCACGAACCTTACACCACGTTTCTCCGCAAACAAAGGAGTCGCCAGGTTTCAAAGTTCCCTTTTGCACAATCACGGTCGCTGTTGGACCGCGACCTGTCTCCATCTGTGATTCGATAATCACACCTTGTGCGGGGCACTTGGGGTTGGCCTTGAGATCCAAAATTTCTGCCTGGAGTAAAATGGATTCCAAAAGCTCATTCATACCCGTTCCTTTAAGAGCGGAAACGGGGTTGGTAATGGTTTCACCACCCCAATCTTCAGGCGTGATGCCTCGTTGTTGCATCTGTTGCTTAACACGGTCGATATTCGAGCCCTTGGCATCGACTTTATTGATAGCACAGACAATCGCGCTCGCATGTTTCTGAGCAAATTTCAGAGCCTCTTCCGTTTGCGGCATGAAGCCATCGTCCGCCGCCACCACCAGAACGGCGATATCGGTGACACTTGCTCCACGTTCACGCATTTTGGCAAAGGCAGCGTGACCAGGAGTGTCGAGGAAAGTAACCAGGCGTCCTTTGTATTCAGGTTTATCACCTTGGTATTTTACCGTGTAAGCACCGATGTGTTGGGTGATGCCACCCGCTTCACCCGAAACGACATTTGATTTACGGAAATAATCGAGAAGGGTCGTTTTACCATGGTCAACGTGGCCCAATACGCAGACAACGGGTGGGCGAGTCACCATCAAAGCTGGATCGTCTTCAGAACTCTTAACTTCCTTCTTAACTGGTTGAACGCCTTCACCGCGATGGCGGATTTCGAGAAGGTAGCCATGTTTTTCGGCGACCTTACGTGCGTCAGTTTCTTCGATAACGGAAGAAACGCTGACCACCTTATTCAACTCCATGAGTGAGCCAATCACTTGGAATGGCTTGAGATTGAGAGCGATAGCGAAATCGCGAACGACAATCGGAGGACGAACGGTAATGGTTCCCTTGCTTCCTGGAGCCACTGAGCCAGTGGAAGAGGCAGGTCTGACAATGACTGGTGCAGGTGCAGGACGAACGATGGGTGTTACGGGAGGACGATTTACTTGAGCCGGTTGATTTGGCGTAATGATAATCGGAGGCAGTTCATTCCGAGGAACGGTAGGAGTAGGGCGTGCCGATGGAAGAGGAGGAGGGGTTGGTCCTGGTCGACTTGGAATCGGTGGAGCAGGACGCGGAGTTGCGGATACGACAGGTGGCTTCGGTGACGAAGTAGTGCTGGCAGCTGGAGTTGGTTTAGGAACTTCAACTTTGGGAGCTGGCGCAGGAGCCACAGGTGCGGGTGTGGGTTCGGGTGCTTTTGGCGTTTCAGCGACAGGCTTTTTAGGAATCTTGTCCTCGATGAATTTGAAGAAATCGTCGCGATAAGTTTTTCCTAAGTTGCTCGATGGGGCAGGCTTTTTCCCTTCGGTGTAGACAAGGCTTTCAAAATCAGGTCGAGCCGCGACAAACTGATCCACCAAGGCCAAGAGAACTTTTACCTCGATGCCAAGCTCCTTGGCGACATCGCTAAAACGTTGCGAGGCAGAGGACTTTTTGGCTTCGGGTTTTTTCTTCTCGGTCATGTGTAACTAGAATTAGCGGAGATTTTGAATAGGGGAATTAGGACTGACCAGCGGTTTTAGCTTTAGCGACGGCCTCGAGAACCACGTTGATTTCTTCGGGTGAGAGGTCGGTACCACTAAAGTCTTCCGCTGTGACACCTTCGAAAGAAGCTAAACTTTCGATACCTAAGCCGATAAATTTAGCGACGAGTTCAGGAGAGAGGTGAAGTTGAGCAGCCAAGCGTACAGCTTTTTCTCCCAATTGAGCATCAAGGCTTTCTGGAGCATGGGTTGACTTAGTGATATCCAAGCGCCAGCCCATGAGCTTGGAGGTAAGGCGGGCGTTGCGACCTTTAGATCCAATGGCGATTCGCATGTCATCTTCGTTAACTTCGAAGTGAATTAAGCGATTGCGTTCGTCGATGTGAACATTGCGAGGTTTAGCAGGTCGAATAGCCTCTTCGAGTAATTGTAGTGGTTCAGCGTGCCAGCGAATGATGTCAATCTTCTCACCATTCAGTTCTTTTACGAT
>CANHRV010000063.1 GCA_947463395.1 Opitutia bacterium | reverse complement strand
GGTTTCGGTGACGAAAGATGATGAAGTTGTTAACGGAAAGAGTATAATGGGACTTATGATGTTGGCAGCTGGACAAGGGTCTCGACTCAAGTTCTCGGTGAAAGGGAAGGATGCCGAACAGTTTTTAAATGAAATGGAGGCCTTGTTTGCGCGGAAGTTCGATG
Organism: Opitutia bacterium; assembly: GCA_947463395.1. Lineage (GTDB taxonomy): Bacteria > Verrucomicrobiota > Verrucomicrobiia > Opitutales > UBA953 > UBA953. Next base: position 5,402 of record CANHRV010000063.1, on the reverse strand, counting down.
AATCATAATATAACCTGTGCTCTCATTTCTCTCGAGTCTGCTCTTTGTGAGCTTTGTTGGGGTGGCGACACCGCCTCCTGCCACGATTTCGGATTCTGAGATTCCTAAATACCTTAGTACATTAGAATTAGCCGAGTGGGGCCGATCGAAGCGTTTGTTTGAAGCTGGCCAAGCCCGTCTACAAAAAGGGCAGAGCATGATGAATGCGCCCGCCATTAGTTTGGAGGGTTCATTCAAGGAATCTCCAGAGGTTATTAAGGCTCGAGCACAGAAAGTGATTGATGAAGGGCAGAGTCAAATGGCTCAAGCGGCAACATCGCTCAGTCGGTTACGCAGTATAGCTAATGCTCGATTTATCGAAGAGACAAAAACCATTAGTCTGTCCGATGAATCGGCTTTTCGTAAATGGGATATTGCTCTTTCTCTTTCGGCCGTGCGCTTGCAAAAAGCTTCTCGCGATCAGGGATTCAAAGAAAATCATCTCGTTGGGTCGATTACGTTTCTTTACGATAATAAGCGTTTGCGGAGTAAATCATTGACCGATGCTTTGCGAACAACGTGGAATAAACTTGATGCAGGTTTTTTAGCGAATCCCCCTTTGGGCGGTTACCGGTTGATTCCCAGTGTAAGTTCGCGACAGCCGCCTTCTTTATCCTCGGATTGGAAATCACCGCGAGGGCCTAGGGAAACATCGGTTATTTGGGCAGAGTTGTACTCCCTCAGTCCTGATAATTCTTCGGCTTTGCTTTTTGTTTGTTTGGCCGATGCCTCGACCATGCAAGTCGTTGCTTCGGAGTTTTATTTAACAACCCTAGGTCCCTCGGTAAATCCTTCCAAATACAAGTCAGCTCGGTTTAATTTACGCGACGACAAAAGCTTTTTACCGCGACTGGCTAAAACAGGAGGAGCGGCCACTCAACTTGTTGCTCAAAGGTTAGGCGAATCGCTCCTGCGCCAGATTTTAGTCAATAAATATCCGGCCATTCGCGTCAGCTCTACCATTTCGCTAGCCTCTCTTTTTCCTGATGTTTCCGATGGTTTGGATGTGGGCTTGCCAAAAGTTCAATGTGGATGGCGAGTAGAGCCCCAAGAGCAGGGTGATGTAAAATGGCTTTATCAGGTGCAGCAAGAATCGCCTTACGGTTCGAATGAAGTCGAGACGGTTGGGTCGCTAACTTTAGAGCTGGAGCCCATCGAAGTTCCCAAGACGAGGCCTTAAGCGTTTTTCTTCTTCAAGGCTTTGAGTTCGGCCGCTGTCTGGCGTTGCAATTTTTTGACTTTGGAGGCGACGAGGATTTGGTGTGCTCGCGTCATTCGGTCGATAAATAAAACACCTTGGCAATGATCGAACTCGTGTTGCAAGCATCGAGCCAGTAGGCCTTGTGCTTCAAGGGCATGGGGCTTTCCTTCCGTGTCAGAATAATCAACGCGGACTTTTTCAATCCGCTCCACTTCACCCGTAATTCCAGGAAAAGAGAGACAACCTTCGGAGCAAATTTTAGCTGGGCCTTCTAAAATCGTGAGCTTTGGATTAGCTAATACGAGTGGCATCACCAAATCGGCGGGCACCTTTTTGCCATCCAGAATAATGGGATGTTCAGGGTCGTCGACATCGACCACGAATAGTTGTAAAGCTAATCCAAATTGTGGAGCGGCGAGACCGATGCCATTGGCCTTATGCATCGTCTTAATCATCGCTTCGCCGATGGCAACCAAGGGCGGACCAAATTCACGGACGGCTTCACCGCGGGTGCGAAGAATCGGGTCGCCATAGAGGTGAATAGAGTCGGAGGCCATTGGTTTACTCTAAGTTAAACCCGCACAGTTCAACAGATTATTTTTCCGCAGATCCGTAGGTGCCTTTCTCGCACGTTCTCACAAAACCTTCGGTTTTTTTACGTATAGCATCCCATTTTTCCCGTAGTTCTTGAGACTCATCGGGGGTGACTTGATGGTCCTCTACCATACTAACAATGCGTGCGATGAGCAGACTGTATTCTTTGACCAAAGCATGGGACGCCGCTGGCAACTTGCCAGCGTTGGATTGAATTTCATCGCTTTGAAAATGACCACCTGCTTTTTGGGCCAACCAATCAACGATTCGTTCATCGCCTGTTTGAGTGATGAGGGTGGAAACTCGCTCGAGTGGGTTGGATTGTACTTTGTCGCGAGGGTTTGGTTCGCGCCATTTGTACAACATCGAAGTAGATACGCCTAAAGCTTGAGCAATCGCACGATGAGCTTCCACTTGTGAGGAGCTAGAGGTTTGACCGGATTTTTTACCAGCGAGCAATAAGGCCTCTTGTATGACCTCATGGGATTCTTTGATATGCGTCTTACGAAGACTTCGAGGTTTAGCTGACATTGGGGAAGTGGGGCGGAGAGTGTTTGGATAGTTTATATAAGAAATTTAATAAAATAAAAAAGCAGAAATCTTTTTGTCGTTTGCGGACTTCTTGGAATTTGAGTTTTAGGGTATTGGCTTGCCCTGTTAAGGTAATTTTGACTGAACTTAAGCCTAAGGTTTATGTTCAACGATTACTTTTTATGGTTTTGTAGCCTCGTTGTATTAGGTTTAGGGGTAGTCGTGTTCATGATTAAACGGATAAGCTATCGTCGAGCGAGACGGGGTAAAGTTTTCCGTTCACTTTCTCGCAAATCAATTCAGTACTCTGCTGGGGATCGTTCTTCACGAAGTAAGTATCGAAGTAGGCGTCATCGGCGAAAACGGCATCGTTCTCGGGATAGTTCCTCGATGGATTTTAACGATAACGACGACTTTATGGATTATCGGGGATAGCTTTGTCGAACGAGTACGCGTACGGCGAGGTAGGGTATCATGTAGCAGATGACAATTGCGGCCCCTGAGGGAAGTTGAGAAAAATAGAAGGAGAGATAAAGTCCACTGACTCCACCTAAAATGGCAACGCCTACTCCCCAGCCCATAACTTGAACTAAATTTTTCCCCAAGAGAATTCCTGTTGCCGAAGGAATGATAAAAAGTGCGGTGGTTAAAAGCGCTCCGACTAAGCGCACGGAAGCGACGGCGGCTAAAGCGATAAGCATAAGAAGAACCATGCGTAGGACGGCGGGCTTGGCCCCGATCAGTTGGGCATACTCTTCGTCGAAGGAAGCTAGCTCTAACTCTTTATGAAGTAGGCGTAGGCTAAGGAGAATAATCGTACTGGTTAGACCAATCATCCAGAGATCATTTATATCGACCGCTAAAATACTGCCGAACAGTAAGCTCGTAAAATCGCGCCAAGCATGGCTTAAGGAGATAAGCCCAACCCCCATCGCAAACATAAAAGAAAGCATAATGCCGATGGCACTGTCTTCGGAAATTTCTTTTCGGGCCGAAAGCCAAGCGATGCCAGTGGCAGTAATAAGTGCGGCACCAAGAGCTCCCCAATACAAAGAGAAGCCAAGCAAGATGGCTGCGGCGACGCCTGGAAGAATCGAGTGCGTCAGAGCGTTCGTAATAAAAGCCATGCGACGCAGAACAATATAAGCTCCTAGGCATCCCGCCGTTACACTACTAAGTAAAATGGCAATCAGGGCTCTCCAGAAAAAATCTTCCCGCAAAGGTTGAATTAAAAAATCAATCATGGTGATGAGGATGACCACGGCAGGCGTGGAGGGTTTTTAGGGTCCCATGATTGAGTTCAAGGACACAATCGAAACGTTTTAGTTCGGCGGGATCATGCGTCGCCATCAACACCGTAAAGGTGTTTTGTGAATGAAAAAGAAAGGATTCTACAATTTCGCGACTGCGGGAGTCTAAAGCAGAAAAAGGTTCGTCGAGCAGAAGAATTTCCGCCCCTTGCACGGTTGCACGAGCGAGTAAGGCGCGTTGAAGTTGGCCACCTGAAAGTTGATGGATTGGTCGATCTGCGAGAGATTTTAAGTCTAGAAGCTGGAGAGCTTTTTCGATGTTAGCTTCACCGTGATGACATTCCTCAAACCATCCGTGATGAGCATAGGTCCCCATCTGTACGCAGCGTTTAAGTTGGAGTGGGAAGAAAGGTGTTAACTGCGGACGTTGAGCTAGATAAGCGATGCGACTACGACCTAATCGAGGTTCAACACCCAAAAGTTTAACCGTACCTTCAGCAAGAGGGTTTAATCCAGCGAGAGTTCTAAGGAGGGTCGATTTACCTGAACCGTTGGGACCAATCAGTGCCGCACGACAGCCACAGGGAATGGAAAAATTGACATTTTGAAAGGCCAGGGGAAACCCAGGTTGTGCAGAGCACGCAAGATTTTCGGCCAGAATTGCCACGCCATGACAATCCACTTTTTCCTCTTTGGCATAGGGGACGGCAGGGATGAGTGCCGAAAGTGGATTTTCTAAAAATGAGAAAGGGAAATTTTTACGCATTACTTTTGTAGGCCTTCGGCCAGTCGACGTGCGTTGAGTAGCATCATCTTTGGCCATGAATCTCCCTCTTTGCCAGAAGGCTGAAGGTACTCGAAGGAGAGAGGAATAGGAGGGGGGAGTTGGGTGTCTTCGGCGAGCCTTTGCGCGATTTCGTGATTTTGTCCCTCATCATAAGTAATGAGGCGAATTTTTTTCTCACGAATCGCCTTTAACAAATCAGCATAATGTTTAGCCGATGGCTCGGAGCATTCAGCCGTAGTACTGATGAGGATTGTTTCGGCGACGGTTAAGCCAAAGTGCTCAGTAAAAGGGGCAAGGCTGTCGTGTTGACTGAGGATGACGCGACGTTGAGGAGGAATGGGAGCGAAGAGGGCCGCTACCTTTTTATCCGTTTCGTCAATTTCTTGAACCAGTGATTGCAGGGCTAATTTTGATTTAACCTCATCCAGTTGTAGCACTGGCTGCAATTGAGCGTGAATCTCGGCAACCATCCGTTTGGCCTCGTTCGGGTTTATCCAGGCGTGCATCCCTTTTGGTTGAGCATGGGGTGCTAGCCAGAGGATCTTCGCTTTCTTCGGATTAGCCTTTTTCCAGTCTTCTAACCAGGGTTCGAGTTGTGGGTTAATCGCGATGATGACCTTGGCTTCGGCCAAGGCTTTAGAGTCTTGGGGGTTCAAATGATAACCATGCAGTTCTCCTCCGCTCATTATCAACGACTTACGTATGCAATCTGGAGCTATTTTGCCCACCCAGTAATCGATCACCGTAAACGAAGAAACAACCTCGGTTTGACCCCAGGATTTGACTGTAAAACAGGTCAAAATACTCAAAAATAGGACAGATATCCTCATTTAGATATTGGGTTAATAGGAAAGGGGTTAAATGCAATCATTTTGCAATAAACCCTCGCTTAGCCCTGCCGTTTTTGCATTTGCCACAGGTTATTTAGGACTTACCCATAGAGACTTATGCGTTTAATAAAAGCCATTTACACCCTCTTGTTGGTGTTGGTTTTTCAACT
>CANHRV010000062.1 GCA_947463395.1 Opitutia bacterium | reverse complement strand
TGTGGCTGATGAACAGGTTGAGAAAGCCATCGCCACAATCTCGAAAGCGGCTCACACCGGTAAAATTGGTGACGGAAAGATTTTCGTGCTTGGTTTAACCGATGTCGTTCGTATCCGCACTGGCGAGCGTGGCAGTGCTGCTATCTAATCTTACAACCCTAGGTTGAACACTAAGGGCGACCCAACCGGTCGCCCTTTTTGTTTTTAACGCTTAAATCCCAGATCAACGGCTTGCCTTGCCCTCTCGCCTAACAAGGGCTATAGGCTATTCATGCAAGGAATCCGGCTACTTTTATCACTTTGCTTGATGGGTCTCATTGTCTGCTTGGCTGGCTGTGGTCCACAGGAAGACACCGCCACTCGTAAAGCCCGTGAAGGTATTCTGGTCATTAATAATTCGGCGGAGCCCTCCAGTTTGGATCCGCAGCAAATCACTGGCTTGCTGGAAGCACGAATTGTATCGGCCCTTTTCGAGGGCTTAGCCATTTATAATCCTGAAACTCTGGAGGCTATGCCCGGAGTTGCTGAGAGCTGGTCTAACTCCGTCGATGGTAAAACCTGGACTTTTAAACTTCGACCCAACGCTCGCTGGTCAAATGGCGACCCCGTTCTTTCAACCGACTTTCTTTTCAGTTACGAACGCATGCTCACTCCCAGTTTTGGAGCCGAATACGCCTCGATGCTCCATGGAGTTCGAGGCGCCAAGGATTTTAACACTGGGAAAATTAAGGATTTTTCTCTCGTAGGCCTCAAAGCACCCGATTCGCACACCTTGGTCATAGAACTCGAAAACCCTATCCCCTATTTCCTTCAACTCATCTGTCACACCAGTTGGCTACCCGTTCATCCCGCAACGATTTTAAAGTTCGGAAAAATGGACACAATGAATACACCTTGGACACGACCTGGCTCGCTCGTCGGAAACGGGGCTTTTCAGTTAAAGGCTTGGGAAGTGGCCCGCCAAATCGTGATTAAAAAGAATCCGTATTACTGGAATGCGAATCAAGTTGCCCTGCAAGCCGTCGAGTTTCGCACAATTACGGATATGTTTGCTGAGGAGCGAGCTTTCCGTGGTGGCGAACTCCATCTCACGGGCTCAGTACCCCCTTACAAAATCGTTCAACTCAAAGAGCAGAAATCTCCTTATCTACGCCTAGATACCTTTTTATCAGTTTCCTTTATTCGTATAAATACAGCAGTAGAAAATAACGAGGCCGTAAGAAAAGCACTCTCCGATTCTCGTGTGCGACAAGCGTTAGGCATGGTCATCGATCGACAAAAAATTGCGGATAGAGTTTTGCGAGCAGGAGAGATACCTGCTTACCATTTCACTCCTCCAGGAACAGGAGGATTCACGGCACGTTCTCAATGGAGTCAGGACACCAAAGAAGCTCGCCGACTTTTAGCCGAAGCGGGGTATCCCGATGGTCGAGGATTTCCGAAGTTAGAATACCTTTTTAATACTTCCGAGAGTTCACAATTAGCTGCCCAAGCCTATCAAGAGATGTGGCGACAGCAACTTGGCATCCAAGTAGAACTACGCAATCTCGACTGGAAAGTTTATCTCAGCGCCCTGCACAAAGGAGACTACCAACTCGCCCGTTCGGCGTGGACGGGAGACTACAATGACCCCAACACATTTTTAGAAATGTTTATTACGGGTAATGAACTCAATCAAACCAACTGGAGTGACCCCGAATACGACCGACTCATTGGTGCTGCTGCTAAAGAAACTCGACTCCTCGAGCGTCAAGAAATCTTTCAGCAAGCTGAGGTACGATTGCGTGAAGGAGCCCCCATTATACCGATCGTATTTAACAAAAATAAATTCCTGATTCGACCTGAAGTGCAAGGCTGGTATCCCAATCTACTCGATGAACACCCTCTGCGAGCGGTACGACTTGTTCCAAATCCTTAACCAATTTTTAAATGAAACTTTTTAATCGATGGAGAGGCCGAGGACAACCGTTGCCCGACCCCCACCCAATTCAATCTATCATTACGAGTTCACTCACAGCGGGCTTAGTCATTGCTGGTTTATTTTTTCTAACCGAAAAAATACATCATCTACTCATTATGGGTTCTTTTGCTGCAAGTTCCCTCATTGTTTTTGGTTTACCTGAATCCCCTTTCGCCCAACCACGTAATGTCATTGGTGGTCACTGCATCGGGTCTGCCATCGGTTTAATCGCTTTTATGTATCTTAGTTCAGACTGGTGGGCAGCGGCGGTAGCGGTAGCTCTTACCATGGCGACGATGAAACTGACGCGTACCGTTCATCCGCCAGCCACATCTAATCCTCTTGTTATCTTCATCGCTTATCAGTTAAACCCTCTGCATAAACCGACTTGGGAGTTTATTCTATTCCCTACCCTTGCGGGTGCGTCTCTTATCATCTTGGTTGCACTGGTTAAACATAACCTCCATCGCTCTAAGAATTGGCCACTTTATTGGTATTAATTTATGAACCCTGAATCACGTCTTCAAGAACTCGGCTTTTCGCTACCCACGCCCCCTGCCGCAGCGGGGGCTTACGTTCCTGCGGTACGAACGGGAAACCTTCTTTATCTCGCTGGAACTCTCCCTGTCCGCGATGGGAAAATTGTTTCTTTGGGTAAGGTCGGAAAAGAAATTGATCTGGCACAAGCGGCTGAAGCCGCTCGGCTCTGCACACTGAACGCACTCGCTAATGCTAAAGCCAACCTAGGTTCTTTGGATCGAGTTACCCGTGTCGTGATGGTTAATGGTTTTGTCAATGGTGTGGATGGATTTTCCGATAGCCCCAAAGTTTTAAACGGTGCCTCTGAGTTCTTGCTACAGGTCTTCGGTGAAGCTGGTAAGCACGCCCGTGCTGCCGTCTCCGTCAATGGCTTACCTTTGGGTGCCAGTGTCGAAGTCCAAATTGTCCTAGAAGTTCGGTAAAGTTTAGCCGTCGGAGAGGCTGACATTCGGGAAGTCGATATAGAACTGTCGACGACCTGGAGGAAGGCCACAATTACCGATTTGCGCACAGGCTTCTTTGACGAGTTGTGCCATTTTGGGATCTCGAGGTTTCGTTATCCAACTCGCAAAAGTAACATTACCAGAGGCATCGACTTTTAAGACTACACCACAACTGCCTGAACTTGCTTCACCTTCAGCAGCGACAATGTTGGTCCAAGCAGATTTGAAACGGGCCAAAACTTCACCTGCATAAATTTGCTGCTCGGTGGCACTTCCACCCTGACCGCCGTTATCCCCTTTGCCATAATTTCTACCCAGTTTAACCGAAGCCCCGCTGATACCAGCCACTTTTCCTTGGCCTGAACTTTTACTGGAACGCGATTGATTGAATTCACTAAGAGTCGTCCGATTACCACTGGTTGATTTAGAATTTTTTTTGCTCGAATTTTTATTATCTCTCGTCGGGGACTCTTCTCGCGAATTTTGATTCTGTGCGGAAAAATCGATTTTTTTAATCTTCACCGTGGTAACCACTTTACGTTCTCCATTTTCCTGTCCCTGAGCCACACCTTCGGCCTTACCGACCTCTCCTGGTTTACGACCTGGAATTCCATTCAAATCCACTAACAAAGGGTCCACCGCCTCCAAGGCTTGGCCAGATCGATGAGAAGCGTACCAAGAAAAACCCACTAAGGCGGCAACAATACCTAAATGTACCGCTAAAGATCCAATCCAACCTTTGCTATTACCAGCCATTAGCGAATCTCCGTATCGAGTCCTACTTTGGTTAAACCCTTTGCTTTAGCTATCGACATGACATCGATGATTTTTTGATAGGGCAACGAAGCGTCACCGCGAATACGCACCACCGGTTGATCGCCTTCAGGCATTTTAGCAATCAGACCAAACTCGGATTCCAGTTGGTCTTTGGTAACCGTTTTGCCACCAATGGCAAAAGAACCGTCACGGGCAATCGAGACAAAGCGATACTGTTGTTTGGAGTCGGCAGATTTACCTGAACCTTTTTCCGCTTTGGGTAAATTTACGTTCGTCGTTTGCTCCAAAACGGGCGTCGCAATCATGAAGATAATCAACAAACAAAAACAAAGATCGAGCATCGGCGTGACGTTCAACTCGTTCATCACGTGCAACCGATGAGGTTTGGCAAATGAGCGAGCCATAACTACTGCGCATCCTCCCATCCTGGAACCGATGCGGGAGGAGAATCAAATGATGCCTGAGCGGCAGAACTGGTGGTGGGTGAACTAGGCGATTGTGTCGAACGGCGAAGAGCTTCCATTTGCTGCTGTTGTTCGAAATTGGCTCGCGCTTCACCTTCGAGCTCTAATTCCACTCGGTCGGCCAAACTACTCGCAAAGGTTTCCAACTCCGTTGTCATTATTTTCACCTGAGTTAACAAATAATTATAACCGAAAGTTGCGGGAATTGCCACCAAGAGTCCTAGAGTGGTCGTAACCAAAGCTCCCGATACACCAGGGGCAAGTTGTGCAATACTCGCTTTTTCAGTTAAAGCACCAAAGGTAATCATTACTCCCCAAACTGTTCCAAGAAGGCCCAAGAACGGACCGCCCGAAACCAGAGAACTAAGCAGAACCATTTTATTTTCATACTTCACCATGGTTCGTGAGACGGCGCGTTGAATCGCGTTTTCAACATGTCCCATGCAAAGACGAACATCCGTCTTTCTTGTTAAACGACCCTTGTGTCGTTGCACTGCGGAAACAGCTTCAGCGACCAAATATTCATAAGGACCGAGATTGCTGCCACTAGGGAAATTGAGAGAGATTACTGAGTTCTGGTCTCGCAGGCGTCGGTCGAATTGAAAATTACGACGGCGGAGTTCTTGGATGTCGGACCATTTTTGAATCATTGCACCCCAACCGATGAACGAGCAAATCACCAAAACACAGGCAACCGCCATACCCGCCGAGTCCATTTGGCGAAAATACCAGAAGATACCTTTTTCAGCATCAGCCAAAACAACCGGTAAGACAGATAAAATCATGTACCCTAAGCAATCCACTCGAAGCCAGTCTTCAATCTGAAAAGGTCGCTCGGTGTACTTGAATATTAACCAAATCGTGCTTAGTATACTGATTGATGTTTTCACGTCCCCCTCAATGCCATCAATGCACCCATAACTGCACGGTATTCTTTACACTGGTTGCTGAAGGTAAGGCACAGACTTTCGGTTGCTGCAACCAATGTCCCGTCTTGGAAAATGCAGGAAAAACAGGCTTCTTACCCTCAGAAATCCTGAATATTAACCTCACCGTCCCTACCCCCGTTATCCGAGAACGTTGCCCCGCTTGTGGTTTTCGCTGGGAAGATTTTGAGCGCACCCACCGAATTGGTTGCCCTGTTTGCTATCAAATCCATGCCAAACCCCTAGCCGAAACCATTGCCCTGATACAGCCCGGCCAAAGTCACACTGGACGACACCCCTCTCTTCACGAAAAGGACCGCTTGGAGCGTCTCGCTAAAGCCAAAACTTTACTCGAAGAAGCGATTCGAGAGGAAGACTTTGAATCGGCGGCAGCCCTTCGCGATCAAATCAGCGATTTAGAATCGAAGAAGTAGGCTTGGATTTCAACCTTACGGATTGCTCCGCTATTAGGAACACTCAGTCTTCGACATAAATGAAGCCG
>CANHRV010000061.1 GCA_947463395.1 Opitutia bacterium | reverse complement strand
GACGAAGTGAACCCCTCGACAAGGCAAAGAGTTGAACACAAAAAAGCACACCCAGAGGGTGTGCTAATCGAAGGAAATCTTAGAAAAGATTATTTAAAATCTACCAGCTCAACCTCGAACTCCAAAATTGAGTTTCCAGGAATAGGACCCTGGCCTTGTTCTCCATAAGCCAGATTAGCGGGGGCAAAAATTTGAATTTTTCCGCCCTTGGCAATCAACTGCAGGGCCTCGGTCCAAGCGGGAATAACACCGTTGAGAGGAAACTCTGTTGGCTCGTTATTACGAGAAGCGGTTGAATCGAATACCTTACCATCGGTGAGTTTACCGGTGTAGAGACATTTGACCGTGCTCTTATCGGTAGGTTTTGCACCCGTACCTGGAGCGAGAATTTTGTAACGCAGACCTGAAGCTGATTTTGTGAACGATTTATCGGCATCAATCTTCGCAAAAAACTCCTCGTTCTTCGCCGCCATACGCTTGGCCTTGGCCTCGATACGATCGGAAATTAACTTTTGTGCTCCTGGAATAATTTCCTCGGGATTAAAAGTAGGGCGTTCACCTTTGAGCGAGGCACGAATGCCGGCGAGCAGAGAGTCCAATTCTTTATCGCTCAATTCTTGTTCAGAAACAATCGTCGCCCATTCAGCGCGATTAGCGAAAATAAAACCTTGGAGGAAGAAGGCTTGTTGTTCTTGTTCAGGTGTCAGTGGTTTCACGTCAGTAGGGGGAGATGGGTTGGTGCCAGTAGGAACTGACTTAGCCTCTTCAGTGGCATTGAGCGAAACAGCAATCAAAGCCAGTGCGGCGAGAATGGGTGATTTCATAAGATGACAGGTCTATCGCTTTTAACGGCGACTGGGAAGCACCTTTGCGTGTTCTTGCAAAGAATTTACGGTTAATGGCCGAGACTTAAGCGATCGGATACCTAAAACGGCAGCCCGAGCAGCATTCATCGTCGAAGCCATATAGACGCCACGCAAAACAGCTTCTGCACGCATTACATTTTCGTCCTTACGAGGAAGCATTCCTGCGGCCGTATTCACAATCATCTGCAACTGTCCATTCTTGAGTAAATCGAGAACATTGGGTCGAGCTCCTTCGGAAATCTTCCCTAGTTTATTTACTTTAACTCCAGCATTCTCCATCGCGATTGCCGTTCCGCTGGTTGAGTAAATCACGAATCCAAGTTCGGCGAGATCACGGGCAACAGCGACCGCAGCCTCTTTATCCCGATCTTTAACGGAGAGGAAAACATTTCCCTTGGTAGGCAAAGCGGGTTGTGCCGCCATCTGGGCTTTGGCATAAGCCATCCCCAAATCATCATCGACGCCCATGACCTCGCCCGTGGAACGCATTTCGGGAGAGAGTGCAACGGGGGCACCAGGGAAACGACTGAAGGGAAAGACAGATTCCTTTATCGACCAATAGGGCGGACGAATTTCCTGGGTGAAACCTAAATCCTTCAATTGTGCGCCCATCATACATAACGACGCGAGTTTCGCCAAGGGCACGCCAATGGCCTTGGAAACAAAGGGCACTGTACGCGATGCACGTGGATTTACTTCCAACATGAACACGGTGTTATCCTTAATAGCGAATTGGATGTTCATCAAACCAACCACCTTCAATCGCTTCGCTAAAGCGTGAGTGATTCGTCGGACTTCATCAATAATCGCTGGAGAAAGAGTGTGTGGAGGTAAAACCATCCCAGCGTCACCGGAGTGAACTCCCGCATGTTCCACGTGTTCTAACATGCCACCGATAACGGTCGTTTCACCATCAGAAATGGCATCGACGTCGAGCTCAATGGCATCTTCGAGGAACTTATCCAGTAGAACGGGTTTACCTGGAGCCACGTCAAAAGCCTCACGCACCACCGACTTCAATTCATCCATTCCATAAACAATAAACATACCACGACCTCCGAGAACGAAAGAAGGACGAAGCAGAATAGGGAACCCAATCGTTTCCGCGTGACGGTAGGCTTCTTCTGGAGACAAAGCGGTGAGGTTAACGGGCTGACGAATCTTTAACTCATTCAAAATTTCTTTGAAGAGCTGACGATCCTCTGCGAGAGCAATGCTTCGCGGAGAAGTGCCAACCACATGCACTCCGTTGGCTTCCAAATCGGCCGCTAAATTAAGCGGAGTTTGTCCACCGAATTGAACAATCGCCCCGATACACTTTTCCGTGCGATAAATTTCGAGAATATCTTCTAGCGTCAGAGGTTCAAAATAAAGTCGGTCCGAAGTATCATAGTCTGTCGAAACGGTTTCAGGGTTCGAGTTTACCATGACGGTTTCGTAACCAGCAGCCCGCAAGGCATAGGAAGCATGGACACAGCAATAGTCGAATTCAATGCCCTGTCCGATACGATTAGGACCGCCACCGAGAATCATCACCTTCTTTTTGTCCGAAGGACGAACCTCTGACTCATCTCCGTAAGAAGAATAAAAATAGGGCGTAAACGATTCAAACTCAGCGGCACAGGTATCAACGAGACGGAAGACCGTACGGATGCCTGCGTCGTTGCGTTGACGGTAAACTTCCGCAGGCGTGAGGCCAGTGGCGTATGCGATTTGACGATCAGCAAATCCTGCCTGTTTGGCGCGTCGCAAAAGATCGGTCTCTACTTTTTTACCAGCAGACTTCAGGGCTAATTCGAGGTCCACAATCTCTCGCAATTGACGAAGGAACCAGGGATCAATCTTAGAGGCTTCAAAAATTTCTTTCTCTGTCATGCCCGCTAACATTGCATAGCGTATATAAAAAGGTCTTTCTGGATTGGGGCGAGCGAGGCGCGCACGGATTTCGATATGATCTCGAATCGCATCATCGCCTAATTTACCTCCGCAACCAAAGCCCCAGGCACCAATTTCGAGTGAGCGCAAAGCTTTTTGGAATGATTCCTTAAAAGTCGAACCAATCGCCATCGCTTCGCCGACGGACTTCATCGCTGAGGTCAAAGTATTATCGGCACCAACAAACTTTTCGAAAGTGAAACGAGGAATCTTGGTTACCACGTAATCAATCGTCGGCTCAAAACAAGCGGGGGTTGATTTGGTGATATCATTCTTGAGTTCATCCAATGAATAGCCGACCGCTAATTTGGCCGCAATTTTGGCAATGGGGAAACCCGTTGCCTTCGAAGCCAGTGCCGAGGAACGCGAAACGCGTGGATTCATCTCAATGACAATCATCCGACCATTCGCAGGATTGACGGAAAACTGAATATTGGATCCGCCCGTTTCGACACCCACCGCACGAATAACCGCAAAGGAGGCATCGCGCATCAGTTGGTATTCTTTATCCGTTAAAGTCAGTGCTGGAGCAACCGTGATGGAGTCGCCCGTGTGTACACCCATCGGATCAAAATTTTCAATCGAACAAATGATGACGCACTGATCCTTATGGTCGCGCATCACTTCCATCTCATACTCTTTCCAACCTAAAAGACATTCTTCGACTAAGACTTCATGGACAGGCGAAGCATCTAAACCTGCCTGCACCATCTTGTCGAACTCTTCACGGTTATAAGCGATGCCACCTCCCGTGCCACCCAACGTGTAAGAGGGACGGATGATAATAGGGAATTCACCACCAATCTGGGGTATCGTTTCTCGTGCTTCCTCGAGCGTCTTGATTACGCGCGAGCGGGGCACATCGAGTCCGATATCCAACATCAACTTCTTAAATTTCTCGCGATCCTCTCCGCGCTCAATCGCTTCTTCTTTTGCTCCAATCAATTCCACTCCATATTTAGCCAACACTCCCGTGCGTGCTAACTTGAGAGAAAGATTTAAAGCCGTTTGCCCACCCAATGTCGGAAGCAAGGCATCAGGTTTTTCTTTGGCGATAATGCGCTCAACCGATTCAACTGTCAGTGGCTCGACGTAAGTAACGTCTGCCGTCTCTGGATCAGTCATAATCGTGGCAGGGTTTGAATTAACCAAGATGACACGGTAGCCTTCTTCGCGTAATGCTTTGCAGGCTTGTGTTCCTGAATAATCAAACTCGCAGGCTTGGCCGATGATAATCGGGCCAGAGCCAATAATGAGGATGGTGCGGATATCGGTCCTCTTAGGCATAGTTTTGCGCGGACTGTCTCGACCCTTCTCGGCAGGGTCAAGTGGGGAGTTTACACATTTACGAGAAACACTTGCAGACGACCGCCAAGCCCGCATTCATTGTGAGGTGGATATTATCAGAATCAGCGGAATTCGCTCCTTTGGACACCATGGTGCCCTTCCCGAGGAAAAGCGCCTGGGCCAACGTTTCACCGTGTCGGTTGATTTAGAGGTAGATACCAGACCCGCTGCATCGGCCGATGACCTCAAACTAACCGTCGATTATGCCGAGGTGATTCGCACCGTCGAAGGCCAGCTCACGGGTAAGCCTGTTTACTTGATTGAAACCCTTGCTCAACAGATTGCCGCCCGAATTCTAGGCACTTTCCCGATAGTTAAAGCCGTCTCCGTTGAAGTGACCAAGCCTTTTGCTCCCGTTGCTGCTGATTTTGAGGCGATTTCAGTAAAAATTCGCCGGGAACGGATTTAAAATGCAGCCCTGCCAATTTCTTTTAGGTCTAGGAGGAAACCTTGGCAATCGCGTCGAGCACATCAATCAGGCCATTCTTGAAATTAAAAAAATCCCAGGTCTGACCCTTTTAGAAATCTCCGATGCGGTCGATTCGGATCCCGTGGGCTACAAAAACCAAGGAAACTTCTTAAACATCTGTTTGGCAGTAGTTTATGAAAAAAACGGATTAAGCCTTCTTTCGGAAATTCAGGCTATCGAGCAAAAAGGAGGGAGGATTCGCACCATCAAAGACGGTCCTCGAACCATCGACATCGATATTCTTTTCTCAGAAAGGGGTCCCGAACAATCGGAACAGCTCACCCTGCCCCACCCTCGCTGGCATGAACGGGGTTTCGTCATCATTCCCCTAAGGCAACTTCTTCATTCTCCGATTATCGCCAAAGAGAAAGCTTGGGATTGGCTTCGAAACGAGGTCGACCGCTTAAACACCAGCGATGCCGGCCTTCGCTTATGGCAAGGCCCGACTCCCTGGAAGACAATCCCCCGCTAAAATCTTTTCGATTCGGTCATGCTCCTGCTCTTTGGCTGGCACTGCCACTTTTAATCGGCTGCTCGATTGATCGACTATACCAACCCGACCCTCGGTTCTTTTTAGTGGGAGCATTTTCGTTTCTCCTGCTTGCCGCAGTAGCGATGTGTTATGCAAAAATTTGCTTAATCGCTCTCAGCATAGCGGGAATTTTTTTAGGGGCTATTTGGCATCAAGTAAAACTGCCTCCGCAAAAACCGATTGAACCCCAAAATCCATTTGCGGAAATTTCTGTACTCATTGAACAAGCCCATAATCAGCGGACAGGTAAAAGTTGGACAGGGATAGGAATGGTTACCGACAAAGGTGATTACTTTCGTCGTCGCGTGGCTTTACAGGTACAAGGAATCGCTCCAGCCAAAGGCACCGAACTGAAACTTTCTGGAGCGCTATCCGCCGTTCCTAAAAAACCGAGAGGCTTCGACGCTTGGATTGCTTCACAAGGAGCGACACTCAAATTAGGTCCCGCTAAAGTCTTAGGTGTATTAGAAGAGCCCAGTCGCT
>CANHRV010000060.1 GCA_947463395.1 Opitutia bacterium | reverse complement strand
CGGGACGTCTTCACACCAAAGCTCATCTACTGGAGGAATTACGTAAGGTGGTTCGTGTGGTAAACAAGGCGATGCCTGGAGCTCCTCATGAAAAATGGTTAGTCATCGATGGCTCCCTAGGAGCTAATTCTTTGGAACAAGCCAAAGTGTTTCATGAAGCCGTCGGCTTAACGGGAATCATCGTCACCAAATTAGACGGCACCGCCAAAGGAGGTGCTTTGGTGGCCATCGTTCGTGAACTCGGGGTGCCTGTTCGCTTTATTGGTATCGGTGAAAAGATGGAAGACCTACAGCCCTTTGATAAAAAAGCCTATGCCCGTTCAGTCTTGGGCTTGGAGGCGTGAGGTAGGCTTGCCACCACGAGAGCAACCTATCAGCGTGTGGGCATGGCCGTTGAAAGCGTCACCGTCACTCTTGGACAGCGATCCTACCCAATCCGTATTGGGGCTGGAGTTTTCTCTGAAGCTTTAGCGGTAGCTCAAGAAAAGAAAAGTCACGGCAAAAAGTGTATTGCTGTAACTTCTCCCGCGATTGCCAAAGCTCGACCTGACTTAATCAAATCACTCGAAGCTTTGATGCCCGTGGTCATCACTATCCATGATGGAGAAAAAGCCAAAGCGGCGTCCGAATGTATTCGATTGTGGGATTTCTTAGCCGAACAAGGAGTTGCCCGAGATGGATGCATTTTTGCAGTTGGTGGAGGCGTGGTTGGAGACCTCGCCGGTTTTGTCGCTGCGTCTTACCTTCGTGGAATTGCTTGTATTCAAATTCCCACGACACTTCTAGCGATGGTTGATAGTTCGGTTGGAGGTAAAACAGGCATTAACCTTGCGGCAGGGAAAAATCTGGTCGGGCACTTCCATCAGCCCCAAGCCGTCTATGCCGATACATCACTACTCTCTACCCTTCCCGCACGCGAATTTGCTGCTGGTATGGCCGAAGTGGTTAAACATGGATTAATTGCCGACCGAGCACTCTTTCTTGAATTGCAAAAGAGTGGATCCCTCCATTGGCAAAGTCCGCAACTGCCTTCCTTTATTAAACGCTGTGTAGAAATCAAAGCGGGCATTGTGGCGGAAGATGAATTTGAAACTCGCGCCGAAGGTGGACGTGCACTCCTAAACCTAGGACATACCTTTGGTCACGCCATCGAAGCCGTGGCGGGCTACGGAACCTACTTACACGGCGAAGCAGTAGCGATTGGATTGGTAATGGCAGCCCAACTTTCCTTAGCTCTTCATCGTTGCTCAGCCAGTGAAGCAAGTGCGATTGAAAAAACCTTGGCGGATTTCCATTTACCCATCCGCCTCCGCTCCCCCTTATCCTGCCGAGATTTAGTAGCTGCGATGCAAAAGGATAAAAAAGTCCGCGCCGGAAAACTTCGGTTCGTTCTGTTACAAGGAATCGGAAAAGCAGAGACCGTTGCGGATGTTCCTGAAAACCTAGCCATTCAAGCACTCCTTTACGGAGGAGCTAACGCTTAAGGTTTGGGTCCCACCGCAGGTTGGACACCGCGCCAATCGTGTTCCTGAAGTCGCTTAGTATTTTTCTCATTCGCTTCACGCACACGATCGTGTAAATCGCCCGGAGCTGGCTCCTCTCCCGCCAAAGCTGCTGCCGCAGGAGATTTTTCAGCACGAAAAGAAGGGTCGTTCTCGGGAATCGCACAACCCGTTAAGAGAGCCGCACTTAAAAAAACAAAGGAGAAAGGTTTCATAATTTTGCGCGTTTTTTAGCGTCCGACTCCAACCATTCTCTCAAGGAAGCAGTAGCTTGGCGAGCCCGTTCTCGAGCAGATTTCAAATCATCGGCATCTTCCACTTTAACGGAGGCGAAAGTATAGAATTTAACCTTAGGTTCAGTGCCAGAAGCTCGAACGGCGATGCGTCTTCCGTCCGCTAAATCGATAACTAAAAACTCTTCGGCGGGAACGCGTTCGCCTTCAGCATCGAGGACTTCATCGGTATCATAATCCGTGATTTTTACAACCTTGGCGCCATCAATTTCTTTCGCTGGGGAATTGCGCCACGAAGAAACAATGCGTCGAATAGCAGCGGCGCCTTCGGCGCCTTCGAAAGAGAGATTAATTAAATCTTCATGATGGGCTCCATAACTTAAATGTAACGCGTCTAAAGCATCGAGAAGCGTTCGCCCGCGAGAACGTAGCACGGCAGCAAACTCACAAAGCATAACCACCGCTCCATTCGCATCTTTATCGCGAATCATCTCATCGGACAAATAACCATAACTCTCTTCCGCACCGAGAACGAAGAAGGTAGAGTGACGGAGAACGAGAGGAACACGGCGAACTAACGGAAGTGATTCGGTATCCGCACCTGCTACCGCCGATAATTTTTGCGACCACTTCTCTAACTTACGAGCAATCCATTTAAATCCCACCAAGGTTTCCAAACAACGAACACCGTGACGGTCGCAGATTTTTTTCACCAAAGGAGTCGTAACGAGCGACTTCAAAACAACGGCCGAGGTTGTTCCGCCTGCGGGCAACATACCGGAATCCTCCAAAGAGGAGAGACGAAATTCTGTTAACAAAGCCGCGACTTCATTACCGGAAAGAAGTCGATATCCACCCTCGGGCAAAGGACAGGCAACCCCAACGCGATCGGCATCGGGGTCAGTCGCTAAGACTAAGTCGGCACCGACTTCTTGAGCGAGCTTTAATGCCAGAACAAAGGCCGCCGGACTTTCTGGATTCGGAGATGGCACCGTGGGGAATCGACCGTCGTGCTCGCGTTGCTCTTCAACCATTTGAGGCTCTAAGCCAATTCGTCTTAACGCGGGTACGACCATAACATCGCCAGTACCATGTAAATTGGTATAAACGACTTTAGGAGCATGACGAGAGAGAGTCTCTTGATTAATGACCAGACTTGCCAACCGACTAAGATAAGCATCTTCCGCCGATGAGGGCACTGATTGTACAGCACTTAACTCTTTCTTCAAAAAGGGAGCAACATCGCTTAAAGTAATTTTCCCTACCCATTCAACAATCGCACCGTCCGCGGGTGGGGTTACCTGACCGCCGTCACTGAGGTAACACTTAAACCCATTGTCATGAGCAGGATTATGACTTGCCGTGATAACGACACCCGCATCGGCATGCAGATGACGTAGCGTAAAACTTAACTGCGGAGTGGATCGTGCACCACTAAACAGAAAGGCTTCGCCACCCCATTGCGTCCAAGCCGAAGCCAACAACTCGGCAAAGTGACGTGAAAAGTGACGAACATCGTGAGCGATGACGATTTTGGGCTTCGCTTTTTGTGCCGACACATAACGCCACAACCCAAGACCCGCTCGGAGAATATTTAGGTCATTTAAATAGGCCGATCCTACTCCCGCTCGAATCGGTAATCCCTTGGCATCACGCTCATTAGTGGCACTGACTCGACCCACTGTCCGCCCCCGCATGCCACCCGTGCCAAAAGCAATTCCTTTATAAAAACGGTCTTCGATTTCCCCCCAGGCAGATTGAGCGACCAAGTCAGCCATGGCTTCGACCATTTCTTGCGGAAGACCATCTGATTCGAGCCAGAGTTTAGCGTTCGCCAAGGCGGCGGAGGAAATTTGGTTCTTGGATTTAGCCGATTTTAGGGCCGCCAGAACGGAAAGTGAGTCGGTCATAAGAATTATCCCATCCTTATGAGGTCTGGACAGGAAACAAGCCCAGAGGACGGGGAGGAGGGGGTTGACACTTGGCTTTCCTTGATAAGGGTTGAGGGAATATGGCTGAAGATAGTACCAAAAAGCGTGCAATGAAAGACGATGACCGAAATTTAGTGGTAGTAGACGAAGATTTTGCTCAGGCCGATGCCGAAGACCGTCTCTGGTTGTTTTGGGAACGAAACAAGACCATCATTGTTCGCGGAACCACCTCCGTCGTTATCGGTGTTCTTGCCTTCCTCGCTTTTTATTTCTGGCAACAGGCAAAGCGCCAAGAAGTCGGAGATGCCTACAACGCTTGCAAAGATGCCGCTGCTAAACGCCTTTTTGTGGCCGCTCACCCTCGCGAACCTTTGGCGGTTGTCGCCTTACTTGAAGTGGCCGATGATCTCCGCCAAAATTCGAAGCTCGTTGAAGCAGCGAAGACCTATGATGAAGTCATTCCCTTAGCACAGGCCGCAGGAGATTCTCCTCTACTAAAAGCTTTGGCGACTCGGGCTCGACTTTACGCAGCGTTAACACGTCTCGATTTAGGAGAGAAAGAGGCAGAAACCTCATTGGCCTCCATCGCCGATGACAAAACTGCACCCGACACACTTCGTGGATACGCCATGATTATCTTGGCCAATACTGCATTACATCGAGGCGACTCCACCAGTGCCGCCAAATGGATTAACCTGATGGACAAGCGGTTGCTACCTAATCACGTTTGGACGGACGAAAAAAATTGGTTGGTCCGCACTGAGCCTTCTCTTTTAAACCCTCTTCCCGCTCCTGCGGCAGATAAGCCTGCCGTACGATAAATCCAAAGATGGCTGAATCTTCGCCACAGCCAAAAGCCGCCGTGGCGGCGGAATCCCTAACGAAACGTTACGGAAATCTCGTGGCGATTGAGGATCTTACTTTCTCCGTCGCACCGGGAGAAATCGTGGGTTTTTTGGGACCGAATGGAGCAGGTAAATCAACCACGATGCGTATCCTTTCTGGAACAATGGCTGGCACTTCTGGAAGAGCTTTCATCTGGGGAGAATCGGTCGCCTTGAATCCAACGGCCGCGAAACGGCATATGGCATATATGCCAGAAAATAATCCGCTCCCCGAGGATCTCAAAGTCGAAGAGTATCTCTCTTTGCGCGCACGCTTAAAAGACGTAGAGCCCAAACAGGTTGCCGATCGGGTTCGCAAAGTGATGGAGGATTGCGATTTAGTTCGACGAGCCTCTGGTCGATTAATCGGGCAACTGTCTAAAGGCTTTCGTCAGCGGGTTGGTATTGCCGATGCCCTTTTGGCAAAACCAAAAGTTGTCATCTTAGACGAGCCGACTATCGGCTTGGATCCACATCAAATTTTAGGAATTCGCGATTTAATTCGCTCACTGCGTGGGGAAATGGCTGTTTTAATTTCGAGTCACATCCTGCACGAAGTCGAACAAGTCTGCGACAAGGTCGTCATCATCAACCGTGGACGGCTCGTGGCTCAGGGAAAAACGGAAGACCTGCGTCGAGAACTTCTACCCGACTCCGTATTCCATATTCTCTCCCGAGCTTCCTTGAGCGAATTAAGTACCCTCTGTTTAAAAATTGAAGGCTCATCCCTCGTTGAAAAAATCGGCGAAATGGAGGGTGGGTGGAATCGCTATCAAGTCACGATGCCATCGCAGTCACCTGCTCGTGAAACCCTCGCCGGTTCACTCATTCAAGCTGGCATTCCTCTCCGAGAAATTGCTGAACAACATTGTGGTTTAGAGGATATCTTTATCGCAGCCACACGTCGCTCACCCAATGAAAGGAGTCGTTCCTAATGCACCACTTTCGCACCTTACTATGGCATGAGTTAAGAACCGCTTTTCTTACTTGGAGCAACTGGGCAGCGGCTGCCTTGTTCTTAACTCTGGTGGGCACAATCCATTGGTTCGCTATTCTTGAATGCAGTCGAGCACCCCAACCTTGGACTCCCGTTGAGGCTACTTTCCGACTATTTTGGCTACCTCTGCTTTGTGTACTCCCCTTGCTCACGAT
>CANHRV010000059.1 GCA_947463395.1 Opitutia bacterium | reverse complement strand
TTTCTTTTTGCCATGAGAGCGAGCAGTTCTTGACCCACCGCGCCTGTCACGCCCACGATGCCGATACGATATGCCATGTTCTGAGTTATATCTGGTGTTAAAGAGGGAGTTGTTTGAGCGCCTCAAGGCACTCCGTATTCCTGCTTCGAAACATTGCCTAGTTGTGTCGATTGACCAGCAAAAATTGTGGTATTTTACCGAGAACGAGGTTCGTGCCTATAAAGTCAGTACGGCAAGGGCTGGGCGTGGGTGTGTTAAGGATTCCTTGCAGACCCCTATCGGTGTGATGCGTGTGGCGGAAAAGCATGGTGCAGGAGCACCGCAGGGCATGGTGTTTAAGGCTCGTCAGCCTACTGGTGAGATTTGGCAGCGTGGGCAACCACAGCCTGATAATTTAATTACCAGTCGAATTCTTTGGTTGGAGGGAATGGAGGTCGGTGTGAACGCTGGTGAGGATAATCAGGGTCGAGTGGTCGACACCAAGTCGCGTTTCATTTATATCCATGGAACCAATCAGGAAGAAAAGTTGGGGCAGCCCAATAGTCATGGCTGTGTTTTGTTGTCCGATGCCGATGTGATTGAGCTCTTCGACCGCGTTCCTGTGGGAACGTTGGTCTACATTGCTTAATCTTTATCGTTTTCCACCTGCCAACCTTCGAGCATCGCTTTGGCGACTGGGCCTGCGGTTTTGCCACCCCACGTGCTCGTGTCGAGTTGTCCTTCGATGAGAACCGCAAAAGCCACGGCAGGATTATCGGCGGGGGCGTAGCCGATGACCCAAGCGAGGTGGGCCTTTTCTCCATTCTTAAAATATTCAGACGTACCTGTTTTGGCGGCGATGGATAGACCTTCGATTTGCATACTGCGCGCTGTGCCAACTTCCACGCATCGCTTCATACCGATACGAATGGCTTCGAGTTGATCTTTATTTAGTCCGATAGAAACTGCACCCTCGTGTCGACCGTCGCGATTGGGGTCATGGATGATTGTAGGAGTGGTGCGGGTTTCATTGCGAGCCACCGAGGCTGCGAGGCAGGCCATGTGAAGAGGTGTTGTCAGAGTGTAGCCTTGTCCGATGGACATATTAGCTGTGTCACCCGAGTTCCAAGGGCCTGCACCGATGCGCATTTTATAGGCGGGATCGGGGATAACTAAACGATTGGTTGGGTAGGGAAGTTCCGTGGTTGAAGGGTTGGTGAGACTCGGAGGCATGCGGAGTAGCGGAGCGTCGAGTCCGAATCGACGAGCCTCTTTGGCGAGAAGTTCGGGTCCGAGTTTAAGGCCCACGCGGTAGTTCCAAACATTGGAGGAAATCGTGAGCATCTTTTCCACGTCAACCGAACCAAAAGCTTCGCCACCGTGTTCGGGAAAGTCGCGATTGCCTACGCGGAAGCTTGTTCCGCATTCTAAAATATCATCCCAATCGATAATGTGGTTTCGCATTCCCGCGATGGCTGTGATGATTTTAAAAGTAGAACCTGGGGCGTATTGACCTTGGGTGGCGCGATTGAGCCAACCACCTTGGTTTTCGATTTCGTCGTAATATTTATTGGAAATGCGGTCAACCAGTCGGTTGGGGTCGAAGGTCGGTTGACTGGCCATGGCGAGAATTTCGCCCGTGTTAACATCGAGCATCACCGCTGCTCCTGGGAGAGGGTTACCCGTGGAGTCTTTGATTTGTCGCAGGGCTTCTTCGGCGGCTAATTGTATATTGATATCTAGGGACAGATTAATCGAGGAACCTTGGCGTGGTTCACTACTGCGTAAGAGTTCTTTATTATATCCCGAGGATGTTTTCGTCCAAAGTTCCCAACCGCTGGCACCGCTTAAAATCGGGTCAAAAGTTTGTTCGATACCTGCTGCACCGCGTTTGCCCGTATAACGGAGTTTTTGTAGGTTATCGAAATTGAGGTCAGTAAAGTCATCCACGTTGGGAGGTAAATCGGTCGAGTCGCGCACATAGCCCAAGACGTGAGCCGCCATGGTGCTGTAGGGATAGGAGCGCACCATATCGGATTCCAGTGAGATAGGGCCACCTTGAGGGAATTGTTCGATGAAGCGGGCGACCGTGCGATTTGCCTCATCGGGGTCGGAGGCATTTTCTGAACCGGGAAAAGCGAGGTCGGTGATGAGCGTGAATTTTAGAGCGCGCGATTCTGTTAGGTGTTTGCGGAGGGCGAGGCGATTGACCGTGCGTTCTTCTTTATTTGATGGAAGTTTGGCGACAGTTTTTAATTTTTTAGGCTTATCGGTGTTTGCATCGATCACGAACCAGATTTTATCCAGCCAACCATTTAAAACATTGAGTCGTGCTTGTTCATTGAGTGCATCGTAGTTAATTTTTGGTACTGTAGGATCCGCTTTGGCTTTGCGGATTAGGCTAAGGTACTCTTGACGAAACTCAGGTTGAAGTGAAAGAAGGTCCGCTTTAACGCTCCAGCGCACACGATTATCGACGATGGTGTAGCCATGGCGGTCGTAGATTTTACCTCGGGCTGGTGGACGAATAACCACGCGTTTAATTTGGTTATCCGACTGAATCATGATTTCACTGGCTTGTACCAATTGACGGTAGGCTAAGCCAGTGGTGATGTAGATGAATCCGGCGACGAAAAAGACGAAAAGAAAATTAATCCGAACCCGGCTGAGTGGATCAGAAGGGGTTGAGTGAGGAGTGTCGTTGAAGAAACTTTTCATTAACTGCTATGGTCAACTTAGGGGATTCGCAGTTTATCCATGACTTGATTTTGGTAGACCGAAATCGGTTTGAGAAGGAGAAGGGTAAGGCCAGCAGCGAGCAGGAGTTGTAGACTCAGGTTATACAAAAAGGAGGAAAGAACGAAGGGAGTTTGATTGCGCATTGCGAAAGCAATGGCGACGTACCAGACGAGGCAGCTGGCGGTGTTAACGAGGACGGCACCGTTATTGAGACGAGATTTATCGCGGAGAAGCTCAGGGAAGCTGGAAAGAATGATGGCGATGAAAACCAAACTGAAGGCTAGGCTGCCGTGGGGAATGGGACGCAGAGCTTCGAAAGTAAATCCAATGAAGGCTGAGAAGAGGATTGCTTGCCAACGACGGAGGCGACGACAAGGGGTGACGATGACGAGACCAGAGATATAAAAAACCAGATTCCAACCAGAGAGGGAGCTGCCGAGTAAATCAGCGGCGATCAACCAAGGGAAGGTTGCGAGAAAGAGGATGAGCCAGGCCCAAGTGAGCGTCATTTAAATTCCTCCAACTTAATCCGGTCGGTTGGCGACATGAGGATTTCACCTGCGGTTGGGTATTTGGGTACGAGGACGGAGACTTCTTCGATGGTATCGAGGTTCTTTGAAGGAACCATGTAAGCTTCTTTGAGGTTACCTTGGGCCGTGCTGGTGACTCCGCCGTCGAGTGTGCCGAGAATGAGTCCAGCGGGGAAAACTCCGCCTAATCCCGTGGTGACGACTTTGGCGACTTGTCCGGCGGGTGGCGTGTAATCTGGTTGAATAACCGAAACCTTAGCACGGCCGGTGGTGAAAGGATTAGAGGCTACGCCACTGACGTGAACGATGCGGGGAGGGTCATCGCCCTCAAGAAACGCGGTGCAACGGAAGGCTGGGCTGGTGACGAGTTCAACTTCGCTGATGTTGAGGTGAACGGTCGTAACGCGACCGACCACGCGATTGCCAAAGACCACGGGGCAACCGGGGCGAATACCGTCGTTACGGCCTTTGCGGATAAGCATGCGTTGCCACCAGGAGGATGTGTCGCGTGTGGCGACACGGGCGACGACCGTGAGGTAATCTGTTGATGTCGGGTAGCGCAGCATTTCACGCAGGCGGAGATTTTCCTTTCGAATATCCTCCATTGCCTGAAGTTTTAATTCCAAGGTCGCGTTAATGCGGGCGAGGTCACGTCCCGCGGCGACAAGGTCTTCGGTGCTACGGCTACGTAATTCCCAATAGCGAGCGAGGTCTCGACTCTTACTAAGAAGTTGGATGGCGGGAGCTTGGAATTCGGCGAAAGCTTCTTTATTCAAGCGACGAACGGCGCTCGGCAAAAGAATCCATAGCCCGATGAAAACAATGAGGGCGATGATGGATGCTTTGGCGCCTTGGCGGTTGTTATCCATGGCGGGTTAGCCCGCGAGAATTATTCCCGACTGCTCCAGCGAGAAGCGTTGGCTAAAATTTTACCCGTACCATTGACCACTGCACAAAGTGGATCTTCGGCGATGATAACAGGGAGGCCGGTGGCTTCCGAGATAGCGCGATCGATTCGACGGATGAGAGCACCACCACCAGCGATAACGATACCACGGTCGACTAAGTCGGCAGAAAGTTCAGGAGGAATGCGTTCTAGAGAGCCTTTGATGGCTTCGATGATTTGATTGATATTATCGGCCATCGCTTCGCGAACTTCTTGAGAAGTCAGGTGGAGAGCGCGGGGGAGGCCAGTAACCGAGTCACGACCACGTACTTCGTAGGTCATTTCCTGTTCGAGAGCGTAGGCTGAGCCGATTTTGATCTTAATTTCTTCTGCCGTACGTTCACCGATGATAAGGTTGTAAGAATTCTTGATGTACTTGATGATGGATGAATCGAATTCGTCACCACCGACGCGAATCGATCGAGCGTAAACGATACCACCCAGAGAGATGACCGCGACTTCGGTTGTACCACCACCGATATCGACAATCATCGAACCAGCGGGTTCTTCAACGGGGAGACCAACGCCGATGGCAGAAGCAACTGGTTCGGGAATCGTGATAACATCGTCTGCACCCGCACGGTAAGCCGAGTCCATAACAGCACGACGTTCGACGGCAGTGATACCGTAGGGGACGGCAACGACGACCGTGAGATTGGTAAAAATAGATTTACGGGCGACTTTGCCGATGAAGTAGCGAAGCATATGTTCGCTGATTTCGAAGTCGGCGATAACGCCGTCTTTCATCGGACGGAGAGCTTGGATGTCTCCGGGAGTACGACCCAACATTAACTTCGCTTCATTACCGACGGCAATCGGTCTGCGAGTACTGGAGCGGATGGCGACCACGCTGGGCTCGCGTAAAACCACACCACGATCCTTGAGGAACACGAGGGTGTTGGCCGTACCTAGGTCGATGCCGATGGCTTGATTGAATAACCCTGGAAAGCGCTTTAACATCAGTCGTGAGTGGTTTACGTCTTAAATATCTTATGAACAGGGTAGTCAAACCCCTTTTCCCCATAGACTTAAGTCAGTTTGACCCTGAATTGGCCGAATAAGCCCTATTCTACGCATTAAGAATGAACTCACCCTGTCCAGTTCACCTTGTCTTGCTTCTGTTTTAAGAGCGTGTGAGTTCGAAAAATAAAATACCTGTGCCGAGGATGATTCGATACCAGGCGAAGGGAGTCAGTCCTCGTCGCGTGATGAAACCAATCATCCACTTAACTGAAATAAAGGCCGTAATTGCGGCAACAACGAGACCCAGAGAGGCGTAATGGACGGGGTATATTTGTGTGAGGGCAGGTCCGAGAGAGAGCATCTTGTAGACGGAGGCGGCCGTCAGAGTGACCAAGCCAACGAGGAAGGAAAATTCTGTGGCGGCTCCGTTGGACAATCCCGCCCATCGTCCACCAAGTATGGTAGCCAGAGAGCGACTCGTTCCTGGAATGAGTGCGACGCATTGGCAAAGACCGATTTGGAGAGCTTGTTTGAAATTCAATTTCTGGATTTCGTCGTGAGAGGAATGATGGTTAGGTAATTTTTTTTCTGCCCAGAAAATAACAAAGCCGCCGATGATGAGAGCTGAGGCGACAATTTTAATATCGAAGGCGATGATGTCTTTA
>CANHRV010000058.1 GCA_947463395.1 Opitutia bacterium | reverse complement strand
GTCTTACCTTTGCCGACATTTCGACGCAGATTGACATCAACCAGACCAGATTCGGTCTTTTGTTTGAGAGTGATGTCAGGAATGGGGAGGCCAACTTTGAGAGGCATGGTTGTTAGGATTAGGGTGGAAGTCGCCTAATAATGCCAAATTGCCCCTAAGCGCAAGAATGGACGGAAAATAAAGCCGTTTTACCCCTAATTTGGCATTAACACCTTAAAAAACGCCCCAAAACCCCATTTATTCAACCTGGCCAGTCGTAATACCTAACCTACGGAACCATTTTCTCTGCTTTTTAACCAGTGCCCAGGTGTTTAAGCAAATATGCTCACTGAGCGCTTCCTGAGGTGTTTCCCGGCCACTTTTTAACCAGTCCATCGTCTCGCGGTAGCCCACGGCTCTGGCGGACGGCAACTCAGGGTCGAGATTGAGTTTCAAGAGAGCCTCGGCTTCAGCAATCAGTCCGCTGCGAAGCATTTCATCGGTTCGTATTTTAATCCGCGATTTGAGCTCGTCATCGGGACGCTCGATTAATTCGCAAGAAAACTTATAATTTGAAAACGGTCCTTTCTTGGAAAGAAACTCCTCCCGCAAATTATCCAGACTGAGAGAAGAGGAGAGGCGACGCTCCAACGCTTTGGCGAGGCGAATCGGGTTCGATTGATCAAGCCAAGTAGGCAAAGTGGGTCCCTCTAATTCGTGTAAACGTTTTCGTAAGGCCTCGGTGCCATCTTTTTGCAAAGTACGAACTTCATTAATCACCGCTTCACTGATGGGGAGTTCATCTGTCACTGGACCAAAAAAAGCGGCGAGGTAAAAACCACTACCTCCTGTGATACAAACATTTTTACCGCGCACTTGAATTTGTCGAATGGCGGATTGGGCGTAGCTGATAAATTGAGCAACCGAGAATCGTTGCGTGGGTTCAACCAAATCAATCCCGTGATGGGGGATGCGTTGTTGTTGGGCTAAAGTTGGTTTTGCCGATCCAATATCCATACCAAGGTAAACACAGACAGAATCACAGGAGAGAATTTCTGCCTGATTTTTTTCCGCCCACTCTAATGCTGTCTCTGTCTTTCCTACTGCGGTCGGACCTGTGATGATATGGAGAATCGCCATCTTTTTACCAAGCCAACTTTGCCCACTCTAAACCATAGGAAAGGATAATTAGGGCAAGAGGGGAGGTAAGGATTAAACTGTCGACGAGATCGAGCGCACCGCCGATACCAGGGATAGTGGATCCTGAGTCTTTGACTCCCGCTTGGCGTTTGAAAACGGATTCAATTAAATCCGAGGGCACACTGGCAATCGCGAGGGGCAAAGCGAGAATCGCTGCCTTAGAGGGAATCATGAAAGGTACTCGGAAAAGATTTAAACAAATCCACGCAAAGAAGGCTGAAGCTACGGCAGAAAAAATCAAACCACCTAAGACACCTTCCCAGCTCTTGGCGGGGCTGATGGTTGGGGCGATTTTATGTTTTCCAAAAGGTACTCCGATAAGCAATCCACCGACATCGGTAAACTTGGTCGCAATTACTACCCAGATCACGTAGTATAATCCAACCGAGGTTTGATTGAGAAGGACGCCGTTTTCCATTCGGGCAATAGCCACGAGCGGTGAAAGCATAAAGGGAACGTAAACAAATCCGTAAAAATTAGGTAAGTGGCGAAGCAGCCAAGGAGTTTGCTGTGGGTTTTTAAGTAAACTTAGAAGATGAATCGCAAAAGCAACCGCTAATGCTGTGAGTACAGGGTTCGCTTGCAGGCGAACATTGGCAAAAAAGTAGAGGACAAAGAGAAAAACAAATCCTGCAATAATTGTCGTAAAATTCGTCCGACGGTTATCGTTAATCTTATTACAGATTTGATGGAATTCGTATTGGGCGGCGCCGACCAAGAGAGCGAGAATTCCGAAGGCAGCTTGTTCGGTAACTGAAAAACGAGAGCCGATAAAAATAATGAGACCAACGATGACCCAAAGTCCGATGGTGCTGAGCGTACGATGTATCATGACACTTTTGAGGGGTTGATTTGTTCATGAGTCATACCAAAGCGACGCTCACGTTTGCCGAATTCGGAAAGGGCTTTAGTGAATTCTTCCTTGGTAAAGTCAGGCCAGTGGACGGGCGTGAAAACAATCTCGGCGTAAGCGGATTGCAGTAGTAAAAAGTTACTTAAGCGATGCTCTCCCGATGTGCGGATGATTAAATCTGGATCAGGTAATCCACTGGTCTGTAGGTGCCCGGCGATATCCTCCCAAGTAATGTTCTCAGGTTTGATTTTTCCTGACAAAGCTTCGGCAGTCAGAGTTTTGACTGCGGCAGTTATTTCTTGTCTTGCACCGTAATTTAAAGCGACCACCAGAGTGAAAGCTTCGTGTTTGGCGCTATCGGCTATGGCCTGCTTAAGAGGGTTCTTTACGAAGTCAGGCATTGCTTCCAAATCTCCGATGACTTTGAGGCGAACTTTTCGTCGATGTAAGCGTGCAAGGTTGGCTTTGAGTACCCATTCACCGAGTTTGAAAAGACCCGTAACTTCTTCCACCGGTCGACGCCAGTTTTCGGCGGAAAACGCAAAGAGCGTAAGGGCGCTGACTCCCTGATCGATGCAACAGTCAACGACATCGAAGATTCTTTCTGCCCCACGACGGTGACCTTCGAGTCGTGGCAAATGCCGTGCGGCTGCCCAACGTCCATTTCCATCCATGATAATCCCGATGTGCTTAGGAATATCCGTACGCGGGGAGAGAGATGGTTGAGATTCAGGCACTTTAGATTACGTTTCGAGGCAAGGTGTTACACCAACATGACAGAGTCAACGCTGGTCCGTGGGTTGGTCTGCGGCAATGAGTACGCCAGGAAAACCTGCCTTTCGAACGGATTCACATACCGAGATAAAACTTTGTAGGGTTAAAAGGGCATCAGCTTTGATTAGCACAGGACGAGACAAAAGCGTTTTATCGCTAGCAAGGCGTTGCAGTTCCACTTTAAGTCCAGCGTTATCAACAACACGTCCCGCGATGACATACACGCCTGCTCCGCGAGCGGAGATGAGAGTCACGGTCGTGGAAGTCTGTGCCAGATCGCCGAGAGTCGTCGTGGGAGTTGTCAGACGACTATTCGCTGCCGCACGCACATTGTTAAATCCAACATACATGCCAGGCGCATAGACAAAATGGGAACAGAGAATGGTGATGAGGGCTGCACAAGTTAGTGCCAGCAAAACAGGCCAAGTCTCCGAAGTTTTATGGGCCGGACGTACTTTTTCGAGAATGCCTAAGGGGGTTCGCATACTTTAATCGAATCAAACCGAGCGCTCTTTTTCGGCGGGGAGTTCGTGATGAACGAAAGTGATGATGGAATGAGCGGCAATTTCCATTTCCGTCACAATCGAACGAACGCGTCCGACAAGAAAATGGTGGGCTAGGGTGCAACCTGTAGCGATGACGAGAGAGAATCCAGCATTAGCGAGTGCGGCTAAGATGTCAGGAAACAAGTTTTCCGCTGAAGCATAGACACTACCGTCGTGAAGAGCGCTGGCTAAGTGAAAGCCAGAAAAGATTGCTGCGGTCAGTCCAATGAGAGGGGCGATACGTCCGATGGCTGCGATGGTTCCAAGTCGACGCTCTAAAACAGGTAATTCAAGCAAGGCCGCTTGAATGGCGGCAGCCCGCATAGCCTCCTCCGTGCTGTCGGAGCGTAGCAAGGCCGCCTTCACCACTCGAGGAATCGGGCCTGGAGATTCTTCGCAAGCAGCCAAGGCCTCTAGCGGGCGTTGAGCTTTTAAGTTATTTCGCACTCCATCGATAAAATCAGAGGATAGTACGAGGCCACGATGGAGAAACATGGTGCGCTCGACGACGAAAACGAGGGCAAGGAATGCTAAACCAATCAAAATCCAGACAAAGGGTCCAGCGTCCGCGGGAAAAGAGAAAGGTGCATTCATAGCGACTTATTTTTTATTGGGGATTTGTGACAAGGTCGCAAGTTTGCTTTCGGCTACGCTTTGACCAGGAAGCCTAATTTCGCCAGCAGGTAAAAGGCGATTGAGCTCCGTGATAATTCGATAGGTTGCGATGGCTTCGAGGGTATCGCCCTCATCTTCATAAAGTTGCCCAAGTAAGAGAATCGAACGCGAAAGCCAAACCCGACCTGAGGTTCCGTAATTAAACTCTGAGGTGTTTTTAAACGTTTTCAGGGCGGCGATGGTATGGAGAAGGACATTACGTGCTTCGAGACGAGTCGCATTGGCATCGGTATTCGACTCGGCCTTGGCTCGTTCGATGAGAGAGAGGGCGAGCTTATAACGTACTTCAGCTAAGACATCGGCATCTTTAGCCCAAGCTCCTGCGACATTTTCATAGGCAGCAACCGCCAAAGCTACTCGCTGTCGATCTAATTGTCCGTTACGATCGCGGCGGAGTTCAGAAAGTCCAAAGAGTGAATCGGCTCGAGCGATTTCCGCTTGAGCTCGCATGGGGTGATCGGGATTTTCTCGAATCAAACCATTGAGCACCAAAAGAGCTCGATTAAAGTCACCCAGCATTCGTAGTAATTCAGCACGACGCAAAGTGGCGGTAAAGAGAAGAGAGCTTTTGGGGAAGGATTCGGTAAATTTTTCAAGAATTTCAACCGCCTCTTTTAATTTATTTTCACCGACCATCGGTGCTTGAATCGCCGCTTCTTCGGCAGCCTCGTACATACCCAACTCGGCGAATTCGGCCATGGTCGCATCTTCGTTCTGGAAATTTTGAGCGAGTTCTTGAAAACGGGTTTGGGCTTCGGCATGTCGACCTAGCGCGGCAAGGTATCTTCCTTCCACAAGGTATGAAGCAGCGGTCGCCGAAACTTTTCCGTATTGTTTGCGAATATTTTCGAGTTCAGCGAGACCCGCTGCATTTTGTGTACCGAGGGTGGTTCGTGCTTTTAATAAAGCGATATGCCCCCGTAATGCAGGGGCATTCTCTTTCAATTCCGCCGAAGCATTGGCGGGTAGTTGATTGAGTTGTTGAGCGATACCATCAGCAATTTTTAGAGTATTTTCGGTATCATGCTTGGCCAAAGCAATCAGGGCTCGTTGCCAGTTAAAACGCAGACTGTAGTCGATTGGCAAATCACCAAACAAAGGACTTAAACGATCGAGAAGTTGTCCCGCTGTTTCAGGTTGATTGGCTTTACGTGCGTCTTCCACGAGACACCAAACCGCAATCCAGATTCTCTCTGCAGGAATTTTGTTGGATTTCTGACTTTGTTGAATGATGTCAGCGGCCTGCGACCAGGTTTTGTTATCATTGGCGGTTTGTAGAAGTGAAAGAATACGTTGATGAAAGGCGGAGATGGCCAAATCAACTCCTTCCGTTTCATTTTGAATCGTAGCGTATGCTTTTTCCGCCAAAGCATAGTCGCCCGCTAGAAAAAGGCAGTCGGCGGAGACTGTTCTCAAGACGTCGCGAGGAATGCCAACTTTTCCTTCTGCCAGAGTGTCGAGTAATGAGGATGCGAGTCGGAAAGAACCATCCCCCCATGCTACGAGGGCAAGAGTGCGAGTTGCTTCTCTGGCTAGTGGGCTTGCCGGAACATCTTTGATTAAATCACTGGCGGCCTGCCGTGCTTTTTCGCGATTTCCCGCAATCAGCATGAGTTGTGCTCGAGCGAGGTGGATGGCGTCTAGCACCGCAGGATCGCGTGGGCAGACAAATTGGTTCTGCCCTTCATTTTGCTGCATTAAAAAATCATAAATTTCGTTGGCAACCGATTGGGTCTCGCTCGGCTTAGCTTCCGCGGCTGCTGCGACTAATGCACGTAATGCGGTGAGGCGAAGAGAGGTTGCCGCTGGGT
>CANHRV010000057.1 GCA_947463395.1 Opitutia bacterium | reverse complement strand
TTTTATTCCCTAAAACAAAACAGGCGACCCAAGGGTCGCCTGTCGCAAGTTTATCTCAGTAAACCTTAGAGTTTTGAGGAAACTTTGCTGAGAAGCTCGACAACGCGGTTTGAATAACCCCACTCGTTATCGTACCAGCTGATGAGCTTGAAGAAGTTCTTATTCAATTCGATTGAAGAACCTGCATCAAAGATCGAAGAGCGCTTGTCGTGAATGAAGTCGGAAGAAACGACCTCATCTTCGGTGTAAGCCAGAATGCCCTTCATGTAAGTTTCTGAAGCCTTTTGTAAGGCGGATTTGATTTCAGCGAGGCTCGTATCCTTCGTGGTCTTAAAGGTAAGATCCACTACCGAAACGGTAGGAACAGGAACGCGTAAGGCCATTCCAGTTAATTTTCCTTTCACCTCAGGAAGAACGAGCGCGACCGCTTTTGCTGCACCCGTCGAGGATGGAATGATATTTTGGGCTGCGGTACGACCACCCTTCCAATCCTTCTTAGAAGGACCATCCACTGTCTTTTGCGTCGCAGTGTAAGCGTGGACCGTAGTCATTAAACCTTCAGCGATACCAAAACCTTCCTTGATAAGGACGTGAACCAGAGGGGCTAAACAGTTGGTCGTGCAAGAAGCATTGGAAATAATGTGATGTTTGGAGGCATCATACTTATCATCGTTAACGCCCATCACAACGGTGATGTCTTCATCTTTCGCAGGAGCGGAGATAATGACTTTCTTGGCACCGGCTTCCAAGTGACCCTTGGCTTTAGCGGCTTCGGTGAAGAGACCCGTGGATTCAATGACCACTTGAACTCCTAATTTGGCCCAGGGCAATTCAGCAGGGGTCTTGGCGGAAACCACGAGAATTTCCTTACCATTGACGACGAGTACATCGTCTTCGGCTTTATCGGGGGAAGATTTTTTGGATGAAACCGTGCCATTGAAACGACCTTGGGTTGAGTCATATTTCAAAAGATAAGCTAAGTTATCAGCTGGAACAACGTCACCAACGGCAACGACATCAAAAGTCGAACCGAGGTGACCCTGTTCTACAAGGGCACGGAAAACGAGACGACCGATGCGGCCGAATCCATTAATTGCTACTTTGGTTGCCATAATTTTGTTTCAATAAAGGGATGAAAAAGGGTCACCGACCGCCTTATGGCAAGCGGAGAATGCTTTTAAGTTTTCACAACCCAAACTCCACACGCTAAAGGCCCTAAAGTAAGCACACCTTGTTCAATTTGGGGCATTGCACCAGGAGCGTGTGGGCATCGAGGTTGTGGGGAAACCACCACGGGCTTCCAGTCCGCCTCTAATGGCAGACTCAACTCGAGGGTAGAATGGTAGGGATTACAGGCCACCAACACTTTGGAGGACCCCAGCAATCCATCGGCATTCATCACCGCTACAAAAGCATCCCCGCCCTCTTGATGCGTCACCTTCATCCAACCTGGAGAAACCGTTTGTTTAGGTCGTAAAACAGTTCCTTCTGGTGAAAGTCGAAAATGGATTAAGCGCGAAACAAAATCGTGTTCGGTTTTGAATCGCTGCCAGCGTTCGGGATCGAGTAAATTTAAGTCACCGCGTCGCCAAGTATTACCGACCCCTCGTTTGGTCATTAAGAAATCCTGCCCCGCCGAAAGCATGGGAATACCAGCCGAGCATAGTAAAATCACATGCATTAAACGCGTACGTAAAACATCGGTAGGAGTGGGATTAATCGCATCGGCCTCAGCACACTCGGTAATACGATCCAACCAAGCCATGTCATCGTGCGACTGTGCGTAGCGCAAACGCGCGGAAGGACGGAAAGCACAGGCCGCCATTTGATGCAACAAGTCCGAAGCCCGAGCATGACCGCGAACATAGGCAGGCAAAAACTCGCGAAACGCATCATCCCAACTTGTCCATGACGTGTAATCTAAATCCCGAGCAATGTGCCCCCGGAAACTCCAAGGCTCTGCGATGAGAATTTTTTCTGGGCGATGGAGTCGAAACTCTTCCTCGATTTCATGCAAAAGTGGTGTGCCTAATAACTCCGCCAAATCTAATCGAACCCCATCAACCCCCAAAACACTTGTCCAATGGATCAATGAGGCGATCACCAAGCGACGAAAGAGCGGAGCCTCCGCACGAACATCATTACCACAACCACTCCAGTTGGATAATTCACCATAGTTATCAGTCCGTAAATAATAACTCGAATCAATCATCTGCAAACTATTGGGACTGCCGAAATGATTCAGAACCATATCCATAATCACAGCGAAGCCCGCTTCGTGACAGGCTCGTACACACTCACGAAAATCTTCTATGGCGGTTAACCCATACTCATCCTGTGCGTAGGCTGTCGCTGGTGCAAAAGCAGTGATTGGCATGTAACCCCAGTGATACTCATCCGCTGAACCACGCTCGTAATCGGTGCACGGAAGTAGCTCAATAGCGTTAACTCCTAGCGACTTAAGGTAAGCTCCATCTTCTCGAATCCATTCGGCCAAACCACGAAAGCCCTGCTTTGCCTTCGATCCAGCCATCCCCAACAAATCCCGCACGTGAGCTTCAACAATCACAAGGTCTTCTGGAGCGGGAGGCACAAAGTTATCGCGCAAAGGCAATAACTCTTCGGGAGAGCAAACAATCGAAACGGGTGCAGCGGGATAAACATGACCCATCTTGCGTGCCCAGGGATCCGCCAACTCTTTTCCATCAACAATGAAATGATAACAATAATGGGATAGATCTTTGTTCACGACCACAACCCAAGCACCCTGCCCTTCGGGTTTTAGCTCAACAAACTGTTGACTGGCTGAAGGCTCAATTTGGGGATGATTTGAATATCGAACCGAAACCGATTTCGCCCGTGGTGCAAAGATACGGAAAGTGGTAACTCCCTGCGTAACCGTGGCACCAAAAGGACCTGGAGGTTCTAAAACATCGAGCGGATCGGAGGCTAAGATTTCACAAAACTCCACTAAGTCTTCTCGCTCGTACAAAATTCTGACTGGACGTAATGTGGGGTCAGCATTGGCCGCACGAAAGCGAAAAACATGCTGATGGGTGCGATCCAAGCTAAGAAGAAGATTACGATTACCGTATTCATCTCTCTCAATGTTATCCGCATCATGAGGTGGCTCCAACCAACGTCCGTCTTTACGATAAAACTTAAAAGGCATCGTCATGGCACCCTGCATTACTTTCTCGATGGGCAGACTTAACTCGTAACCCTCGGCTCCGAGTAGACAAACGGGGTGCAACGACCATTCTTCCATCTCGGCAATTTGACCCCATTGATTAAAAGGACCGACAACACAGAGAGATTCAGGCGATGCCTCTGGACACAGGGGTTTCCAAAGAAAGAAATGAATCTTACCCTCCTCAATCCAGTAGCCTGATCGAGTGGCCCACACTCTCGCATCCGCACGTTCAATAAAAATCAACTCCGCCAGTGGACTAAGTTCTAGTTTGGGAGGAGAATCGTAATGCCAGTCGTGGGTCAAGGCGACTAGACCTGAAACCATGGTCTCCCATCGTGCACTGGCGAGCAAACGATACATCGACCAAGATTGATGAGGGCAAAGAAATCGTTGGCGAGCAAAAGCGGGCTTCACTCCGAGCCGACTATGGCTCACATTGCCTGGGTGGATATCAAAGTTCTAGTCAGCGAATGGGAAAACCATCGTCTCTTGGATTCAGGTGATGGCCTGAAACTGGAAGAGATTGGTGGTGTTCGTATGGTGCGAAGCGAGCCGAAAGCTTGGTGGAAAAAGAGCCTTCCTCCTGCTGAATGGAGCAAGGCGGTGGCGGTTCATGAAGAAGGAGGCCGAGAAGGCCATTGGAAACTCAATACCCACTGTCCGCGCGACTGGGAAACACAGTTTGGTAAGTTAAAATTACAACTGCGGTTCATGGACAACTCCAAACAATTTGGAGTTTTTGCCGAACAGTCCCCACATTGGAAATGGTTGTCGGAACAAAAAAATACGGCGACACCGCGCCCTCGATTACTCAATTTATTCGGCTACACGGGAGTAGCCTCCTTGGTCGCTGCTCAAGCGGGCTGGAGCGTGACTCATGTCGATGCCTCCAAACCAGCCGTAGCTTGGGGGCGTCGCAATCAAGAGATTTCAGGCATGAGCCAAGAGCCCATTCGATGGATTATCGAAGATGCTCCGACTTTCGTGAAACGAGAAATCAAACGTGGCAACCAATACGAAGCCATTCTGTTGGACCCTCCCGCATTTGGTCGCGGACCTTCAGGTGAATTTTGGAAAGTGGAGAGAGATTTAGCACCCTTGTTGCGTGCTTGTCGGGAACTGCTCTCCCCTCAGGCAAAGTTTATTATCCTTACCGTCTATACCATCGATGCCTCATCGATTTTATGTCACAATCTACTCGAAGAGAGCACTCGAGGTTTAGGAGGAAGGATTGATATTGGCGAATTGGCTTTACGACAAGAGGACTCCCAACGCCTCCTTCCCCTGTCACTTTGGGGGCGCTGGCAGGGTAAAACTCAAGGGTAAACCATTTAAAATTGAACTTTTATTCTATCGTTAGGTTAATGGTTTCCCTTTATCCTAATAAGTGCCCATCTTTTCAACGTGAGTCTTATTCCTGACGCATCGACTTTTCGTGAGTTAGCCCGCAAAGCTGACATTGTCCCCGTCTGTTTGGATTTAATGGCTGACCTAGAGACCCCCGTTTCAGTCTATGCACGATTGCGCACACTCGGGGCGAGTTTCCTTTTTGAATCCGTCACTGGTGGAGAACATATCGGACGTTACAGTTTTTGTGGAGCAGCTCCGGCCTTAACCATCACAGCCTGGGAAGATCGAACAGAAGTAACTCATCGAGATGGTAAAAAAGAAACCTTACCTACACCCAAGGACCCATTAGAGCTCATCAAAAAACAAGTCTCTGGATTGCGAGTCGCCAAAGTTCCGGGCCTTCCTCCATTTGTTGGCGGAATGGTCGGCATGGTTGGATACGAGTATATTCATCGTATCGAGCCAACAGTTCCTTGTCCTAAAAAAGATTCTGCAGGAACGCCTCTTCTTCATTTTCTCTTAGTGGATCGATTAGTAGCGTTTGATAATGCCCGCCAATCCCTGCGCTTAATTGTGAATGCACGCATTTCTTCACCTGACAAAGCAGATGAAGCATTCGTGGCTGCAAAAAATGAATTAGAAAAACTACGTGAAGTCGTCACTGGCCCCAGAGCGGCGGTGGCGGCTGAGCTACCCTCTTCGGCTGAATTAGCTCAAGGCAAAGCTAACATCAATCAGGCGGATTTTGAGGCTGCCGTAAAACGTACCCAAGAATACATTAAAGCTGGAGATTGTGTCCAAGTGGTACTCTCACGACGCACCGATGTCTCTTTCCAAGGCGAACCTCTCGACCTCTATCGCGTACTTCGTCAGGTCAACCCCTCGCCCTACATGTTCGTCATTGAGACGAAACTTGGTTTCGATGTCGTTGGCGCTTCTCCTGAAGTTAATGTACGTCTGACTGGTCGACGTTGTGAAATTCGTCCCATCGCTGGCACTCGTCCCCGAGGTATCGATGAATTGGCCGATCGAAAACTCGAGGCCGAATTATTAGCCGACCCCAAGGAACGCTCTGAACATTTAATGCTCGTAGACCTAGCACGCAACGATCTCGGACGTGTTTGCATTCCTGGTTCGGTGAGCGTACCCGACTACGCCATCGTCGAACGCTACTCTCACGTGATGCACATCGTCTCTCAGGTTGAGGGGGAACTCGCAAAACCGTACGATGCCTTTGATTTGTTTCGAGCCACCTTCCCTGCTGGAACACTCTCGGGTGCACCCAAAATTCGCGCGATGCAAATCATCTCAGAATTAGAAGGCGAACGGCGAGGTATTTACGGTGGCGCGGTAGGTTATTTTGGGTTCGATGGAGCTC
>CANHRV010000056.1 GCA_947463395.1 Opitutia bacterium | reverse complement strand
CGAGCCAGGTATCGATATTCACGATTCACCTGGGGCGATGCACGTGGCTTCCTCGGCTGGCCTTATTTTCCTTTTCGACCCCACCGCCAACGCACGCTTCAAAGCCAAACTGATTGGAGTCGATGATCCACAACTTTCCATCAAGGGACGGATTGATCAACAAGACACCATCCTCGCTGAAATGGAAACACGAATTAAACGCGTCTTAGGTATCAGCCAAAATCAAAGAATCTCCACACCCTTAGCTTTCGTCGTCGGAAAATCTGATACTTGGCAATTCCTACTCCCTTCACCACTCGAGCCGATTTTGCTTGAAGGAAAAATTGATTTAGCCGCCGTCGACCGTAATTCGCAACGGGTACGTCAAGTCCTCGTCACTCTCTGCCCTGGTCTCGTCGCCACCGCTGAATCATTGGCAGAAGAGATTCGTTATTTTGCCGCCAGTTCTTTCGGTCATCAACCCACGATGATTACGAGCGGACCCAACGCCGGACGTATCGCCCCCGACCCACAAAAACTCTCCCCCAGTAATGTCGAAAGTCCAGTCTACTGGTTGCTTCACCAATCCTGCCCTGAACTGTTTCCCGCGAAGTCATAGTTATGCCCTTACAACTCATTTTCACTTCCGCACCTCGAGGACTTACTCCCGGTCGCTCTGGATTTTGCACCGTCGCTCGCCATCAATCGATTCCCGAAAGACTCACCCAAATTCTTGAATCCATCGGTACTCCCCACGAATCCAATCAAGGCGCCACCTTCTCCTATCGTACCATCGAAAGTGGCGGACAATCTTGGTACGTACTCTCTCGCTTTGTCGCCCGCGGATTAGATTATTCGCAACGCAATAATCGGCTCGCACATCATCTCGTTTTCTCTCCCGAAGAAATCGCTATTCTTCCACCACCCGCCGCCATCGCACTGCGTTGGAAAGGTTGGGTCGATGAATGGAAAGAAGGACCGACTTGGTTAACGGAACCGAGCGAATCACTTTCTCTCGAAAGTCATCCACCTCTCACACCCGCAGCCGGATGGCGAGATTTCGCTGGCTCGGGAGCCAAAGCAGCCTGGCTCGTGGGTCCAGCAGGTGCAAACACACTGGCATTACGCAACCCTCCCGATGACTCACGCCTGCTTCGTTTACTAGCCGAATCAGCTGCCCTTCTCGGTCGCGGTTCGTGGCATGCGACATTTACAACCAATGCCGCCGTCACAGGTCCCGAAGGATTTCATTGGGCTGTCGGTGCGATTCCGGGCCGAACGGAAATCGATTTCAATCAAGTAAAACAGATTTCTCCTCCAACGGGAGATCTGGCACGGCAAGCAGCCACTGGCGTCGGAACAACACCACTCTCTTTCGCAACGGCGACAGAACCATCGACTGCACCGAACAACCATTCTTTCAACGCTTCACTCTCACGCACGGTACTGATCGTTATTATTTCACTGATTGTTGGCCTAGCACTCGGACTTTTCTTACTCTTATCGAAATCCGAATCCACTCCGCCTGCCACGGTCGTGGAAACACCACCCACGCCAACCATCGACACGACAAAGTCCGATGAACTTTATCGGGCAAATATTGCTATCAAAAATATCGCTAGTCTGTTGGAAAGTAATGACTACATCGGCGCTGCCAAACAATGGCTAGAAACCAGCCAACTCTCTCCCACATTTGCCCAACGCTACCAAGAACAATACCTCACTCGCCTCCAAGCAAACTACCTTCCCAAGGTCATCCTGCAACTGAGAGCTAAAATCGAAAATCCACAAATTTTCAAAAAAGCCGATTCCACTTCCTCTCTTCAACTGGAAGCGAGAGAGGCTATCCAAATCGGCGAAAACCTCCAACTTCAATCACGCCCCGATTGGCCTAAACTTCTCGAAATCCAGCAACGGATTGAACTCATCGCCCGTTGCGATGTCCGTCCAATCATCTTGATTACGGGTCAATGGTCGACAGCCGATGTCGGGCCAAACGCACCTTCGACTGGAGAATTTAAACTCTCGGCGAATGCTGCCGAAAAAATTACCAAATTCATCGAAGCCAGCGGTACCACACCACAGTCAAGTTTACTCGTACAAATGCGAGTCTTACCTCTGGAAACTTTTTTTAGTCGCGATGAAAAAACTAAATTCATCCCGAGTGAAATTCGACGCAGTCAACAAGCGAGCTGGATTGAAACCAGTAACACGGTCGGAAGAGCCCCCATCGAAATCGCTGTGGGAACTCGACGAAACGCTATCACGCTCAACTTCCCCGATGGCTCCGCCAAAACCCTCAATGATAATAATTGTCTGATCGAGATTATGCTTCCCGATGGCAATCGCCAAGGACTCGCCCTAGTTTCGAACTGGAAAAAAATTCGCCCACTCAACCTCGGTCTGGCTGCACTGGAAAAAGAAAATGACACCGGCGTCGTCCACCTCGCCAACTGGGCTGAACCCGCCATCTTAGCTTTCATCGCCTCCGAAGGCTCCATCGGACTCTTCCCTTCTGACCACGAGTTCCCAGATCGCGACCTCGCTTCCCTGCGAGCCACTCGCTCACTCCTCGAAACCGATCTCCTACGTCTCGAAA
Source organism: Opitutia bacterium (assembly GCA_947463395.1). GTDB lineage: Bacteria > Verrucomicrobiota > Verrucomicrobiia > Opitutales > UBA953 > UBA953. The sequence goes on along the minus strand of CANHRV010000056.1, from coordinate 3,369 downwards.
AAGCGACTGGACCCAACTCACCCACTTACGACCGTATTAAATCTCGCCGCCAAAAATTCACCGAAGGCGATTTCATCCAAGCGGGAGCCCCCTGGACAGCCATTTTGGTTGGCCCTAAAGGTGAAGCCATCAGCCCGCTACTCGAATTTAAATAAACCATGCAAGTGGAACGACTCATCGCCCGTATCCGCGGACAACTCGAGGTCGGTACGCCCGACCTCGAAGCTCGTTCTCTGGCTAATGAGTACTCCACCCTGTGCCTTCGCCTGCGTGAGCGCCTCGAACAATGTAATACCCTGATTCGTGCCGGCAATGACAACGCCGCCCTCCAAGTAGCCGAATCCGAACCCGATTTATTGACGGTCTGTGCTCAGTTAAGTTTTTCTGAGGCGGAACGCTGGAATAATCTTTGTCGCGAACGCGGACTCCCCGCGGGATTTCTTTTCGATGATCAACAAATCTTAGCCGTCGAAGGACTTTACGGTAAAAGCATCGGAGAAAATCATCCACTCTATCGTGATTACCGCCAAGCGATGCGCCAGCGCGATGAAGACCGCGCCCTCACTATCCTTCGTTCGATTGTCCGACTGAACCCCGATGACACGACAGCACGCTCTGAACTCAACCGTCTTTCCGAAAAATTCCTGCGCGACGCCCTCACTCGAGTCGTTTCCCTCTTTCAAGAAAGCCAAAGACCTGAAGCCATCGAACTAATGGATCGGATGGAGCGATTTGGCGCTCAAAATCTTGCGGAAGACTCTCGCTGGGAAAACGCTCGCCAACTTCGCATTCTTTACCTTCGCGAAAAAGCCGAAGAACAAATCCTCCAACTTCTCCAAGAAGCTTCGCTCGCTCATCAACAAGATCAGTGGGAAAAATGCGCCAATGCCATTGGTCGTATTCGCAATCTCGAGCGCGATCATCAGGTAAAACTAAAATCAACCACCCTCTCTGAGTTAGAAAAATACGAAAAATGGGCGGGACAACTCGCCGCTGTCGCAGAAGCCGAAGCCAGCACCCGTGCCACCGTGGAAAACCTGCTCCAGGAATGGGAAACTCTCCAAAAAGACCCCCCTCGAGGCACTTCCCTTGCCGTTATTATTTCTCGTCATAATCAATGGCTTGAGCGTGCCGAAAATGTCTCCGCCCGTTTACCCGAAAACCTGATTCGAGAAGTCCAAGAAAACCGTAACCTCGTTCGCCGTAAACTGAGCCGACGTTTTGCCTTCTTCATTGCGCAAGGCGTCGTCGCACTAACGCTGATTACGGGCATCGCCCTCTACGGATACAACCAATATCAATTGCGACAAAAGGCACGTGCTGAGTTAGTTGAAGTGCAAAAATTCGCCGATAGCTGGGACACCCTCTCGGCGATATCCAAATTAGAACAAATCAAATCCGCCCCTCGTTTAATTCCGATGGAACAAACGATGATGGAGGAAATGCAAAATCTTAAAAAACAACTCGAGGAACAACGCTCCACGGAAATTAAACTCCAAGCAGAAGCGACCTACCTCGCGAATCGCCAAAAAGAAGGCATTGATGCAAGTAATTTTGCGGAAACGACGCAACGCACCACCGCCTACATTGAGGCCTTGTCAAAAGTGGGCTCCAAGGCGAACGATAACCTAAAATTAATTCTAGAAAACCCGGCGGAACTTTTGGCCATTTGCACCCAGGTCGCGGAAACAAGCCGCCAAGAACTTTCCCGTCTGCGTTTGAAATTAAAAAATTCTCTCGGCGAAGGCGATAACCCGATGGATTTGACGGCCGCCAACGAAGCGATGACTGGACTCGAAACTCTCTTGAAAAAACTCGCTCTCGCAGGCGAGAAAGACCTCGAAGAGCCGCAAGCTGAATTGGAACACGCCCGCAAACGATTCCTCAGTGAAAAGCGAATCTTCACTACCTTAAACCTTATCAATGGAGCGAATGATTTACCGAGTTATCTCAGCGCCCTTAATGCGATTACCAAAAATGGATCCGAAAAACCGGACCTCGTTAAAAGCGCCGCCTTTGTCGCCTTCCAATTTGATAAGTTAAACAACCTACCACGATCCTGCCTCGCACCTCATGTCGGTGCCATGTGGGATGGTGTTCCTAAAACAAACCCCCAAGGAGATTTTATCTCGAATAATCTATCGGCAGTCGAATCGAAGATTTTAAACGACCTCGCCAATGAAGCAGTCTTTGGCTCCCTGCGCCGCTTCAATATTTACCTCACCTCTTCTCAAGGCACTCGTATGGTGCGACAAGCCTTCATCGTAGGCGATTTAGTCACGCAACGAAATCGAATCAACGACGGGATTGAATTCATCGTGAAAGGTCGCGAAATCACACGCGATGGAGAGATTGTTGAAAATGCCTGGAGTCGACGAGAATTTAACCTCGATAAACCCACCAGTGTAAAATCGGGAGAAGAATTAATCGAAACGAGTGCGATTAACGAACTTGATTACATCCGTCAATTTGCCCGGCTTTACGATTCCAAAAATCGCAAACTCACCGAACCAATTATTCGCAAACTCGATTTAGTCAGAAATCATAACGCTCCTTTCCTCGAACTGCGTGCCTTTGAAATGCAGGAACTTTTCAAACTGGCGGACGAGCGACCTGAAGTTTGGGGAACGCTTTATTCCCCATCGGCTATTCGTGACGCCGATCAATTACGTCGCATTACTCAAAACGCGATGGGACCTTACGATTTCCTTTTTAAAGAAAAGTGGGCCGATGTACAAAAAGATCTCCGTGCTTTCTTCGCCAAAAACAAATCATCCGTCTCCTACGCCGATGAAGCTCGTTTCTGGTTTTTAACCATCAGCACTCTTCGAACCTATAAATCGATTTTAGCCGGCTCAGTCACACGCGACGGACTACCCACACTGCGCGAAAAAGTAACCAATGCTGCCCTCTTCGGCATCGATAAGGACGGTAAACCCTCGATCCTCTTCCGGGCCGACAACGATGGTTCTTTAGTCAGGGTTAGCGAACCCGCCCCACTCTCACCCCTCGTTCGTCTCTCGGGCACTGTCACTGAGGCTGCTCAGGCGGCCGGCATTCCCGCCGGACTCACCCCACCCGAAGGCGGTTGGGAATCCATTCTCCAAGGTCGCGACCTCTAAAACCATGGCCAAACCTTCTCAATTTCGTCTGCGCTGGAAAGGCACTATTACCGGTCCTTTCACTCTCGGAAAAATCAGCGAAATGCTCCGCACTGGAGAAATCAGTTTAATCCACAACATCGAAGTCGATGGTTCGTGGACAACCCTCCGCCAGTATTTTCGTATGATTGGCAATGGTACAGCCTACCCTATCACAGGTTCTTCCTCTCATTCATCAAGTAGCGAAACAAAAATCCCGCAAGGACTG
>CANHRV010000055.1 GCA_947463395.1 Opitutia bacterium | reverse complement strand
TTTGAATTACACATCAACTGTCGTCGGCAAAATCCGCAGGCTCGGGCGTTTGTTTATCTTTACGAAAATCCCCTCATTCGGCCGCTCAATCGCAATCAACGTGCTCTGGCGCGTTATGTGCGCTGGTTTACTTGGGATGGTGAGTTGCTGAATGACCCCAAGGCTGTCCAATTATTTTATCCGAACGACTTAAAGGTGGGTGCCTTTAACGGCCCTGAATCTCGTCCGCTCTTCTGTGTACTCGTTTCGTCTAATAAGGCTTTGGCCATTAATGACTCTCGAGATCAATACCAAGATCGGGTGCGTCTGATAAAGTGGTACGAAAAAAATGCACCACACGATTTCCATCTGTATGGACGTGGGTGGGATAGGCCAGCTGCTTTACCAGGACGATGGGGCAGGGTTTATAATCAGTTTCTGAAAATTATTTTTCAATTTTTCCCCACCAAAGCTCCCTTTCAAACGTGGCGAGGTCCGATTGATGATAAAATCGCTTTGTTAAGAAAAGCTCGGTTTTGTATCGCGCATGAAAACACACGTGACTTGCCTGGTTATTTTACGGAAAAATTATTCGACTGTTTTCGCGCTGGTTGCGTCCCCATTTATATTGGTCCCCGAGAAATTCATCAGGTGATTCCGTCAGAATGTTTTATTGATGGAAGAAAATGGAACAACCCCGAAGAAATGAATCAATACTTACACTCTTTGAGTGACGAACAGTATCGAGACTTCCAAAAATCAATCAGCGATTTTCTTTGTTCGCCCAAGGCTAGGCCCTTTTCGCAGGAGCATTTTGTTGAAACGATTGTCTCAACAATAACGAATGATCTTAAATAGGCCGCGCTTAACCGCGTGGGCCGTATTTGCGTTGGGCGGGTTGAGACGGCGGAATGGCCTCGATTTGCACTCCAGCACAGGAAGGGTGCTTGGCAAAAAAGGCATAAGTCTCAGGGTCAAAACGCGTCGTCATCGCGCTGGCTGCTTCGGCTACTAAAATACGTCCATCGGGTTGGGTGAATCCAATTTGTACCGTGGTGCCACCATCGACTTTACGGGTATGAGCCACGAGTTTTTCCATGAACTCACTGGCCTCTGGTCCTGGTTGTAGGGCAAAAAGGATTTTCTTAATTAAACTTGGGGCGCGACGTAAGGGGCTAACCGCGTGAGCATTGATTGACCATTCGCTGCGCTCTTCGCGCCAAATGAGCCGTGCATCCACAATCACATGGGCTCCGTCCATCAACAGGGGGACATCGCCTTCCTTGATGTTAGCGATGGATTCATAAGCCTCAGAAAAAAGATTAACGGGCAAATTCACACTGCGTGTGGCAACGGTAAATAAAGCCCAAGGACGATTATCTTTCTTTGTAATTTTCTTTTCAAGTCCGCTAACGATTCCACAGAGACGAACCAGATGACGCTCTTCTTTATTGAGATTAAGTCGATCCGGAGTCGTGGTTAAAGTCGCGAGGGCTTCATCTAAACCGTGATAGTCGGCCAAGGGGTGCCCGCTGAGATAAAATCCCAAGAGCTGTTTCTCGTTGTTCAGTCGCTCGAGCTTTGGCATCTTCGGTGATTGCCGTAAAAGCAGGTCAGAAGGTCGTGCGGCTCCTGCATCTTCGGAACCTAATAAATCAAAAAGACTTCCTTGTCCGCTGGCGCGTTCTTTGCGCTCTGCCGAAAAATGACGACGAACTGATTCAATCGAATCGACGAGGTGGCGACGATCTTCTCCGGTAAAATCAAAAGCCCCAGCACGACATAAGCAGTCAAGGGTTCGCGCGTTCAGATCCTGGTCTCCCATTCGTCCAACGAAATCGCAGAAATCTTTGAAGGGGCCGTTCTTTTCTCGTTCAGCCACAATGGCACGAGCAGCCACTTCGCCCACGCCTTTAATCGCACCTAAACCAAAGCGAATCGCATTATCTTTAACCACGGGAGTGAAGTCGGTGTCCGATTGATTAACATCAGGCCCAAGGGCTTTCATGCCGAGGGCTTCCACTTCGCTCATAAACTCAGCCAACTTATCAGCGTTACCCTGTTCTGAAGTCAGAAGAGCCGACATGAACTCGACGGGGTAGTTGGCCTTCAAGTAAGCCGTCCGATAAGAGAGAATCGCGTAAGCGGCGGAGTGAGATTTGTTGAATCCGTACTCGGCGAATTTTTCCAGTGTCGCGAAAATTTCTTCTGCTTTCTTTTTCTCAATTTTATGAGTCTTGGCCGCACCTTCGACGAAGATGGAGCGTTGCTTGTCCATCTCTTCCTTGATTTTTTTACCCATCGCACGTCGCAATAAATCCGCGCCACCGAGGGTGTAGCCCGCAATCACTCGGGCCGCCTCCATCACCTGTTCTTGATAAACCAGAATGCCATAAGTTTCTTTGGCAACTGGCTCGAGCAGCGGGTGAGCGTAGCGAATATTCGCTGCGTCTTTTTTGCTCTTAATAAACTCCGGAATAAATTGCATCGGTCCAGGACGATAGAGCGCAATCAACGCCACGATTTCATCAATCGAAGAAATGCCAAACTGACGGCAGAGTGATTGCATGCCGCCCGATTCAAGTTGAAATACTCCTACGGTTTTCGCTTGGTTCAGGAGGGCAAAAGTTGTCGGGTCTTCAAAACTGACTTTCTCGATATCGAAGTCGGGCTTTTGACGATGCTTACGCACGAGCTTCTGCGCATCATCAATAACGGTCAGTGTTTTCAGGCCTAAAAAGTCCATTTTCAAAAGGCCTAACTTTTCTACCGGGTCTTTGGCATACTGGGTGGTTAAATCGCCTTCCTGCATCGTCACAGGGATAATATCCGTTAGCGGTCGGTCGGCGATAATCATGCCACAAGCGTGTTTGCCACTGTTGCGCACCATGCCTTCAATCACGCGACCGGTTTCGATGATGCTGGCGGCTTGTGGATTGATGGTCACTTCCTCGCTCAGCTCTTTCGATTTTTTGAGAGCATCCTCGAGTGAGATATTGATGTCATCGGGGATGAGTTTAGCCAAGCGATTGGATTCTACGAAAGGTAAATCGCGAATACGGGCTAAATCGCGTACAACCATTTTCGCGCCGAAAGTACCAAAAGTAATTATATTGGCGACGCGGTCTTCGCCGTATTTTTTACGAACGTAATCGACGACTTCATCGCGACGACGCATGCAGAAATCGATATCGAAGTCGGGCGCAGAGACACGTTCGGGATTTAGAAAGCGCTCAAAGAGTAAGCCAAAGCGAATGGGGTCGATATCGGTAATTTTAAGACAGTAGGCGACAATTGAGCCCGCTCCCGATCCGCGTCCAGGACCGACGGGAATGTCTTGTCGACGAGCCCAGTCGATAAAATCCCAAACAATTAAAAAGTAGTCGACGAAGCCAGTGCCAGCGATGACTCCGAGTTCGTAATCAACGCGACGACATAGTTCGGCGGGGCTGGCTTTGCCTGGTCCGGGGGCTTTCTCATCTGTCCACGACTTAGGATTATCGTAATCAACCTGATAGCGCTCTTTTAGTCCTTTTTTAACGATATCGAGTAAAAATGATCCATTGGCACGATAGGCCTTACGGTTTTCCTCGCTGATGGAGAAATCGGCTGGTTTGCCCGCCGCTTGAGCGAGGCGATTTTTTAGTGCCTCATAGCCATCGAGGATTTTATCGATTTTTTTATCACTCTTTGGTTTTACTCCTTCGCTAAAAACGTAAACCGGATAATTATTTTTCCCAATCGGCAACTGCACATCGCACATTTCAGCGATGGCGACGGTGTTTTTGATGGCTTCAGGGATTTCCGAAAAAATACGAAGCATCTCTGCCTCGCTTTTTAGATAAAACTCCTGGGCGCTATAACGCATGCGGCGTTCATCGGCCAAGCGAGCGCCCGTTTGAATGCAAAGCATGGCATCGTGGGCCACGCTGTCTTGAGCATCCACATAGTGAACGTCATTCGTTGCCACGACACGTAACTTAAATTCTTCGGCAAGTTTGAGGAGACCAGGGATAATGCGTTTTTGTTCTTCAAGCCCGTGATCCATCAGTTCGATGACAAAATTTTCACGTCCGAAAATTTCCACGAAGCGGGCGCAGGCTTTGCGTGCTGCCTCGTAATCGTCTTTGAGAAGGTTCTGGGGAATCACTCCTTGGAGACATCCGCTAAAACCAATGAGGCCTTCGGCATGCAGTGCTAATTGGGTGATATCAGTGCGGGGTTTATAATGTAACCCCCTTACGTGAGCATCGGAAACCAGTTTGGTTAAGTTCTGGTATCCTTTGAAGCTCCGCGCCAGAACACCCATGTGATAATACTTGTGCTCACGTCGATCCGGCTTGTCGGTGAGGGCGTGGTCCCAGACTAAGTAGAGTTCGCATCCGAGCAGAGGTTTTAGTTTTAATCCACTTTTGGATTTTTGCTGAGCTTCATGCCAGAAATCAAAAAGCCCAAAGAGATTACCGTGGTCAGTAATAGCGACCGCGCGCATATTCATATCGCAGGCGCGACTCATCAGGCGGTCGATGCGACTGCACCCATCGAGCATACTATAGTCGGTATGTACGTGCAGATGCACGAAGTCGGGGCTTTGGTGGGCGTCGGCCATAACGAGCTCGGTGATAATAGGGATGCGAAGGAGGGCAGGGAAAGGTTAAAGACCTTTTCCAGGGTAAGAGTTTTACACAGACTGGCGAGTCGTCGAACTACTTAACCTTCACGAAGGTGCGTTTGCCGGCTTGGATAATCCATTCCCCTTGAGGTTGACGGATTTTGAAAGCGGGGTCGGTAATCTTCTCGTCACCAATTTTAACGGCACCACCTTCCATCAGACGACGAATTTCTTTTTTCGAAGGGAAGAGTCCGGTGGCGGAGAGAAGATCAACCAGATTTGTTTCCGTTGCTCCTGCAGCCAAGGTAGACCAACTAAATTCAGGCATGTCTGTTCGGACGCCACCTTTGGAAAATACGGTTTCAAATTCTTGGCGTTCTTTTGCGCCTGCTCCAGTGCCATGGAATTTATCGGTTAGTTTCACCGCTAACTGCTTCTTCATTTCCATGGGGTGTTGTGCTTGGAGAGCACGAATCTCTTCCTCGCTCTGCTCGAGTAATAAGCGGTAATAAACCCACATTGTGGCATCGGGTATCGACATGATTTTGCCGAACATGTCTTTTGGGTTTTCGTTGAAAGCGATGTAATTGCCCAAACTCTTGGACATCTTTTTTTCTCCATCGAGGCCAACGAGTAATGGCATGCCTAAAATGGCTTGAGGGGCTTGACCGGCTTTTTCTTGGAGGTCTCGACCGACCATCATGTTAAAGAGTTGATCGCTCCCACCAATCTCGATGTCCGCTTTGAGCATGACCGAGTCGTGTCCTTGTAAAAGAGGGTAGAGAAATTCAACAATCGAGATAGGGGTTTTTTCCTGGTGCCGTTTTGCGAAATCATCACGCACCAACATTTGCGCAACGGTCATCTGTCGGCTGAGATTGAGGGCGTCTAAGAAAGACATTTTTCCGAACCACTCACTATTGCGCCGTACTTCGGTTTTTTTTGGATCCAAGATACGGTAAGCCTGTTCGAGATAAGTTTTTGCGTTATTCTCGATTTCAGCCTCGCCCAGAACAGGGCGTGTGTCAGATCGCCCTGTCGGATCGCCAATGCGAGTCGTGTAATCGCCGATAATTAAGACAGCTTGATGTCCGAGGTCTTGAAACTGTCTTAATTTATTCAGCACAACCATGTGACCGAAAGTTAAGTCGGGGCGCGTGGGGTCGACTCCCAGTTTAACCCGCAAGGTTTTGCCGGCTTCGAGGCGTTGGATGATTTCCTGTTCACCGATGAATTTTTCGGTGCGAGCCTTCATGGCTTTAATGTGTTCCGCAACGGACATGCTTTAGTAATGTTCTCGAAGGGTTAATGGGGGAAGATTAATTTGTAGGTAACCGGATGGGGGTGGGGGATGGGGGTGTAAAGGTGATGAGATTAGGGGACGAGTGGACAGGTGGACGGGTGGGACACAAAGTGAAGTGCAAAGGTGCAAATCGGAGCAGAGCTCCTGTGCAAAGGTGGAAAGGTGAAGAAG
>CANHRV010000054.1 GCA_947463395.1 Opitutia bacterium | reverse complement strand
TTACCTTGTGGTTTGAGCCAAGCGGAGATGCGTCGAAGTAGCTCAGCCCAGTTTTTCATATGCTCAAACATTTCTACCGAAACGACTCGATCGTAACGTCCTGCTTCGGTGGTGAATTGATTCATGTCACAAGTGATAATACGTACGTTGTTTAGGCCACGACGACGACACTCGGATTCAATAAAAACTTTTTGTGAGGCAGAATTCGAAACCCCAGTAATTTGTGATTGGGGATACTGTTCTGCCATCCACAGGGTTAAAGACCCCCAGCCACAGCCTAATTCCAGAATCTCTTGTCCATTGGCTAGCTCAGCCCTTTGACTGGTGAGTGATAGCATCGCCACTTCAGCCTCAGCTAGGCTTTCTCGTCCAGTTTCATAAAAACAGGAAGAGTACTTTAATCGTGGACCAAGGCAAAGTTTGTAGAACGCTGCAGGAACTTCGTAGTGTTGCTCATTCGCTGCTTTGGTTTCTACCGCTACAGGAAGACTGCGCAATTTTTGAGCAAATAGAGCAACGTTGGCTTGGCGTTCTACTGGAGTCGACGCTCGTACTTCCTGTAATCGCTGGCGAAGGAGTCGACGAATCCCCCAGCGAATGACGCCATCGGGAAGAATATCTTGAGCTAAAAGGGTGTCGAGAAAGGCCACGGCCTCATCATGAGGCGTCTGGTTAAACTAGCAATCTTACCCGTTAACTTTTTTTGCTTTGGGTGGTCGGGGCCAGAAAGCGGAAACGCGATTTTGGTAATCGCGATAGGATTGTCCACGACTAGCGATTAAACGCTCCTCTGTCATGGGTATCCCAGTTACCTTGGTTAGGAGGTAGAGCATCGTGCCTGCACAGATGAGCCCAGGAATGCCATAAAAGGTCGTGTTATAACTTAGAAGAGCGAATCCCATCCACACCAGCCATTCGCCAAAATAGTTGGGGTGACGCGTCCAAGCCCATAGGCCTTGATCACAAACTTTTCCTTGGTTGGCCGGATTTGCCTTAAAGGTTTTTAACTGTCGGTCAGCGATGGTCTCAAAGAGTAACGCAAAAATTACCAGTCCAAGTCCTGCCCAATGGATAAAGCCCATTTTAATCTGGGTTTCGCTGGGCAGGGACCTAGCTTCAACGATGGAGGCAATGAATGGTAGACAAAGAAAAGTGAAGGCGAGAGCTTGGAAAACATAGAATCGGAACATGAAGAAAGAGGCATCCTCGCCCCAATCATCGCGCATTTTTTGGTAACGAACGTCTTCTCGCTCAATTTCACTTAAGGTTCTTTGAGCTAAATGCGTACCGAGTCGAATGCTCCAAAGAGCGGTACACGATAGGAGTACGATGACGGGCGGAGTGAGTTCACTCCATAGTGTAATTAAATAAACTCCTGCACAAAGGGCAAAACTGTAACTCCAGACGAAATCGATAATCGACCAGTTATTGATGTTTTTACCCACGTACCACGTTACGCTGAACAGAATAACGGTCAGCAGAAAGAGACGCAGAAACTCAACAAACAAATCAACGTAAAGAGGTGTCATCAGGCTGATTTAGATTTTATCCAATTACGTAAAAAGGCTTTCAAGATAAAGTTTATAATAAACGCACAGGGGGGCACGGCGATTAGCCATCCGAGTAGCCCGTGAAGTCCGGCCATGCCAAATTTAACTAAAAACCCTGAAAATGAGCGATTAAACTCCTCCATGATTAAAGTGGGATTAAGAGGCAATTTTTCTGCTCCTGTGACGATTTCACCCAAGCGAACGAGTGGCACAATTAATAATAACTGTAGCGGATAAGAAAAATAATTGATTGTCTGCATGATCAAATGATTAAGCCGAAAAATCTTTCCAGCTAACAAGCAGAGAATCGTGGTGGTGCCGATGATGGGATTGACGGCGATGGCTAAACTCACGCTAACAGCGGCAGCGATTTCGTCAGGGGTTACGCCTTTTTTAATTTCGGCTAAAAAAGGATCCCGAACCTTACGCTTCAACCAATCAGACAGGCGATTCATGCGCAGTTTTTTTGGTGAAAAAGATTTTTCCGAGATCGGTTTCTTTTCGATGAATGTAAAGACACCCTAAAACATAGGCAGCGATGGCAAAGTTGCCCAGCAAGAGCAGGGCGATAAGCCAAACGAATCGAGCAAGGACACTGTTTTCGCGCCAAGCGACATAGAGCCAAAAAGTAAGAAAGCCAAAGTAGGCATCAAACATTGTGGCCAAGCCCCAGGGTTCGGAGCAGACTGTGATATAGCCGCTGATGACATTCAGGGCTTTACCAGAATAGGCGGGGAGCATCGATTGCGAGGGGGTAACGCAGGCATACCATGAAACCCAAGTCATGGCCAATAAGACGATGACAAAATAGATGCCAATGATTTTTTTCATAAGAGGATTAAGTGAGGGTTGAGAGGTTTTTTAAAATTAAACGTATTCTCGATTGTTTGGTCGAAGATAGACCGCTTGCACGACTCCAATATTTCGGTGGGCAAAAGCGGCTTCACAATAGCGGAAGTAGAGTCGCCATTTGCGAATAAAGACATCGTTAAAGCCCATACTTTTGATGGCGGGGAGATTTTTTTCAAATGCCTCAGCCCATGCGGCTAAGGTTCTTGCATAATCTAAACCAAACTCCTCTAGACGGTGGCACTGGAATCCGCCCGCTTTAGTCATTTCTTGATTCACGCGATTGATGGAGAGTAACAGTGAACCTGGGAAAATATGTTTTTGAATAAAATCTACCCCGCGCCGAAAAGCTTCGTAGCGACTATCGGGACAGGTGATGTATTGAAAAGCAGCGATGCCTTGAGGTTTGAGCAGTCGGCTCACGCATTCACAAAAATCGGGAAGATAGCGATGACCCAGAGCTTCCATCATTTCAATGGATACACATTTATCATAGCTGCCTTGATGGTCGCGGAAATCTTCTAACTTCACCGTAATTTTATCGGATAAACCCGCCTCCTTGATTCGTTTTTGAGCGAGTTCAAATTGGGCTTGTGAAATCGTGAGAGTCGTCACTCGACAGCCAAATTCTCGAACGGCGTGCAGAGCGAAACCACCCCAACCAGTTCCAATTTCCACTAAGTGATCCGTCGGTTTTAATTGAAGATGTTGGCAGAGAGCTTGGTTTTTTGCCCATTGAGCTTCCGCTAACGTTTTGCAACCTTCCCAGCGACCCGATGAGTACATTAGAGAAGGATCGAGAAAAAGCTGAAAGAACTCATTCGATACGTCGTAGTGTTCGGCAATATTTATTCGGACAGTTTTTTTAGTATTGGGACGTAAGAGGTGCCCGAGGCGATCGAGGATACGAAAAACTCCTAATGCAAGGGTTTGTCGAGACGACCCAGACATGCCGGGGGTTTGATCGATATTTTTAATAAAAAACCCAATAACGGCCACGAGGTCAGGGGAGTCCCATTCGCCTGCCATGTAAGATTCGCATAAACCGATATCGGCGGCTAAAACAACACGACGGAAGAAATTTTCGTCCTGAATTATCATGCAGGCTACGTCTTCCGCCAAATTTTCTTTTCCTAGGATTATTTTTTCGCCTTGGGGTAAGTGCAGAACCATTTTGCCCTGCGACAATTTTTTCAGCTCCCGTAAAACCATTTTTTGGGCCCAACTCTCGTGAGCGGTTGAACGAGGCTGAGTTGAGGACGTGGGGGCGTTCATTTTTTATGTAGTAACTCGGTAGTGGGGTGACGGAGGTTGCGTTGCAACCCAACATCTTGGCCTTTGCGTCGAAAAGGAAGGTGTTTCACGGCCCAGAGCCATGCGGCATGAAGATGGATGAGAGAAATGACTTTTAAAATAAGGAAGGGTATTTTGCAGGTTAGCCAAAGTAAACGGCCATCGGTCAGCGGCACCGTTCTGCCAGTCCAAGTGCTTATCAAAGTTTTTTTACCGTTTTCATAATGGTCAACGGCTAGAGCCAAACGTTCGTTGGGTTGACGTAAGCGGAATTCAAATTCGGTCTCCAGTCCAGAAAAAGGGGAGACATAAAAATGCTTCGGCGTTCTTAGGCGCAGGATTTTTTCTCCAGCTGAATTAACCTCTAGGCATTCACGACCTAGGTACCATGCCTTGCGTTCACCAAAGGTATTATGTACTTCGGCAATCCCGCACCGAAGTTCTTGATTTACGCTGATGAGAAAGAAAACCACAGGGTTATAAGATTTACCAAAGGCTCTGGGCATCGCCACGAGCGTGATTTCTGCTTCTTTAGGTAAGTTTTCTCCTTGGGAACGACAAAAGGCGTGGACGCGCTGGGCGAGCGAATCCCCTGTCTCGCCAAACTTCTGTTCTAGCCCTTCGGGCTGGAAAACCGTTTCCCGGGGAAGGAAGTCTTGCTGTCGAAGTTGATAAGGCGCCCACCCGCCGTGATCGAGGAACCATAGCCCCTGTCCAATGGTTTCCCATTCTTGTAGAGGTATAGTAAAGCAGAAAACACGGTGCGTAAAACGATGTGGGCGAGGCCATAATCGAGCATGCATCACTTCAGCCTCGTATAATTGAACCATACTGATAAATTGACGGTAATGAGAAAGAGTGCAAGTCCCCGCCTACTCTTGCACATTTTGTAATTTGGGTTAAAACAGCGGGGTGTCACCAGATCAGCCCAATCTGATATATTTACCTCCCTTGTGCTTCGCGGTTTTGGCCTTGGCTCTTGGTTGGCGGGCTGGATGGCGACGGAGACTCTTAGATGATACTCCGACGAGTAAAACCCTCGGGGTCTTTATCGGAGAAGTAGAGTTAGAGGGCGTTTGTGTCACAACCAATCCGATTCAGTCTCTTTTTTCCGAAATTCCGTGCGTGATTTATGAGTGGGAAATTTGCGAAGAGTGGCAGCGCTGGGAAACGGAAACCTACACTGATAAAGAGGGACGTCGGCGCACTCGTCGCGTCTTGCGTAAAGGGTGGACGCTCATCGCAGGTAATCATTACTGGCAAGGGTTTTATCTCAAAGATGAGTACGGTTTTGTTTGGGTTCATCCCGATGGAGCGAAGTTAAGTAAAACGACTCTCTTCGATGAGTATACTCATCGCGGCTCAGAACTTTATCGGAAAGGCCCTCGTGAAGAAATTAATGATTCAACAGGTCGGCGTTGGTTTCGAGAAGTGGGATTACCAGTTGGGACCTCACTTTTTGTGCGCGGTCGAGCCACGGAACGCCCTGACATTGTTGCTCCACAAATCGTAAAAGACGAGCGATCGGAAATGTTTATTATCAGCACCGAACCGGAAAAATCGATTAGCGATGGTTATGCCACGGCTTACTTTGTTTGGAATATTCTCGGGCTCTTTGCCGCGATTGGTGGTACGGGTGTTATGATGATATCGCCCGATGGTACCGATTCGGTCTATCCTATCGTTGGTGGGCTGATTTATATTGTTATTTGGATGTTAGGTTGGGTTTTGATGGTTTTTAATAGCCTCGTTGGTCTCCGTAATCGTGTACGACAAGCAAAGTCCCTGATTGAGGTGCAAGTGAAGCGTCGGATGGATTTGATTCCCCAACTGCTTACCTGTCTGCAAGCGTTGAGGCGTTATGAAGCTGAGTTGCAGGGGGCCATCGCAGAACTTCGCTCTCAGTCAGGTTTACTGACCGACATAAAGGCGATTTCGCCAACGATGATAGCCGTTGCGGAAAATTACCCCGTGTTGATGACAGATCAATCTTTTCAGTCTCTCTCTAAAAATCTCAAAGAAACGGAAGATCGTATCGCTCTTGCGCGTAACTACGCTAACGACATTACGACTTTTTATAATACCCGCTTGGAAAGAATCCCCGATTGTTTTGTAGCACAACTCGGTCAGATGGCACCAGAGGGGTTATTTCACGCTGAAGGTTTTGAACAAAAAGTTGTACCCGTCGGTTTTTAACTTTTCTCCCAAGCATCTCGCTGAAGCAAGAAACTGCATAATCGATGGGCTGACCAAAGTCCGTCTTCATGAAAACCATATCTTTGCCATGCACCAACGAAATGAAGGCGAGAACCTTTTCTTTCGTTTAGTTCCTGTACTCGACCTTGGGCCTGCAACGCCTCAAGAGAGAAGAGGGGATGTTCGACGGGAATCTTCTGGATGACTTTCGCCGATGCTATTTTTTCTGGGTGATTGATGGTTACGAAAAATTGTCCAAGGTCAGT
>CANHRV010000053.1 GCA_947463395.1 Opitutia bacterium | reverse complement strand
TATGCTTTTACTCTGCCTGCACCTAAGTCATGGTGTAAGCAGTGTTTTTCAGACGCTCGGTCTGCGCAATGAGCGTTGGCGCGGTCGGGTTGATTTTATCGCTAATGCCTATGGCTGGATCATCGCCCTCGGCTTTATTTCTATTCCTTTAGCCGTTCTCCTCGGCTGCATTAAGTAAGTACCATGAAACTCGAATCGAAAATCCCTGCTGGTCCTCTCGCTGACAAGTGGAATAACCACAAAGCGAAACTACGCTTGGTTAACCCCGCCAATCGTCGGAAGTACCACATCATCGTGGTTGGATCTGGTTTGGCAGGTTCAGCCGCGGCCGCCTCGTTTGCGGAAATGGGTTACGAGGTTTCCTGTTTCTGTTATCAAGATAGTCCACGTCGTGCGCACTCCATTGCTGCCCAAGGCGGAATTAATGCGGCCAAAAATTATCAGAATGATGGCGATAGCGTTCGTCGTTTATTTTTGGATACCATTAAGGGTGGAGACTATCGCGCACGTGAGGCCAATGTTTATCGCCTCGCGCAAGTTTCGACTTCCATCATCGACCAATGTGTCGCCCAAGGTGTTCCTTTTGCCCGTGAATACGGGGGTTTATTGGCGAATCGTTCTTTCGGCGGCGCTCAAGTTTCTCGTACATTCTATGCGCGTGGCCAAACGGGTCAGCAACTTTTGCTCGGAGCTTATTCCGCACTCTCTCGTCAAATCGGTGCTGGTACGGTGAAAATGTATCCACGTCATGAAATGCTCGATTTAGTTTTAGTGGACGGCCAAGCCAAGGGGATTGTCACCCGTAATTTAGTGAACGGCGAAATCAAAGCATGGGCTTCCGATGTTGTCGTTCTTTGTACCGGCGGTTATGGAAACGTTTTCTATCTTTCGACGAACGCTCAGGGTTGCAATGTAACCGCCACTTTCCGTGCTCACCGTCGCGGCGCAGGCTTTGCGAATCCTTGCTATACACAGATTCACCCCACCTGTATTCCAGTTCATGGTGAAGATCAGTCGAAGCTGACTTTAATGTCCGAATCTCTCCGTAATGATGGACGTGTTTGGGTGCCTAAAGACAAAGCCGATTGCGGTAAGCCTGCTTCAGAAATCCCTGAAGACCGTCGCGATTATTTCTTAGAGCGCAAGTATCCTAGTTATGGCAATCTCGCCCCGCGCGATATTTCTTCTCGTGCCGCTAAGGAAGTTTGCGATGAAGGTCGTGGCGTCGGCCAAATGGTCGATGGAAAGCGTCTCGGTGTATACCTTGATTTCTCTGCGGCGATTAATCGTCTGGGTGAATCAGCGATTCGTGAACGTTATGGCAACCTGTTTGATATGTATGAAAATATCACTGGTGAGAATGCCTATCGCCAGCCAATGCGTATTTTCCCTGCGGTCCACTACACCATGGGTGGTCTCTGGGTAGATTATAATTTGCAATCGAACATTCCTGGATTGTTCGTCGGCGGTGAAGCCAACTTCTCTGATCACGGTGCCAATCGTTTGGGGGCTTCGGCTCTCATGCAAGGACTCGCCGATGGTTATTTCGTTCTGCCTTACACCGTGACGGATTACTTGGCTGGAGTGGGGCTTTCGGGCCGTCCTTCCGTCGATCGCCCTGAATATAAAGCGGCGGTGAAGGAAGTCCAAGACCGCACCCAATGGTTTATTCAAAACAAAGGAACACGTTCTGCTCGAAGTTATCACAAAGAACTCGGCAAAATTGTTTGGGAAAAATGCGGTATGGCGCGCGATAAAGCAGGGTTACAACAAGCCATTAAAGACTTGGAAGCTCTCCGTGCCGATTTCTGGAAGAATGTTCGCGTGGTCGGTTCTGGCGATCAGTTGGCTCCCGAGTTAGAGCGCGCCGGTCGCGTGGCTGACTTCCTTGATTTTGGTATCATGATGTGCCTCGATGCCCTCAGTCGTGAAGAATCCTGCGGAGGTCACTTCCGCACGGAATATCAAGACAGTGGAGAAGCGAAGCGTAATGATGACAACTATGCCCACGTCGCGGTTTGGGAGTGGCAGGGCGAAAACAAACATCCCGTTCGTCACACCGAGCCACTCGTTTACGAAGAGGTTCAATTCACCACTCGCTCTTACAAATAATCTTTATGGTAAAGGAAAACGGAAATTCCGATCAACACGGCCGCACGCTCTCGTTGCGTCTACGCGTTTGGCGTCAAAATCGTGGCCAGCCTGGTCACTTTGAAGAGCACTTCCTCGCAGCAGTGCCTGAAACGGCGTCCTTCTTGGAAATGATGGATATGCTCAATGAGCAATTAATCCGTGAAGGGAAGGACACTTTTGCCTTCGACCACGACTGCCGAGAAGGGATTTGTGGTATGTGCTCGATGACCATCAACGGCATGCCTCATGGTCCTTTGCCAGGTGTTACCACCTGTCAGTTGCACATGCGCAATTTCCGCGATGGTGAAACTATTACGGTTGAGCCTTGGCGCGCGCGTGCTTTCCCCGTGCTGAAAGACTTGGCGGTCGATCGTTCCGCTTTCGATAAGGTCATCCAAGCCGGCGGATTTATTACTGTGCGCACGGGTTCAGCACCCGAAGCGAACCATACCCTCGTACCTAAGCAGATTGCCGATGAGGCAATGGATGCGGCAGAGTGTATCGGCTGTGGAGCCTGTGTGGCTTCCTGTAAGAACGGTTCGGCGATGCTCTTTGTCGGTGCCAAAATTAATCACCTTAACATTCTCCCTCAGGGTCAACCTGAGCGTGAGCGACGCACTTTGGCGATGGTCAAGACGATGGATGAAGCCGGTTTTGGTAACTGCACCAATTATGGCGAGTGCCAAGCTCACTGCCCTAAGAGCATCACACTGGATGTGATTGCTAAATTGAATCGCGATTATTTGCGCGCTCGCGTGAAAGAGTTCTTCTCTTCCACGGGCAAGCCCAGCAAGGGCGGCGAATAATCGTTTGGCAAAGAGACTTCGTGGACTTAGCCGAGGTTAAGTCCGCGAAGACTTTCGTCGAGCCCACCAGGGCGTGCGCGTTTCAGCCAAGCTTCACGATAGCGAGACTTGAGTTGTTCGGCTTGAAATGGCTCCAGCGCAAATCCTCGGGCGCGATTTAATCCCGCTTGAGCACAATCAATGCCGACCAAGAGTTCTTCTCGCACGGTTTCTTGGGCGATTTGCATGACTAATTCACGCCCATCTTCCAAGTACTCTAAGGCACGAATGATTTCACCTAAACTGACTCCCTCCACGGCTTGTGGAAGGCTTGGTGGCTGAGCAGTGAGGAACTCCCAACTCAAACTTTTATTGCGAATGGATTTTTCGATGCAGGAATCAAGGTTTCCGAGATGTCGTAAAGCCCGAGCAGTAATCGTTGCATCGGATTCATCGAGCTCGCCCAGAATCGCACAGGCTTTATCCGCATCATCTTTTTGATTGGCCGCAAAACACCAGGCTTGTGCTAGCCCTGCTCCCATAGGCAACCAAGCCGTTGGCCATGGTTGATGTGTACCATTATCTCCCCAGGCCGTGAGTAGGATGCCTTGTGCCTCGTGGCGAATGGCAGCGCTAATCGCTTCGGTTTGATTGGTTAAGGCATTACCCAATCGCCCGGTAAAACTTTGCCATGTGCTGGTGCCGGGAGCGATGAGGTAAGATCGACCCAATTCTTTCAGACGACCAGCCTGTTCCATGAAGGGGTGACCTGCATCATAGCCCCAGATGACAGGGACGGCGAGAACAGGGGCTTGGCCGGCTAAGGATAAGTCTTCTAACAAAATATCGCCCCAGAACTGAGGAGTGCGACCGCGTGCTTCGACGAGTGCGCAAAGTTTCTTTAGGTGAGCGAGGTAAACAGAGTGTTTTCCCTCACGTTCCACGAGTTCTTTGCTAAAGCCTTGTCCTAACTCCCAAGGTTCATCGCCCCCAATATTGACCTGGCGACTGCGGAAGTGGGGTAGGTAGGCATCGAGAAGGGAGTCAATAAACTGCAGTGAGTTATGATCGGGCTTAAGGGTGCTGGGATGCTCTTTGAATTGCCCAGTTAACGGATGTACCCAGCCATCGGGGCACTCGGCTAAGGTGCGATAGGAAGCATGGCGAAGCCATCGTTCCATATGACCAAAAGTGTTTAGATTGGGCACGAGTTCGATGCCGAGGTTGGCACACTCTCGATCTAGCTGTTCGATTTCTGCAGGTAAAAGTGGCGATGCATTTTCCCAAACCGTTTCATGTCCAGGAAAAGCGAAAGTGTGTTCGATATATAATTGTAACTGATTGACGCGCAGGCGAGCCAAGGCACGAATCAAGCGACGCAATTCGCGTTGTGTTGGCACTTTGCAGCGCGAGATATCCAGCATAAATCCGCGTACCGAACAATCGGGACCATCTAAAATATCACAGCAAGGTAGTGCTTCAGGATTTTGTTCAGCAATTTGTCGTAGCGTTTGAGCTCCGTAAAAAAGTCCGGCGGCATCGCTCGCCTTTAAATGAATTCCACTGGAGGTTATCTCGAGAAAATAGGATTCGCGATCGAGAGACTCAGCATACTCGAGACGACAGGGTGACTTCTGGTTCTCGCTTAAAGCCATCTCGGCTTCAGCGATGTTGAGGGGGAGATTTTCTAAAAACCGACGGGTGGGATGCGGGGCAGGTGGAACCGCCAAAAATCCCCCACGCAGACTCAATTCGCGAGGTCGGGGGAAGAGTTTGGGCATTTGTGCACGCATGTGAGGCCATCGTGAATCAGGACTTTCATGCGAGCAAGCCCACAGGCTTTAACCCTTATGACTAACCGCTAATGTCAAAAAAGCCCGACTAAGTGCTAAATAACGTATCTTTTTATCCAGATACATTGATGAACACTTGCTAACCTGTTTTTATTGCTTTGGCTTAACTCATCATGGCACCGCGCGATGTTTTTACTTTTTCCTCCGAGTCAGTGGGCGAAGGCCATCCTGACAAAGTAGCCGATTTTATCTCGGACTCCGTCCTCGATGCTTGTTTGAGTCAGGACAAACTTTCTCGGGTTGCTTGTGAAACTTTGGTAAAGAGTAATCACGTGGTCATCGCAGGAGAGTTAACCACGAAAGCAAAAATTAATTTTGAAGAAGTTGTACGTGGAGCGATTCGTGAAATCGGTTACGTGAATGATGATGACGTGTTTCATGCCGATAAAATTTTTATCACCAATCTTTTAACCCAGCAGTCGCCCGACATTGCTCAAGGCGTTGATGCTCGTAAAGCCGATGGCAAAAAGCATGCGAAGATGGGCGCGGGCGACCAAGGGATTATGTTTGGGTACGCTTCTTCGGAAACTCCTGAATTAATGCCAGCACCCGTAATGTTCGCTCACCGTCTGAACCGTGAATTGGCCCGTCTTCGTAAATCAGGGGCTCGGGGCACCACTTGGCTTCGCCCCGATTGTAAATCTCAGGTCGCCGTGCGTTACGTGGATGGTGAGCCTGTCGCGATTGAAAACGTCGTTATTTCAACTCAGCACACCGCCGATGTTTCTCACCGAGAAATCGAAAAATTCTGTATCGAGCAAGTGATTCGTAAGGTTTTACCGAAAGATTTAATGAATCGTAAGACAGAGTTTTTAATCAATCCCACGGGACGGTTTGTTATCGGTGGTCCTCAAGGTGATTGTGGTTTAACGGGCCGAAAAATCATCGTCGATTCTTACGGTGGTATGGGACGCCATGGTGGTGGAGCTTTCTCTGGCAAAGATCCTACGAAAGTGGACCGTTCTGCGGCCTATATGGCACGCTGGGTGGCAAAGCATATTGTTGCTTCCGGTGCGGCTGAGCGTTGCGAGATTCAGGCGGCCTATGCGATTGGTCATCCCGAGCCCACAAGTTTACACCTTGATACTTTTGGTACGGGCACACTTTCCGATGCTCAGATTTTAGCCGCGGTGAAAAAAGTTTTTCTCTTCAATCCCGCTGAAATTATTCGTCAGTTGGATCTCCGCCGTCCTCTTTACCGAGCCAGCACTCACTACGGACACTTTGGCAAGAAGGGTCTGCCTTGGGAAACTCCCACTAAACTCGCGGCCTTTGTGAAGGCTCTCCATTCCTAATTTTACTATCATGTACTCACCCTCCCTCAAATCTTCGAAGAAGAAGTCCGATTTCCAAGTAGCCGACTTAGGTTTGGCTGACTGGGGTCGCAAAGAATTACAAATTGCCGAGCATGAGATGCCTGGATTGATGGCACTGCGCGCTCGTTACGCTAAGAAACAGCCACTCAAAGGTGTACGTATTACGGGATCGTTGCACATGACGATTC
>CANHRV010000052.1 GCA_947463395.1 Opitutia bacterium | reverse complement strand
GGGTAAGTAAGTTAAAATAGTAAAAAAAGCCGGCTTGCATAGGGGTATGCAAGCCGGCTCCTTTTTTAAGAAAAATAATTCTTAAGCACCGGTCATCTTACTGATCAACGCAATCAGAGGAAGGAACATTGCCAAGACAATGGCTCCGACCACCACAGCGAGAAACACGATGAGGACGGGTTCGATAATGGAAGTGAGTGCACTGACCGCGTTATCGATTTCTTCATCATAGATATCAGCAACGCGATTCAACATTTCAGGAAGTTGGCCTGTCTCCTCTCCCACTTGAATCATTGAGGTGACCATTTGAGGAAACACTCCTGTTTGTTCGAGTGGCACGGAAAGAGGCTCACCATCACGCACTCGGTCATGCACTCGTCCAAGAGAATTGGCGATGACGACGTTATCAAGGGTATCACGCGTAATCGTAATCGCTTGCAGAATCGGCACACCTGAAGACATCAAGGTGCCGAAAGTACGGGCAAAACGAGAGACGGAGACAATTTGCACAAATCCTCCGACTTTAGGAATCTTGAAAAGGATTCGGTCAAAAATCTCCTTACCTTTGGCGGAGGACAACCAAGCTTTGCCACCGATATAAAGTCCGATGACTAAAAAGGGCGTCACATACCAAAAATCGGTTAAGAGTTTTGAAACTCCGATAACAAACTTGGTTAAAGGAGGCATTTCCGTTTTTTGGTCTGCCAAAAGTTTTTGGAAAGAAGGAACCACTTTCACCATCAAAATATAAACGATAATAACGGCGACCGTCACCACGACCCCTGGATACACCATGGCGGACTTAACTTTTTTCTGAATGCGTTGGGCTTTTTCACGAAACTTAGCCAAACGATCGAGAACCTTATCCAAAACACCACCCGCCTCCCCTGCTTTAATCATATTCACAAAGAGGCGATCGAAGACCTTGGGGTGTGCGGCTAAGGCTTCAGATAAATTGTTACCCTGAGAAACGCTTTCAGCAATGCTACCGAGAACGAGTTTAAACGCAGGGTTCCGTTCCTGTTTGTGAATGAGCTCGAGGGCTCTCAACAAAGGCAATCCTGCCATAATCAGAGTCGCTAACTGACGAGTCATAATCGTGACATCTTCAGGCGAAACTTTAGAACCAAAGGTAAACTTCGACTTCTTTGCTGCAGGTGCCGAGGTTGTCGCAACGGGCTTGGGTGCCGCCCCTTCTGCAGTCAAAGTGGTTACCATCAACCCACGTGCCATCAACTTCTGACGAGCTTGTTCATCGTTGGGAGCTTGAATTTTGCCCGAGGTTTGAGCCCCCGTGCGATCAATCGCGCTGTATTTATAGTCAGGCATAAAAAAGATTAGGTGTATTTCAGCACTTCTTCAATCGTTGTATAACCGTCAAAAATACAACGCAGGCCGTCTTCTCGGAGAGGACGCATACCCAATTCAACCGCCTTTTGCTTCAATACCAAAGTGGGAGCTTTTTGGGTGATTAACGTGCGAAGTGAATCATTGATGGTCATTAACTCAAAAAGACCTTGTCGACCTTTGTAACCCGAGCGATTGCACTCGGTACAACCCTTACCGAAATAGAACTTCTTGTTGGAAATTTCTAAGGCATCGACATCCAACATTGAAATAACGTCTTTATCGGGTTCGTAAGCGGTTCGACAGTTGCGACAGATTTTACGCAACAAACGTTGAGCTAAAACTCCTTCCAACGAGGCAGAAATCAAGAAAGGCTCTAAACCCATATCGATGAGACGCGTCACCGCCCCTGGAGCATCGTTGGTGTGTAAGGTAGAAAGCACAACGTGCCCGGTCAGCGAGGCCTGTACGGAAATTTGCGCTGTTTCGATATCTCGAATTTCCCCCACCATGATGGTGTCTGGGTCTTGACGAAGGAATGAGCGCAAAGCAGCGGCAAAAGTAAGTCCCACTTGGTGATTGATGGGCACCTGCATGATTCCTTCCACCTCATATTCGACTGGGTCCTCCGCTGTGAGAATTTTAATGTCTTCGGTATTTACCTCACGCAAAGCAGAATAAAGTGTCGTGGTTTTACCCGAACCCGTTGGACCTGTGACAATAAAAATACCATTCGGCTTGTTCACCATCATCCGAATACCCTCTTTGATATCATCCTTCATCGAGAGAGCATCTAAACTCAAATTTACCACGGTCTTATCAAGAATACGCAAAACGACGGATTCACCAAATTGGGTTGGCAAAGTCGAAACACGTAAATCAATCGCTCGCCCGCTGATGGTGGTTTTAATACGTCCGTCTTGGGGGACTCGTCGCTCAGCAATATTCAATGCCGATAAAACTTTGACTCGGGCAATCACGGCCGACGACAAATTCTTGGGCGGAGGCGCCATTTCGTAAAGCGAACCATCGATTCGGTAACGAATACGAAACTGATCCTCAAAAGGCTCAAAGTGAATATCCGAGGCTTTCGCCTTTACCGCTTCCTGTAAAACGAGGTCAACGAAACGAATAATCGGTGCCTGATTCGCCACATTAGCAACGTCTTCCTCTGTCGCCACCGCTCCATCAATTTGATCAAACTCGCCTAAAAGATCCTCAATCGAAGAGGCTGAGGGTTCACCGTAAACACGAATGACGGCTGCCTCAACCGCTTGTGGGTCAGCAACGGCGATTTCAATATCGCGTTTGAGAATAAAGGTAAGTTCGTTGACCGTTGAGGCATTAAAAGGGTCTTTGGCAACCAACGTCAGTTTCCCTGCTTCATCTGAAACAGGGACAACCATATATTTATGAGCCTGTGCTGGCTTAAGAACTTTAACCACCTCGTCGGGTAAAGTCGCAGGAATGACGGAGTAATACTGTACTCCGAGATGGTCGGCGATTGCCTGTAAAATCGATGGCCGATCGGCTAGGCCAGCGTCCATTAAACCATCGGCAAAAGACTTTCCGGTGGAAGCATGCGACTCCCAGACTTCGTCCGCTTGAGTCTGATTAATCAATCCAGCCTCAAGGACAATGTCCCGAATTAAATCGCTGTGGTCGTCGAACATAGTCGCAAGGTTTAACGCTTAGATTGTAAACGACTCCGCATCATTTCGGAATCCTGGCAGTAACTCATCACTTCTTCTTCGCTGACCTTGCCCTGCTGGAATAGAGCCAGTAAATCGCCATCCAACGTACGCATACCACGAGAGGCTCCGGTTTCGATATCAGAAGTAATTTGGAAAGTTTTATTTTCGCGAATCTTGGCCGCAATACCATCAGTGCGAATCATGATTTCATAACCAGCCACCCGCTTGCCATCAACCGTGCGAAGGAGGCATTGAGAAATCACAGCGAGAATTGAAGAAGCCAACTGCACGCGAATTTGATCCCGTCCACCTGCAGGAAAAGCATCAAGGATACGATCGACCGTACGAGCGGCACCCGTGGTGTGCAAAGTCGCAAAAACCAAGTGACCCGTTTCGGCAGCGGAAACGGCTGCTTCAATGGTCTCTAAATCTCGCATTTCACCAATCAGAATAACATCAGGGTCTTGGCGTAAAGAAGCTCTTACACCCTCGGCAAAACTCGGAACATCGTTATGAACCTCACGTTGAGTAACCACACAGCCTTTGTGTTCATGATAATACTCAATAGGGTCTTCGATGGTAACGATATGTCCGTCACTATTTTCATTCACCCAATTAATCATCGAGGCCAGAGTCGTTGATTTACCCGAGCCCGTCGGACCAGTCACCAGAATCAAGCCACGCGGACGTTTTAAAAGGTCCTTAATCATGGGCGGAAGACGCAATTGCTCGAGAGTGAAAATATGCGCAGGAATCAAACGTAGAACCATCCCGAAGACTCCTTTACCACGATAAACATTAACCCGAAAACGAGCTTTTTTGCGGAAAGAAAAACCAAAGTCGCAACCACCATCACGCTTCAATCGTTCGATAAAATCGGGAGGTGTAATTGCCTGAACCAGATCTTGAGTGTCTTCGGGAGTTAGAACAGGCCCCTCAATGGACACGACACTGCCACTGACTCGCAAACTAGGCGGACGACCCACGTGAATGTGCAAGTCGGAGGCACCATTTTCAATCATTGCTTCGAGCAACTGGTTTATGTCGTAGGCCATAGTAGATTAAATTACATCATCGGCGACGGTAGCGCCCATCACCTCTTCGATGGTAGTCATACCTGAGGCGACTTTTCGTTGACCGTCTTCGCGCATCGTGCGCATCCCGGCTTCACGGGCTTTGCGACGGAGAGTGACCAAGGTTG
Source organism: Opitutia bacterium (assembly GCA_947463395.1). Lineage (GTDB taxonomy): Bacteria > Verrucomicrobiota > Verrucomicrobiia > Opitutales > UBA953 > UBA953. The sequence continues at coordinate 2,241 of CANHRV010000052.1, read as the reverse complement.
CACCGGAGTAAATCAGCTCTTGGATTTCCTCGGTAATCACAAAAAGTTCAAAGACACCGCGACGTCCCTTGTAACCACGCTCGTTACACTTAGGACAGCCAGCACCCTTCATCGGAGTCGCCCCTGCCAAGTCTTTCTCCGTCATGCCAATCGAGTAAAGTTCTTTAACGGTAGGCTTGTATGGCTGAGCACAATTTTGGCAAACGCGTCGCACCAAGCGTTGGGCCAGCGCTCCGCGTAAAGCAGCGGAAACCAAGAACGGCTTAACCCCGATATCGACTAAACGTGTCACGGCGCTGACCGAGTCATTGGTGTGCAAAGTCGAAAACACCATGTGACCGGTGAGAGCAGCATTGATAGCAATTTCGGCAGTTTCTAAATCTCGAATTTCCCCAATCATCACAATGTTGGGAGCTTGTCGCAACATCGCACGAAGTGCGGCAGCGAAAGTCATACCCACATCACGCTTCACTTGCACCTGGTTGATTCCCGCCATCTGATATTCAACGGGATCCTCGACGGTAATAATTTTACGGTCGGGCTTGTTGATATAATTTAAGGCAGAATAAAGAGTAGTCGATTTTCCTGAACCCGTAGGACCAGTCACAAGGAAGACACCATCCGCTCCCGTAATTAGACTTTGGAACTTCGCTTGGTCATCGGCAAAGAATCCTAACTCAGGAAGACCCAACTTGAGGCCCTCTTTATCTAAAATACGCATGACGATGGATTCGCCATAAACCGTGGGTAAAACCGAGACACGCAAGTCGATGTCACGACCACCCGTACGAGCTTGAATACGACCGTCTTGAGGAATGCGTTTTTCAGCCAGAGAAACTTCAGCCATCAACTTAAGTCGAGAGATGACTGAAGGCTGCAATCGCTTGGGCGGGCCTTTCATTTCTTGCAAAACGCCATCGATACGGAACCGAATACGGAATCTTTTCTCTAAAGGTTCTAAGTGAATATCTGAAGCTTTGCGACGAATGGCATCAACAATGAGAGAATTTACGTAACGAATTATCGGGGCGTCATCCTCTTTCACTTCTCCTGTCTGCGGTAAATCAACCGAAACTCCTTCTTCATCGGTCTCTTTTCCAAAAACTTCCTCGTAAGAAACGTTTAAGGCACCGCCACCATAGCAACGATTAATCGCTAATTTTAAATCGTCAGGGGTCGAAAGCTTCGGGTTGATTGGTAACTTGAGAACCCGAGAAAGTGAATCGAGTGTCTCGGTGTCCAAAGGATCGGCAATGGCAACCAGGAGCTCCACACCATCCATCTGCAAAGGCAGAATGGTGGAACGCTCAGCCTGTTCACGACTAATCAGCTTTAAGATATCTTCAGAAGGAGTAACCTGTGATACATCGACCACCTCCATATCAAACTCCTTACCCAATGCCTGGGTAATCGCCATCCACGTTACCTTACCCGTCTCAACTAACTTAGCGATGGCCAGAGAATCAGGATTCTGCCCTTCAGGAATTTCCCCCAAAGACGAACGGGCCTCCGCAACCTCTGCTGCTGAGACAAGACCCTTATCTTGGATGAATTGAATGACGAAATCGTCGGCGGTCGTCACAGTAAAAGGTAATCCGTGGAGGGATGTTTGATAGTTAGCCACCCTCTCGACGGAGAGAGTGTTTCGTGTCAAAAGAACGTAAATCGACCGCCTTTATCCGCAATCGCAAACTCATACCCTAAGTGCCTCAAGGGCGTACCCTCAGGCATTCGACTAAACGTGCGACTTCTGCTCTTAAAAAATCATGACTTCCATCGTTAAAAATAACATAATCAGCCAACTTAACCTTTTCATGGAGAGGCATTTGTGAATTTATTATCGATTGAGCCTCCTGATGCGAAAGGCCCCGAGATTTTAATCGATTGAGTCTTACCTCATCCGAACACGTCACACATACGGTCGCATCAAATTGTTTTTGCATACCCAGCTCGAAGAGGAGCGGGATTTCCACCGCATAGGAGCGACTCTTATCCTGCATCAACTCCCGACGTAGTTCAGCGATGCGAGGGTGTAGAATGGATTCCAAAAATTGCCGCTCTTTAACATCAGCAAAAACTTTTTTTCCAATCCACTTACGATCAGGCAAACCTTGTGCACCTAAACATTCCTGCCCCCATCGATTAATTAATTGAGCCACGATGGCGGGCTCATTGAGGGCTTGGTGAGAGAGTTGATCGGAATCGATAACAACGAACCCCTGTTCTTTGAGCAAAGTAGCC
>CANHRV010000051.1 GCA_947463395.1 Opitutia bacterium | reverse complement strand
TAGGGTGGCGATGTCATCTTACTTTGTGATCAAAATGAAGGTGATCTCGAGTCATATCGCTGGCAGCCACACCGTTCGGCACGTAATGGTTCACCCGGGATGGGTCGTCAATGCGCTGGACCGAATGGCGAAGACTTAATCTTACGTGTTCCTCCTGGCACACAGGTCCTCGACCATGAAACGGGACGTTTGCTTGCCGAACTTACTGAACATAATGAAAGGGTAATTTTGCTCGCGGGTGGCAAAGGAGGGTTGGGAAATATGAATTTCAAAAGTTCCGTAAACCAAGCCCCCCGTCGAACCACACCCGGTTATCCAGGAGAGTCAGGTACCTTTCGTTTCGTCCTTAAAACCATCGCTGATATTGGCTTAGTTGGATTCCCCAACGCTGGTAAATCAACCCTCACGAATGTGTTGACGGCCGCTCGGCCTAAAATGGCTCCTTACCCTTTCACAACATTACACGTGAACGTTGGGGTCATTGAATACCCTCAGTATCACGGCAGAATTTTCATGGCGGATATTCCAGGATTAATTGAAGGGGCTCATGAAAATCGTGGTTTAGGTCATCAATTTTTACGTCATATCGAACGTTGTTCTCTCTTGGTTTTTATTATCGATATGGCGGGTAGCGAAAATCGTCAGCCATGGGAGGATTACCGAATTCTCGATCGCGAATTAAAACTCTATTCTTCGGTTTTAGTGAATAAACCACGATTAATCGTGGCTAATAAAATGGATCTGCCAGCCGCCGAAAAAAATCTCCAAACCTTCCAGAAGAAAGTGAAGGAGACGATTGTCCCGATTTCTTGTCACGCTCGTTCTGGCCTCGATGATTTAAGAGCCGTTCTCTGGAAAGCGGTTAAGGTATCTCCCTTGCAACGCTCTTTGGGAACTTCAACCCGTCCGAAATCTTCTGCAAAAAAGAAAACGTCCCAAAAAGTGCAACGTAAGAAAACAAAACCGTCCATGAAGAAGACGGTTTTGCGAAGGAAGAAATCGAAACGCTAATTATTTTTTCTCTGATTTCACTTCACGGAAAGTGAGTGACTCAGAATTTAAACAGTAGCGTAAACCCGTGGGACGTGGACCGTCTTCAAAAACATGCCCTAAGTGACTATCGCAACGGGCACAGAGAATTTCGGTACGAACCATCCCGTGACTGCGGTCTTCGAGCATCGCGACGTTTTCTTTAGCGATTGGCTGAAAGAAACTTGGCCAGCCAGTGCCCGAGCTAAATTTCGCGGAGGATGAAAAAAGAGGTAAATTACAACCAACGCAGTAATAGATTCCCTCTTTTTTATTATCCAAAAGTGTTCCGCAAAAAGGTCGCTCGGTTCCTTTTGCGCGAGTAATTTCGTACTGAGAGCGAGTGAGTTGTTTTGCCCATTCATCCTCGGTTTTAATGACTTTATCAACCCATTGTGGAGCCCCGATTTTTCCAGGAGACTCTTCGAGTGCGACAAAAACTTTTTTGGATGTGGACATGGTAGAAGGTGTAGCAAAAGCCAAAAGGGGTATTACACCAAGCAGGGAAATCGTTTTCACAAAGGAATGGTTTAACTTTAACTAAAGGACTTTCCACAACCGCAAGTTTGGGTGGCATTAGGATTACGAATTTCGAATCCTTTACCCTGCAAGCCATCATCAAAGTGAACGGTTGAGCCCTTTAAGTAAGTGTAACTAACGGGATCGATGAGAATTTTAAGCCCCTGACTTTCGCACTCATGGTCGCCTTCTTTGCGAACATCAAAAGCCATACCATACTCAAAACCTGAACAACCTCCCGTCTCAACCAAGAGTCGAAGCAAAGACTCAGGGTTCGCTTGTTGGGACTGAAGCAATCGGATTTGTGCAGCTGCTGGTTCGGTCAATAAAATCATACCTATCAGTTTACTCAGCTGTGGACAGAGTCAAGTGACCCCGAAAATCCTTTAAAATTCGCAGGTTTGTTGGGTTTCACGAGTCGGTCTCGCGACTAAACCTCGATAAGGTTCTGCGGGGTAGTCGGTCGATGCCTGTGAGCCGAGAAGAAATTGGTCACAGCAGTGTAAAAGGTCTCGCATCGTTTCCGTGCGTCGCATCGCATGCAGGAATTTACCTTCTGCATCCACGGCTAACCCAATAAAATTCAAAAACTTTTTCAGACGTCCAGCCTGTTTTTCCGTCGCTTTCGCCGCGTCACAACACTCCTCAGCTAATTCTTGAATGTAGTGTCGTACGTCTTGCATGGTCGGTTGATAGACAGGTTGTCCTTGTTGCTGCTCGCGCCATTGTCGGAAGACCCATGGATTGCGAATGGCATGCCGTCCCATCATCATTCCCCAGGCCCCCGTTTCTTTCAGCAACTGAGATGCCTTCTGGGCAGAAGTGACGTCTCCATTAGCGATGACAGGGCAGGGGACGGATTTAGCCGCATGGGCAATGGCAGAGTAATCGACCTCTGACCAATACATGCCTTTGACGGTGCGTCCGTGTACGGTGAGCAAATCGACCCGATGTTTAGCAATCAGATTTAGTATTCGGTCAAAATGTTGCATGCCATCAAATCCAATACGCATTTTAACGGTAAATGTTCCATCGATTGCCGCCCGCATTGCTCCTAAAATTTCGTCAATTTTTTCGGGATCACGCAGTAGTCCCCCTCCCACATTTTTTCGATAAACTTTAGGGGCAGGACAGCCCATGTTTAAATCGATACCAGCCACAGGCAATCGACTCAAAAGACCAATCGTGCGAACAATGTGAGGGACGTCTTCGCCGATGATTTGAGCAAAGACGGGTCGTCCTGTGTCATGATTAAGAATGGAATCAACAATCGCGTCTTCGGGAGTCGAAGTTTCGTGAACGCGAAAATACTCTGTGACAAACCAATCGGGTGCACCTCGTCGGCCAATCACCCGCATAAAAGCTGTGGTCGTCACGTCTTGCATCGGGGCTAGAACCGAGGGACGTGTCCCTGGTTGCAGTAATGAAGGAGGAAAAGTACTCACGTTTTTTTACGCAACCGAGCCAGCGTTTCGGCCATATCCTCACAGGCATCCAGAACTTTTCGATTCAGGTAAATGGGACATTTTGTTTTTAGAGCCAGAACCAGGGCGTCGCTTGGACGAGCATCGATTTCAGCGACTTTCTTGGCCACGACTCCCTCTTGTTTTACGACAATGCGAGCAAAGAAAACTCCGTCTTGAGCATCCACAATGACAACATGACTAATCGTGGCATCAAGACCCACCAAGAGATTAACCATACAATCGTGCGTTTGTGGGCGTTCAGGTTGTTTTCCATTTTGTGCTGAGATTAATGCCTCGCCAATCGATGCATCGACCTGAATCACAATGGTTTTTCCCTCGGTCACCAGAAAAAGGGCAGTTCCACCCTTGGTCGAAACGACTTCGACACTTCGAACAACGATGGGTTCAACTTCCTTCATTCTCCTATCATCATCTTCTTCGGTTAAGGCGCAAGCCTGAGTGATGATTGGATCAATGGGCGACCAGATTTTCGCAAGTGCCCTTGAAATTTGTGCCTAAACGTTCACATTAAAGAGGTGCACCCATTTTTGCAGAATCAATTTCACTTCGATTGGAGCCAATTAAAGCCCGCTCACATTGAGCCCGATATTCGTTTGGCACTCAGCCAAGCTCAGAAAAATATTGCCGCTTTTAAAGCGCTTTTGCCAGAAGAATTAACTTATGATAAGGTTCTTCTAGGTTTTGAAAATTGCACGCGTGAACTTTCTCGAGCTTGGGGACTGGTCGGGCACTTAGATTCCGTATTAAACTCCCCTGAGCTTCGAAAAGTTTATAATGAATTACTTCCTGAGGTGACCGCTTTTTACACCTCACTGACTCTTGATCCGGATATTTGGAAAATCTTTAAAGCCTATGCAACAACACCTGACGCGAAGGGGTTGTCGGGTGTTCGACGCCGTTTCTTAGAAGAGACTTTGGCTGACTTTGAGGAGAATGGAGCAGATTTGCCACCCAATCAAAAACAGCGATTGGCCGAAGTGAATGCACAATTGGCTGAGAAGACTCAAAAGTATTCAGAAAATGTTTTAGATTCCACCAATGCATGGGAATTGTTTATCGACGATGAAAAACGCTTAGCGGGATTACCCGCGAGTGCTTTTGCCGCAGCCAAACAATCGGCTCAGACCAAAGGTCGACCCGAGGCATGGCGTTTTACTTTACATCAACCTTCAGTTTTTCCCGTTTTACAGTATGCCGAGGATGCTCAGTTACGTCAGCAGTGTTGGGAAGCTTTAACACAAGTCGGTTTACGCGAGCCTTGGGATAACACAGCTTTAGTTTCTTCGATTCTCGCTTTACGGGATGAAAAAGCTCGTTTGTTGGGCAAAAAACATTTTGCCGATTTAACGACCGCTCGTCGGATGGCTCGTGAAGGAGAAAAAGCTTTGGCTTTCATCGAAGATATGGCGAAACGTATTCGTCCTCAATTTGAAGCCGAGGTTGTCGAATTAGAAAAATACCGTGCGAGTTTTGAAAAAGAACCCGTGCGCGTTCTCCATCCTTGGGAGTTTAGTTTTTACTCTGAAAAAATGCGGAAAGAGCGACATGGTTTCGATGATGAAGCTTTGCGTCCTTGGTTCCCGATTGACGGTGTTATCTCGGGTATGTTTCGCCTCTTTGGAAATCTTTTTGGTATTCAAGTGGCTGGTCGCGATACGGTTTATATTGATGCCGATGGAAAAAAAACCGTCACCCGTGCAGCTGAGCCACGTATCGAAGGTGAGCCAGTTGTGGTTTGGCATCCCGAGGTACGTTTTTACGAAATTCACGATGGGGCCCGTCATCGTGGATCTTTTTACACCGACTGGTTCCCTCGTGAATCGAAACGAGGTGGTGCCTGGATGGGCTTTTTGCGCACGGGAGGCCCTCGTCCCGATGGATCATTTGCACCTCATCTTGGTTTGATGTGTGGTAACTTTACTCCTCCCGTTAATCAGCAGCAGGCCCTTTTGACGCACGATGAAGTCACCACGATTTTTCATGAGTTTGGTCACCTACTTCATCATTTACTTTCCGAAGTTGAAATTGAGTCTTTATCGGGTGTTCGCGTGGCTTGGGATTTCGTGGAGTTACCCTCGCAGATTTTGGAAAACTGGTGCTGGGAGGAAGAGTCTCTCGCGCTCTTTGCTCATCATTATCAAACGGGTGAACCTTTGCCTTCAAACCTTCTGCAACAACTCGATGCGGCTTCGACTTTTCGTGCAGCCACTGCTTGCATGCGCCAACTTTGTTTCTCGAAATTAGACTTAGATTTACACATTCGAGCTCAAGAGTTGAAAGACGCTGATTTGGATGCGCATTGGAATGATGCTTTAGCGCATTGGCAGGTTCGCACGACTCGCCGTCTGCCTTCGATGGCTCGTCGGTTTACTCATCTTTTCGCTGATGCCACGGGCTATGCTGCTGGCTACTATTCTTATAAATGGGCCGAAGCCTTGGAGGCGGATGCTTTTACGCGTTTCCTCAAGGAAGGGGTACTGAATCCTCGGGTGGGTCGTGAATTGAGGGATAAGATTCTCGCTAAAGGCAATTCGGAGCCAGCCGAGAAACTTTTCTATGATTTTATGGGTCGCGACCTCAATCCTGAGGCGGTTTTAGTGCGCGATGGCTTAGCTTAAGGGCGTCTTTCCGCCCTTTGGACGTTAATTCCCCTTGCAGGGAAGGACTTTTTCCTATGCGTAGGGCGTTTACAGATGAAATTACGTAATATCGCAGTCATTGCCCACGTCGACCATGGCAAAACCACTTTGACGGACCGACTTCTCTATCAGTCTGGAATGTTCCGTACGGAGGACCTGGATAAATTAGCGGGAGGTCAACATGGACTCATTATGGATTCGGGTGATTTGGAGCGTGAGCGGGGTATTACCATTACGGCTAAGAATTGTGCCATTCGCTGGACTGATCCTCGAACCAAAGAAGAATATAAAATTAATTTAATTGATACCCCTGGTCACGCCGACTTCGGCGGAGAAGTGGAACGCGTTCTCAACATGGCCGATGGTTGTTTGTTGGTGGTGGATTCTTTCGAAGGTCCGATGCCTCAAACTCGCTTCGTGCTCTCAAAGGCGCTCGCCTTAGGTCTCAAGCCCATTGTCGTGATTAACAAAATCGACAAGCCTTCCGCTCGTCCTGATGCGGTCGTTAACGAAGTTTTCGATTTATTAGTGGCTCTCGATGCTCCCGAGTCGGCTCTTGATTTCCCTGTGGTCTACGCTTCGGGTCGTGAAGGTTGGGCAACCGTTGATCGAGTAAAAACCGAAGAAGGCAAAAGACCGAAAGACTTGCTCGAACTTTTTTACGCTATAGTTGACCACATTCCTGAGCCTTACGCCGAAGGTTCATCGCGTGGCGCTGCTGCTGGATTTAAGAGTCGTGAAGAAGCCTTGGCTAATCCTTTGCAAATCATGGTCACGGCGATTTTGTATAGTGATTATGTGGGTCGAATTGCAGTGG
>CANHRV010000050.1 GCA_947463395.1 Opitutia bacterium | reverse complement strand
TCTTTGGCGGTGTTTTTGCCGCCTTGTTTTCTACTTTAGCGACCAAAGGCTACATCAAACTCGGTCTGCGTTTTGGACCCTTTCTTGGTGCCACTCTCGGAGTTGTTTGGGCTGTATTCATGCTCTATTATGTTCGGTGGACTGGCTCGGCGGAGGATTATTTATTAGCGCAATGGAATTTAGGGACGAGTATTTCCATTCATGCAGCGGGTTTTGCTGGGGCAGGTCTTTTCTCAGCTCTGGCTAATCGTATCACTTTGGGGAAATCCGCTACCGCTGGTGCTGTTTTAGCGACGGCGATGACGGCCATTCCTTACGGCGTTATCGATTGGATTGATTATCGATGTGCTGGACCGATTGAGACGGTGCTATTGGTTTCGCCTGAGGTTGCAGCCAATGAGGCTCCACCACGTCTTCGCGGTGCCGAACCGGCTGAGTTGACTGACGCCGAGTTGCAGGTTCTGAAAAGCAGGCTTCTCGTGGTTTCAGGCCCTGGCGGTAACGAAGTCATCGATGAGCAGGGTCGACGTTACTGGCCATTGTGGAGGAAAAAATTGGTCTATCCTGGCAATCCTAAAGGTCCCGTTCGTCATCTCATTATTTTGCTTCCACCAGAAATCAAAGACGCGCAGAGCTGGACTTTACCCGTAACCGATGATCCGAAGGGCATCGCTTTTTCTCTTTTAGAGGCGGAAGGAAAAAGTAGTTCCACTGTCATAAAGTCCACTCCAGCAATCAAAGTTCTTTTCTCGGTAAATCCTCGGCTTGATTCTGGTCAAAAGCAGTTGAAGGACGCGAGTTTGCAGGCCGTTCGTCAATCACCCATCGGCGATTTCTACAATCCAGATCCACTAAAATCAGGGTTGTATGTTGAATTCCCTCAACCAGAAGAAAAGAAGTTAACCGACAGCGAGGAATTGATTTTGAAATCAAAAACTCTGCCAACGGTTGAACTGCCTGAAGAAAAGTAAGCTTTTTCGATTAACGAATTTTTGTTCCTTCAACGGAAGCTTTCTTACGAAACTCAGCGAGAATCTTAGCAGTGATTGGGCCAGGTTTGCCTGAGCCAATCGTACGAGCGTCAACTTCGATGACTGGGATAACCTCAGCAGCGGTTCCAGTAAGGAAGCATTCGTCGGCATTCCAAACATCGTAACGAGTTAAATTCGTTTCCACGGTGGGAATCTTTAAGGAGGCAGCAATTTCCAAGGCCACTTGACGAGTGATTCCAACCAGCGCACCAGAATGCGAGGCAGGTGTGTACATTTTTCCTTTGTGGATGAGGAAGACATTATCACCAGTGCACTCAGATACATAGCCTTGCTCATTAAGCATGAGGCATTCGTGGAAGCCATGCTGTTGTGCCTCCATTTTTGCCATAATGTTATTGAGGTAATTGAGAGATTTAATCATCGGAGGCAATGCCGCGGGGCTAACGCGACGAGTCGGGGCAGTGATGATTTTCATTCCCGTGGTATAGAATTCCTCGGGATAAAGTTTAATAGAGTCCGCAATACAGATAATCGACGGGGTGGGGCAGTTCTTGGGCGATAAACCAAGATCACCAAATCCGCGTGAAATCACCAAACGAATGTAGCCATCGGTGAGATTATTGCGACGGCAGGATTCGCAGACAATGTCTGCAATCTGTTGTCGTGTCCAAGGGAGGTTGAGGCAAAGAGCTTTGGCGGACATCTCGAGACGCTCGAGGTGTTCATCGAGTCGGAAGACGCAGCCTTTATAAAGGCGGATACCTTCAAAGATACCGTCTCCATACAAGAAGCCGTGGTCGAAGACAGAGATTTTGGCTTCGGCTTTAGGGTAGAACTTTCCGTCGATGTAAACTTCCATGGTGTGAATCGACGAGATGTTGGGCTGAAAAATGGCACATTTCCAGCCCGAAGCGGAAAAAACTCCCGCCAAACCTCGATTTCAATGACCTATTTTTGTGCGAAACGAGCCGTGAGTCGGAATTTACCCGAGTCCTCAGGGATAATCAGCGGTACGCTTTGACACTCCACACTGTAGCCTAATGTCTTTTTCAGTCGTTGGGTGATTACAGGAATAATTTGCGTTAGCGTATCTCCCGATTTTTCGGGAAGTAAAAGAAGTTCACAGCTTCCATCGGTGTTCTGGCGTAGTTGATAATGAGCAATCCCTTCACCATCGTGAAACAGTTTGTCGATTTGTCGTGTCGTCACCCATGAGCCCTCGTGATTGAGTAATGCATCGCGAATGCGACCATGTACGAGGTGTCCACGATGGTCGCTTTCAACGAAATCTCCGATTTCATATCGAATCAACGGTAGATAAGGGTTGGTCAGTGTCGTCACAAGTAACTGTCCAAACCCTGAGGGTTGTCGTGAATCAATTTCTAAAAGCGCAGTCTCGATGCTGGGCGTCATAAAGCCGTCCTCTTTTTCAATCAGGAGATGCCCCGTTTCGCTGGATCCGTAGAGATTGATGACGGGAACGCCGAAAACCCGGCTCATGATGCGACGATGCAGAACGCTGGTATATTCGTAACTCGAGAGAATAAAACGCAGGGAGGGGAATTGAACCTGATGGCGTTCGCAGTAGAGTGCAAAAGCCATGCCGTGAACGGGGTCGACATCGAGAAAAGTAGGATCCCAGCGCAAGGTTTCTTCGACCATTTGCGCATACTTTTCCTCGGGAATCGTAAATGGAATACGGGACTGATTCACGAATAGGGTCTGCCCCATAATGCGTTGTTCGTAATTGAGCCAGCGGGCGTAGCAACTTACGCCACTGCAGCCAGGGGTGGTGAAAACGGCACGGCGGGCCAGCGGGTTATTCTCTAAGATTTTTTTGATGAAATGATTTTGTCTGAGTGCTCGAGCTTCTTGCTCGGCCCACCACGTTGCACCGAAAATAACTCGTACACTCGTACCCGAAGTCCCTGAAGTATTTTCTTCTTCAACGGCACCAGACTGAACGAGGGTGGTTAAATCGAAATGGTTGGGTAAAAATCCAGCAGGAGAATTTAGGCGAAATTCTTCTTTGGTTAGGTGTGGTAACTGATCCAGTTGAAGGCAGGGAAGGGTGAGCGCTTGAGCCCAGTCGGCGCGCTGGTAAAAGGGAACTCCCGCAGTTTGCTTAAGCACGCTGGTTAAATCGTGCTGTTTTGTTTCCCTGTTTGATGGTGTGACACAACTCATGTGTCGTTTGAAGTAATGCGGGATGTCTAGGAAAGCAAGCGGTCGAGTCTGCCTTTGGGCCGACTTTCATTGGTTGACTGAGAGATTGTCGCTTGCGGAATGAGCTTGGTCGATTTGTGATAATGCCATGGTGCAAGACCTTAAACCGCAACTTCAGCCCAACCTTATTCTCGCGGGAATGATGGGTACGGGTAAGTCTGCGCTCGGTCGTCAGTTAGCCCATCGTTGGCAACGTCCTTTGTTAGATACAGACGACTTGATTGAAAAAGCTGAGGGTATGAGTGTGGCGGAAATATTCGCTAAACACGGCGAAACTTACTTTCGCCAATGTGAGAGAAAAATCATGGAAGAGAAAATACCGGCCACAGGCGTTATTGTTGCTTGCGGTGGAGGATTGGTGGTGCCACCTGGAATGGCTGAGTTGGTTCGTCGCAAAGGGATTGTCATTACTCTTTTTGCCTCGGTTGAGACGATTGTTCGTCGTACCGCCAATAAAACCCATCGTCCACTTTTGGCAGGGGATAATACCGAGGCTAAGATTCGTGATTTAATGAAACAACGTGAGCAAGCTTACTTGAATGCAGGTATTGCCGTTTACACCGATGGACGCTCTCTCCAGCAACTGTGCTTAATTGTGGAGCGAGTCTATGATCGAGAGGTTCCACTCTTTATGAAGGCTCACCCTGAACTTTGGGCCAAAGCGGATTAGTCCAAGGATTAGCCGTTGGCTCAATTTCCCGGTAAGTTTCGAGAAAACTCAAAAACTCAGATCGTGGAGTGGCAAAGGCTCCGAAACTAGCCAAGTGAGGAGTCGGTACCTGGCAGTCAATCAACCGGTAACCACAGGCCTGTAGGCGTTCGACCAGAGCCACAAAGGCAACTTTAGAGGCATCGGTTTTTAGGTGAAACATTGATTCGCCATGGAAGATTTGACCCAAGGAAATACCGTACAGTCCTCCGACCAATTCTCCCTCCCAGTAGGTTTCAACACTATGAGCGAAACCAAGACGATGTAACTCGATATACGCTTCAATGATTTTGGGTGTAATCCATGTGCCACCTTGGCCTGCACGCGGAACTTTAGCACAATGTCGAATTACCGAAGGGAAATCTTGATCGACGGTCACCTTCCAACCTGGTTTACGCATCACTTTGCGCAAACTGGGAGTACAATGTAACTCATTTGGCAGAAGAACAAACCGAGGATCAGGGCTCCACCAACGAATGGGAAGACCAGGAGTCGGCCAGGGAAAAATCCCTTTTTGGTAAGCGCCTAAAAGCGTTGGAATATCCCACTTGCCGCCAATGTGTACGGGAGCATCGGCTGGAGCCGAGGCAGGATCACCGTAGGGCCAGAGATACATTGTCGAAAGTCAACAATGTCCCTGAGTCTTCGGCAAGATTAGTCCTTGGTAATGTTGTAAACCGAAGGAATGGAGATTCCGAGTTCAGCCGAAATTTCTCGAACATTCAGACCTTTGTTGCGCATCGATTTAGCCTTGTTGCGCATCGAGTCATTGATTTTGGCTCGTGCACGGCTGGGTCGCGACATCAACTTAATCAGACGGCGGGCGAGTTCATTTTTGGACAGACTGGACACTTCTCGTGCAATGAACTCTTGACGGTTGGAGTGTTCTTCATCCCAAGCCTGAACGGCTAAGTCGCGAGCTCGGGCAATTGAGGCACGGACAAAAGCATCCTTCGTAGGGAAATCGGAGGGGTCTAATTCTAATTTCATTTTATTTAAATTCATTTTCAAAAACTTGCTGGGTTAAGTAACTAACGCTGTTTTCAACTTTATAATAAAGTTAAGTTTGTCAATCAGTTCGCAAAGAAATTCACCGTAAAATTAGAGAATAAAATGATTTAGCCAAGCGCTTATCCAAGTTGATTAACTTGGTTTAAGCACCGTTTATCGAGAAATATTTAGCAAAAACGGTTAAAGCCGACTCCACTCCAGCATGCGACGCAGGGGGATTTCCGCTGCGGCACGAATGGATTCATCGAACTGAATTTCAGGACTTCCGTTAATCAAACAGTCGCGTACTTTTTCTAAAGTATTCATTTTCATGAAACGACACTCGTTGCAGGAGCAACGATCTGTGGGTGCAGCGATGAAGGTTTTTTGGGGTACCTCGCGACGTAGTCGATGAATCATGCCAGACTCAGTCGTGATAATGAGCGTATCAGCCTTTTGTGCTTTGCTCCATTCGACCATTTTTTCGGTCGAACAAACCATGTCGGCTAACTCACGCACGGCCTCGGTGCACTCGGGGTGAGCCACAATCGGAGCATCGGGGTATTGTGCTTTGGCTCGGAGAAGGGCAGCGGGAGTGAATTGAACGTGGGCGTAACAGTTGCCGGGCCATAGTTGCATGGCTCGTCCCGTTTTGGCTGAAACCCAACTGCCTAAATTTTGATCAGGGATGAAAAGAATCGGACGATCAGCCGGAACTTTTTGGACAATTTTGGTAGCGTTACCACTCGTGACAATGACATCACTTAAGGCCTTAACGGCAGCACTGCAATTGATGTAGGCTACGACATAAAGTTCAGGGTGAGCGGCTTTGACTTGGGCAAGTTTAGACGCGGGACATGAGTCAGCCAAAGAGCAACCTGCTTCCAAGTCGGGTAACAGGACTCGTCGTGTAGGATTCACAATTTTGGCGGTTTCCGCCATAAAATGAACGCCACAGAAGACGATGGTTTGGTTTTGAGTCTCAGCCGCTTTGTAGGCTAATCCCAGTGAGTCGCCGACATAATCAGCCACAGCTTGGATATCCTCACATTGGTAATTGTGCGCGAGAATGATGGCGTCTTTCGCTTTTTTAAGTGCGAGAACTTCACGCTGTAAATCAGTCAGCGGAATTCCTTGCGAAGGCAAAGGCGGAAAGACGGCGGGTACAGGAAAAGATTTCATAAAAAATTATTTTTGGCATTTAGGACAGAGAGCTGTCACTTGCAGTTTTTGTGAAATGGGTTTCATGCCATGTTTCGCAGCGACGGCTTTACCGTACCATTCCATAAAGGGGGCATCCACTTCGAGGATGGTGTCGCAATGACCACAAATTAATTGTGCTCGAAACGGAGTCGCTCCCGTTTCAGTGAGATAATATTTATGATCTCGACCGACATCGACCTCGCGCACGACGTTGCATTCAATCAGCAAGGGCAGGGCACGATAGACTGTTGCACGAGATACCGAGCGATCGAGGGCGCGAGATTTTTTCAATAACTCTTCTGCTGTATAGTGTCCGGTGCTACTTCGGGCCGCTTCAAAAACCGCCATTCTTTGACGCGTGCCTCGCAGGCCCTTGTCGGCAATGAAAGCACGAAAGGCACTGGATTGGTCACTCGAATCGTTGGCGGTTGACTTTGGCATTCTTTTTGAGACAGTTTTGATACAAGGATTACTCCTCGTCAATACGGGACGAGTCATTGACATAGCTCCCGTTGCACCC
>CANHRV010000049.1 GCA_947463395.1 Opitutia bacterium | reverse complement strand
GGAAGAAGAGGAAGCTCGTGGCTTGGATATCACCGACCACGGCGAAGAAGGTTACAATTACAACTCCTAAGCTGGTCTCTCCGGAGTTCGGCTCGCACAGGCCGCCCACGATTGGGCGGCCTGTTTCTTTTAGAAGATTACATCGAAAACGGTGGTTTATTGTCCTCTGGCACTTTTTGTTGCTCGTCTTCTACGGAACGCCATCCTTCTAAAGTCATCCTATGTCGCGAGCCGTCCGTATCACTCTTTGGATAGTCGGATCTATTATTTTACTAAGCGGCCTTGCAGTTCTGTGGATTGATTCAGAACTAAAACCTGAACCCCTAGGCAAAAGAATCGCCAGCCTTCTGTCCGAATCGAAAATCACTGGTGATATCAAGAAGGTACAGGCCTCTTTTGGCGGAAGTTTTTTGGCTGAGAATGCTGATCTCACCCTCGAAGACGGAACTCAAATCAAATTCACCCTCGTTCAGGGCAAAGTTGACCTCCTCGCTTCTCTCTTTGGTAAATACACACTCAATCAAATTGAGGTCAAAGGACTGGAAATTAATTTAGCTCAAAAACGGACCGCCGTTGAAAAAAAACCAAAAGAGGTGGATGGGTTACCAAACGTTCCATCATTTGCCATTGGTCCTTACGGGGTTACTGGAAGAATTATTCTTTCAGACACTCAGGTGATTCGCTTCAGTGCCAAAGGTGAAGGGATTGATTCCGCTGGCCTGATCGATTTGCGAGCTGGTTTGGCTTGGCCAGGTTTCAATGTAGGTAAAACTCAGACAACACCACGCGGAGAAATTATTTTGAGAGCGGAATTACAAAGGCCTTTGGGTAAATCAGGACTAAGTCTAACATCTCTACTATCCGATATAAAAAATTGTCGCCTAACTGTTTTAGCCAAAGACGAAAGCCCGCTGGCCGTGGGGAGCATGAGCCTCGATTTAGAAGGCGAGCGCCATACCGATGGCATTCTTGTTTTAAACGGAACCCTGCGCGATGCTTCGCAAAAAATAGCTGCACAGTTGGCCATTCAATCAGATGAGAAAAAAATTCTTACGGAAGCCGATTTAAATATCGACCCACAGCGCTTTGGTATTCTTAGCGCTGATTTGCCACCACTCGGTATTAAAGGAAAACTTTCCGCAACAGCGGAACCTACGAAAGATGAATGGACGATTAAAACCGATTTGGGCCTTCAATGGATGAAATCCTCTGTCGTTACACGCGCTGCCCTACCCTCTGAGTCATCCAAGTGGGTTCTACAATCTGAAATTCAGAAAAAACAAGGAGTGTTAAATTGCTCTCAGTTTAATTTAGCGGGCAACGGTATTAAACTCTCGCTAACAAAACCATGGCAATGGCAACAGGGAAAACCTCTAGACGACCTAACCTTTAGGCTCATTGCTCAAGATGCTGAAATGGCTTCACTAAATCCTTTCCTCTCTCTCGCACAATTAACGGCGACTGCTGGTCGATGGACAGGAGAAGCAGAAATTCATTTCCGCCAGGGAGAGCCAGAAATTAAAACTCTTAAAACTCATCGTATTTCTGGACTGAGTCTATTGCGAGGAGACAAGCCCTTACTACAAGATGTCGATTTAGAAATTCCCTTCACCAGCGAGGCTAACTCCATTCGTCTGTCTCCCTTCCGCATTCAATCATCGGCTGGCTCGATTGCTGAAGGAGAAGCCACCCTGCGTCTGCAACCTGATAATGCGTGGGGATTATCCGCATCGATTGATCTCGGTTTGGCCGAATTAATCAGTCAGCCAGGCTGGCAAGATTTACCTAAAGAGAAAGTTAAAGGCATTCGTCTGCTAGCACGATTCGAAGTGAATGCAGAAAAGAATCAATCGCCCGTGATAAAAAAACTTGAGGCGATGATAAAACAAAATGGTCAAAATTTACTTAACGTAAAACTCCGTCAGCCCTATGCCTGGGAAGGCTCCAAACCAACAGGCGTGGTGATAGAAGCGACGGCAGAAAAACTTCCCTTAGAGTCTCTCTCTGCCCTCATCCCCAACCTTAAAATGACTGGCACCCTCGAAAAAGCCGAAGTGGTTGCAGGGTTTAAATCGGATGGTTGGTTTATTCGCACCGAGGGTGCACCGCTTTCCTTCCGCGACACCAGTTTAATTTGGCAGGAAAAATCTTGGATTAGACAAAGTGATTTTTCCACTCAACTTGAACTCACTTTCGGAGAGAAAGCGACCCAGCTTCAGTTTCAACAAGCCACTTTAAGCAATCGATCAAGGATTTTAGCGACGGGAAATGTTGAAGTAGGTCTGGGTGATTCTCCCACGCGACTGCAGTTACAAGGAAATCTAGGAGCCTTAGCGGAACAACCTATGGTGGCGTTCCTCTCGAATATCTCGACGGGAAACTATCGTGCACAAGGAGAGATTTCCTCGCGTGGCGATATCAAAGGGAGTCTAAACATCAGCGATCTCAGCTTCAAAGACCGCGAAGCCAAAGTTAAATCACTCTCGCTGGAGGGAAGTTATCTAACAAAAGAAACAGAAAAAGTGATGTCTGCTCTTTGCCAACTCGATGGTACAGGTCGCACTCGCGTAAAACTCGCTGTCAGCCAAAAAATCCAAGGTGCCTTGAACGACTGGCAAGTTCAGTGTGATTTTGAAAATCTTTATTGGGATGACATCAGCGGTTTAATCAGCCAATCAGACGCCGAATCGGCACCTGCACCCAAAAACACTCTGCCCGACCGTGTCCCTTTCTGGAAAAACCATCAAGGTTCTGTCATCCTCAACTTACAAAAAGCCACGGCAAAGAATCTCACGGCAGAAAATTTAAATCTTAAAATTGAGGCGACCCCCGAAACCATCGTCTTAAGCAACCTACAAGGTAAGTTTGCCCAAGGAACTCTCGGTGGTAGTGGCAAACTAAGTTTCCAACCTTCTCTGCTGGGTGGTCCCTATTTATTAAATAGCAAACTCACCCTAACCCAATTCGATTTCGGAGCCGTTGCCGCGAGTTTTCCTGCTCTGAAAGAGTTTATTCAAGGCAAGGGAGATGCATACATTACGGCCGAGGGATTGGCGATAAACCTTAATCAGCTCATCGATAAAATCAATTGGCAGGCGGGAGCTACTTCCAAAGGTGGACAAATTCAGGCGTTTGGATCGCAAGAAGGAGCGATGGCCTTAAGTGCTAATCAAGCAGCCACCACGGCGGAAACTATCGGCAATATTGCAATGCTTGCCGGAGCTCTAACTAAAAATCAGAAACAAGCCGATTTAATCACTAAAGCAGCAACTGCGATGAAAGCTGGAGCGAAACTTCAGCAGTCGCTCGCTCAGTTTAATTATGATTTGGCGGAAGTTGAGCTACAGCGACTGCCAGATGGAACAATCAAAATCAAAAAAGGCCTGGTGAAAAATGCCTTATTAAACCTCTCGGCAAGCGGTCAAATCAGTTCCTACCCCCAAATGAAATTTGCTGACTGGCCTCTCAGCATTAAAGCCGAAATGCGCGGCAGTGGACCTTACGCAGACTATTTTACTACTCTCGGCTTCGCCGAAGATACGCCCAGCACTGATGGCCTCACTCAAGGCCCTAGCGTACAATTTTCTGGATCACTCAATGATTTAAGGAATGATTTAGCCCAACGTCTTCAATCCGCTATCAATCGCATTAAATCGGGTGCCAGTTATCAAAACCAAAACCCCACTCAAGGCACACCGACAGGCCCTACTCCACGCACGATAGTTCCTCGTGAGGCTAATCCTTTTGAGATTATTTTAGGTCGATGATAAAAAGAAGAAATCCTTGGCTGGTGATAGGCATTGTTTGCTTCTTACTCTCTCTTTGTGCCCTAGGTGCTCTCGCCTTGGGAAGTTCGGCTTTAGGTTGGGGGAAAGAAAATGAATTACTTCTTTTGAGACTTCCTCGAGTCTTAGCCGCCTTGGTTGCTGGAATTGCCTTAGGTGTTGGCGGAGCATCCCAACAAGGCCTCTTTCGAAACCCGCTTGCTGACCCAGGTTTAACGGGAGTTTTTGGCGGAGCACTTCTCGGCATCGCTGTTCTTTTATCGAGTGCCGAAACGATGGTTTGGGAAAATCCTTGGCTCGTTCCCAGTGCGGCTTTCACTGGCGCCCTTTTACTTTCCCTTTTACTCGTTATCTTAGGGGGTAAAGGTTCGACAGCTCGTCTGCTTCTAACGGGACTTGGACTAAATGCTTTCGCCGCAGCTGGCACGCTGGTTCTTGCCGCACGCAATAGCCAGGCGCGTGACGTTTTAGTCAGTGGAATGGCTGGTGATTGGCTCGGAACCGCCACCCTTCCTCTCATTGCTGTACCCATCATTTTATGCCTTGGGTCCTCACTTTTCTTATGTCTGCAAAGTAAAAACCTTGATCGACTCTCTCTAGGGGAAGACGTGGCTCTGACTTTAGGTTGCCCCGTTCAAACAGTTCGTCGCCAAAGTATTCTTTTTACCGCGCTTGCCGCGGCAGCTGCCACATGCCTAGTTGGACAGATTGCTTTCATCGGATTGCTCGCTCCCCATTTAGCTCGTGCGATACTTGGCCCAAGACACGCTACTGTTTTACCGTTAGCTGGTCTTCTCGGTGGCATTCTTCTATTATCGGCTGACACGCTCGGCCGCACACTTTGGCCACAGACTCCCCTATCCGCTGCGGCGATGACCGCCCTGCTGGGCGCTCCCGTTTTCGTTTGGATTGCCTCACGTCAACATGAGTAAAATTTTATTACAGTTCAAAGATTTTACCGCACAACTCGGAGGAAAAACGATTTTAGAAAAGATTCAGACGGCCGTTTCTTCTGGCGAAATTATTGGCGTGGTTGGATCCAATGGTGCCGGCAAAACATCTTTACTGCGTTCCTGTATGGGTCTTATTCCCGCCAGCCAAGGCGAGGTTATGGTAACCGAACTTCCTTCATCGAGTTCACTCACCCAAAATCTGGCCAAACTTTTCGCTTACGCTCCACAAAACCCACATTCCACTTGGGATTTTACAATAGAGGAGCTCGGTCAACTTTCGCCCCATCGTGATTTATTCAACGAATGGATGAATCGATTCGCCCTCGGAGAGAAGAAATCCTATCGCCTCTCTTCCCTTTCAGGTGGCGAACGCAAAATTGCTCATCTTTGTTTAACCTTCAGTCTTCACCGAAACTTTTCTGATAAATGCATTTTGCTCGATGAGCCAACGGCTGCACTCGATCTCTGTCGCACCGAATTGGTTTCACGTGCCATCAAGGAAATGGCTCAACAAGGTGCAGGTGTACTCGTCGCAACCCACGATCTACCCCTCGCTTACCAATGCCATCAGTTGACCCTGCTGAAAGCCGGCCAAGGAATGGCCTATGGTAAACCGCACGCAATTTTAACCCCCACAATCATTCAAGAAACTTGGGGTTTACCGATAAAATAAAGTCACGCGATCAAATCCCCAATCGACCCGTGCGAGCACTGGCAAAGAGGTATTGCTGAGCAATTCCAGCCGCTTCGCCAAAATGGGCTCGGCCAAACATCTCCAACTGTTTCGCCGAATACCCCTGTAAACCGTAGGCCTGAGTTAACACCTGCACCATCCAAGTATCGACAGGAAAACTTTCCCACCGCCCAAATCCGAAAAGAGTAACGCAAGCCGCCACTTTAGGGCCTACCCCTGGTAGGGTTTGTAAAGTTTCAATTAGTTCGCGTGTCGGTAACTGACGAAACTCATTTTCCCAATCAGGTCTATCGATGAGCTTCTGTGCTGTACCCTGCAAAAAGTTGGCACGGTAGCCAAGTGCACATGACTTCAATTGCACAGCGGAAGCTTGGGCTATCGCCGACCAAGACGGCAAAGTATAATAATCCTCGGCGATTGGCTCCCCCAAAGTCTGAGCAAGTGAGGAAACCATCGTACGAATTTGTTGAATTCTTTTATTCGAACTGCAAAGAAAACCGATGAGAGTTTCGTGAGGATCCTGTCGAAGGATACGCAAACCCGGATAAGCTTTGAGCGCTTGATACAAAACGGTATCCGATTGCCACGGTAGTTTTTCGACTAATTTTGCCTGAGCGCCCTTCGCATCAAAGTAATCGTTTAACTTTTCGATTAGGGCAACGGAATCATCCGAGCTAGACCATTCGAGTGTTGCACCTTGATAACGCAAGCGAACCACTGCTCGACCGATGACACCTCGCCACTCGTTTTCTTGATAAAGCCGCCAACGAAAGGCTTGGCCTCCATCTAATTGCTCAGGCAAAGTTAAAGCAGGAATAGGGTACTGTAGCGCTAAAGGTCGCCAAGTGGTCCACCGCAATGAGGGCATCGTTTTTATCAACTAGTTTGCTTCTAACTCCATGGGCGTTCCCCACAAAAAGCTATGTTGCGAAGCCAATATTTTACCTTGAGCATCGACCACTGTGAGACACCAAGCGATTGGTATCCATTTAGGTCCACCCGCTTCTTTACCCGTCAAACCAACCACGTACTCGCCCCACGGAAACTTAGGCTTTAAGGAAAGAGAAAAATCATATCGCTCAGGGGCAACGTTCTCCATCCGGGTGACTTCAAGAACCAAACGCGATTGAGGGGGAGGATCGAAATCTAACTTAAAATAAAAATAATAACCAGCCCGCTCGTTTTCCGTGGTTCGAAAAACCACATCTTGGCCGTGTTTTTCACGAGCATAAAAAGCCTCGGAGGCACGAGCAACGTCCGCTTCTGTCCGACGCTTAGAGTGAATATAAGAGAACCCGGGCATATCCGTCACCGAGGGTGGCGGAGCTTGGCAGGCCACCAAAGCCAGC
>CANHRV010000048.1 GCA_947463395.1 Opitutia bacterium | reverse complement strand
TGCACAACACGGTCCACCTGGTCGAAATACGGTTTTAATTCTTACCTGCGGCAATCGAGCTAAGTACATTAATGGAAATGAATTCTTTGAGATGTCTGCCGACAAACGTCTCGTTTTTCGTGGTGAAGAAGCCATCACATCAGGATTACTAGAGGTCACGGAAGACAAACCAGCCATCTGCTACGTTACTCGCGGACACGGTGAACTAGGGATTGAAGAACCTAATCCATGGCGAGGAATGTCCTCCCTCTCTCGCCAGTTGCGCAATCGTAATTTTATCGTTCGCCCTCTCGACCTACTAACGATTACCGAAATACCTCGCGACGCCTCGATGGTTTTAGTCGCTGGTCCACAAACTGCCTTTACTCCTGCAGAGACGGAACGGTTACGCAGTTATTTATACGAAAAGAACGGGCGCGTCTTTCTCCTCTTGGACCCCGGCAAGCCGCATGGATTGGAGTCCGTATTAGCTGAGTGGGCAATCTTCTCACCCGATGCTGAATTACAAGAACCAGACCCCTCTTCTCGGACAACCGATGGCGATATTGCTTTGCGTCGACTAACCGACAAACCTCACCCGTTAACCCGCGTTTTAAAGGAACAAGACCTTCCACTCATCGCCACACGTCTGCGGCCTGCTCGTTTCGATGAAGGTAGTCCACCCGACAGCACTTTATCCGTCACTCCTCTCATCTTCGCTTCTGACAACTCTTGGGGTGAAACAGAAATACGCCGTAAACCTTTTCGCTTTGACCCCGACCGAGACCAAGCTGGACCTATTTGCATTGCCTCGGCGGCTGAGCGTGCCACTGGTATCAGTAAAGGGTCGGGCAGTACAGGAGGTCGACTTGCCGTCGTTGGGACTTCCGAAATAGCGGCCAACGCAAGGCTCAATCGCGGAGGCAATCAGGCCTTCCTTTTACAATGTGCCGCTTGGCTATCCGATCGTGATCGTGCGGTATCCCTCCCCTCCCGAGCCTCCACGGCCTATCAAGTCAATGCCACGGCTTCCGATTTCTGGGCCTTAGCCCTGCGATTCAGCATCATTCCCGTCATTGTCTGTGTAGTCGGGCTTGCGATTTCCTTCTGGCGTCGCAGAAGTTAAGACCTTTATGCGGATTGCCCGCTCTACTCTCATTCTCATCGTTGCCAATCTACTAGCCTTTGGCTTGGTTTGGAAATCGACTCGTCAACACGCCCCAGTACCGATTGCGCAAAACTTTTTGTTCTCCAGTGCCATTGCTAAAATTGAGCTCCTGGATCAGGAAAAGAAATTGAGCCTCGAAAAAAAGAACGGCTATTGGTACGTCACAACCCCGTATACCTGGCCAGCCAATCTCTGGGCTGTGCAACGGCTTTTAGATGAAGTAAGATACATCGATGTAGAAAAAGGGTTTTCGACAACCGAGGCAAAAGTTGGTTCAGGCAACCTCTCTGTCTATGGTCTGGAAAAACCTCGTTGGATTTTAAAAACGACCTCAGAAACTGGAAGTGTCGTGGAAGTTAAAATCGGCGAGAACAAAGACACTCGTCAGACTTTTTTGCTAATTCCTAATGGAGAAAAAATTATTCCCTTAGGAGATGCATTAGCGGCCGCCCTTGATGCCAAACCCGAAACCTATCGTATTGATAAAGTTTTTGAAATTAATGAATTCGAAGCACGAGCTCTTTCTGTCCGTCAAAAAACACCCGAAAGCGATGTGTTAACCACCCTAACGTTGGAAGAAAGAACTCGCGTCGGTCACCGCAATCAGGGACCTGAATGGCGCTTTGAAGCTCCTTTCGATCACTTAGCCGACGCCGAAAGAGCCAACAAAGCTATCACCAATTTGCTCAATGCCAAAGCCTTCACCTTTGTCGAAAACCCTCAGGAGGAAACGGGGCTAGCCACACCTGAGTGGCGGATTGGAGTAGAAGGAAATTCTCGTCGCCAAGTACTTTTGTTAGGAAAAATTAAATCGGGAACCACCTCTCAGCGTTGGGCGAAATTAGAAGAAAATGAGTCGGTATTTCTGCTCGATACACAAAACCTAACGGAATGGTTTAACCCTCGCGAAACTTTAAACTCAACACGTCCAACCGATTTCGATTATGAATTAGCTACTGGATTCACTCTCACCTCGGGCGGACGTTCGATTACCTTACACCGATTAGAATCATCCACGGGAGAAGCCCGCTGGGAAATCCCCGTCGCTCCAGGCTCAACCGCCACCCAACGACGCGAAGCCAACGCGGCAAAGGCCACGGAGTTTTTAACTGCCCTCAGCCAACTACGAGCCTTACGACAACCAGGAAAGTTGGGTGATCAAGCCGGACCTTGGCTCATCCCTGCTAATACCATCACGGCAAAACCTTTGCAAAAAATCGATGTCGAATTTGGTGGCGAACGCGTGGTTATCTTTTTCTACCCTGCTCCAGAAAATCACCCAACGAGTTCCCTGATTGTCCACCAAAAAGGTTCGGCCTTCGCTGCCGTTTGTGAAATTTCATTACTTAAGAACGATCATTTGAATGTTGCTCCACAATACTGGCGAAGTCGCATCGTCACCGAGCTCACCGCTGGCGCCAAAGTCAGTGGACTCAGATTAGTTCGCCGTCAGGATAATAAAGTTCTCGGAGAGGCACGCTTAAGTCCGGAAGGAAATTGGATTAGCACGGGCGTGCTTGATGCGAACCTCAGTCGACGTTTGGCTACTGCCTTTGCACAAGTGAAAGCCGTGGAATTCCCCACTCGAGAAATCGGGGCTGGAGAATGGGTCTACGAATTGCGCATCACCGATCAAGCGGCTGCAGGAGCAACGGGTGCGGCCGAATCTTTTCGCACCTATCTTTGCTCGGCACCTTTAAGCGGGTCGGCACTCCTCCTGCGCGATGAGTCTGATAGCGATAACTTTTTACTCGATCCGTCTCTCGCTGAAATCCTTCTTCCTCTTTTAGATACGCCCAGTCGATGAGCTCTTCTTCTGAGCATTCACCTCTTTACTCATGGCTTCGTCGACTTGGATTGGTTAGTCTTGGATTACTTCTTTTTATACAAATCTTTTTGCTCTGGATTAGCGCTCGCGATGGAGGCTGGCGGATTCCCGAAGGAATCGTCTCCATCCTAAACCAAAAATTGCAAAAAGATGGAATTACTCTTCAAGCGCGAAACTTTTGGGTTCTGCCTAATTTAAGTCTAGCCGCCGATGACCTAACTCTCGAGGTCGAACCCATTACGGGTGAAATCCTAACGGTTGAAAGAGCCGAATTAAAACTTAACTTTTGGCACCTTGGCCGCGGGCAAATTTTGCCTGACCGCATTTATCTGCGTGGCGGAAAAATCTGGTGTCCAGCCGCAGCCTCCCAAACGGGCCAAAGACGTTTAATCGTCGAAGATATTCGTGGGGAAATTAAAAAAGAGGGTCCTTGGCTTACCACTTCAGGGCTCTTTTTACGTGCGGGTGATTTCATTGTTTCAGCCGAAGGTAAAGTGCCCATCGGCATCCTCACACTGCCATCAACCGCCGAACCGAACCTCGAGCCTCTCGCAGCACGGGTTAGCCGAATCTTAAGTGGAATAGAACAGTCGACCTTAATTGCCGATCGAGCTGGCGGTGCGTCTTTACATTTACAAGCCTTCAGCGAAAAACAAGGAAGCTCACAGTTAACCTGCCGCTTGGTGCTAGGCAATCAACCGCAACCCAGCTTGCCCACGTTGATACAAGCTCAGGAGTTAAACTTTCAAATCCATCTTCAACTCGATCCCGCGGGTCATTTAGACACATGGCAGCTGAAAGGGGAAGCGGCTAACCTCGTTTATCAAAAATTCGCTGCCCGGTGTTTGGAGTTTAAACTCCATGGCACAAACACATGGGCTGAAACTCAGGGTGAAATCATTATGGCCGATTTTTCTTACGACAGGATTAAAGAAATCCAAGCAACGATTGAAGTTCATCCCCGAGCTGGAAAAACCTTTACTGAAATCGATATCGATTTTTTCTCCCATCGCTCATGGGCTAGTGGACAAATTCTCTGGCAACCAGCGGACGAGGAAAATCTCACCGATCAATTTCTTTTTGAAATCACTCAAGCCCAGATTGATGTCGAAGACCTGCTCAGTTTTCCTGAAATAAAATCCGGCCTAAAAGAAGCGGGCGTTGAATTACAAGGGGTCATTGGCCTGGCCGATGTTAATATTCAACACGGAGAAAAGCTGGGGTGTGTGGATGGCGATATTACTTTTTCTGGATTAAAGGCGATGGGCTTAAGCACACAGGCTATTGCCCCCCAGCATGACATGCCTCTAACGGCTCATTTTGATTACGACCCCAATCGCACACCCTATTCTTTGTTACTTCGCGAATTGCAGTTGGCCTCCGTGCGTGGTGAGGCCGATTGTTCGCTAGAAAAGAATGGCGCCTACAGCCTTCGATTATTTGGCGAAGTTCATCCTCAGTGCCTCGACCAAGTTCTTGGCGATTGGTGGGTCTCCCTTTGGCGTTACTTTGTTCTATCAAGTAACCCATACGCTACCATCGATGTTTCTGGTCACTGGGGTGTTGAGGACGCCATCACGCAAGGTCGAGTGCGCTTAGATCAATTTCAATTTTTACAAACACCCTTTCACTCCGTTGAAATCAGTGTCGATGCTAATCCCGACACTACCTTTATCGGCGTACATAAATTAGCGGGAGCGAACCCAGAAACCGATGGATGGCTAGAGGGTTCTGCCGTCTGGGATTGGCGAAAGCCTGAGGGAGAAAATGGGCCAATCATTCAATTATCTGGGAATCTCCAACCATGGATTATTGCACACTGCGCTGATAAGAAGGCAGGAGAAATGTTGCGTGGCCTGAAACTACCCAGTCAGTCTAAACTTAATATCCGCGGAGAACAAAAAGGTGAAGCCCTGAATATCGACGCGTCACTTCTCTGCCCCACTTCATTCCAAGCTTGGGGTGTAGCCAGTGAAAACCTCGTATTAAATCTTTCCCAAAAAAATAAAATTTTAAACGTCGTATCAACGATGGGTTTGGCGAACGGAACCGCTCGTTTCAAAATGCATGACGAGGAAAATCAGGACATGCTATTCTCGATTAATCTTTCCGACTGTGATTCTCGTTTACTCATTCCTCTTTTCGAAAACCTCTCCGCTTCTTCGGAAAATCCCAAAAGCCTCACCATTAAAAAAGCCCCTAAAGAGTTAACTTTTCTGAATTTTAATTTTGATGGTAAAATTAACCTAGAGAAACCTCAGTTTGTCCGAGGCTTGGGCAGTTTTTCTCTAAGAAATCCTGAACTAGAAAAAGTACGGATTTTAGGTGGCCTCTCAGCTGTACTTGAAGTCGTGGGCATCAATGCCACGACCTACAATCTCGTCCAAGCCCAAGGGGACTTTGGTTGCCTCGAGGGCAGGGCTTACTTCCCCAACATCTTAATTACCGGCCCCCAATCTTTCCTAGAAATGGCCGGGGAAGTCGACCTCGTGGACTCCAATTTGGACTTTGAAGGGGTATTCTCCATACCCAAAAAAGGCAATTTCAACCCCTTTGAGGTTTTAAACGTGAACCGAATTCTGGCCGATCAGACCAGAGTGAACATCTACGGACCAATTTCTGCCCCAAAAACTCGCACAATACCCCTAATATCATTCTTATTTAAGTCACGTATAGGCAGTAAGTTAGGAAAAATTCCGAGCGAATTATCGGAATGATGGTTGATTTATGGCCCCAAGCCATTGTATCAACAAGGAAACCCCCTCTTGGAGGATACAACCTTGGACCTAAATAAGATTAAACAAGTCGTGGATTTAATGAAGAAGTCGGACCTTTCCGAGTTCGAAATCCAGGACCAAGAATTTAAGTTGCGGATTAAGCGGGATGCCCATGGGCGTGTTGCTTCTACCCCTGCAATAGCGGCTTCTGCCCCCGCTCCAGCCCCTGTGGCTCCTCAGGTAGCGGTGGCTCCTGTCGCCGCTGCGCCCGCTGCTCCCAGCGCTCCAGCGGTACCCGTGGCTGACCCCAATATTAAAACCATCAACTCGCCGATGGTTGGAACTTTCTATGCGACCCCCTCTCCCGAGAATCCACCCTTTGTGGCCGTAGGATCTCCCGTCAAGGTCGACACCGTCGTCTGCATCATTGAAGCCATGAAGGTGATGAACGAGATTCCCGCTGAAGTCGCGGGAACGGTGGTTGAATGCCTCGTCGCCAATGGAACCTCCGTGGAATTCGGCCAGCCCCTCTTCCGCGTGAAGGTCGGCTAATCCCCGAATTTTCCAATGAATAAAATCCTTATCGCCAATCGCGGCGAAATCGCCCTTCGCATTATTCGTGCCTGCCGTGAGTTGGGCATCAAAACGGTTGCGGTTTATTCTCAAGCGGACGAGCAATCCATGCACGTCCAACTCGCCGATGAAGCGGTGTGTATCGGACCTGCTGCGAGTAAAGATTCTTACCTGCGAGAAGATCGCATCATCTCCGCCGCTGAAATCACGAATGTGGATGCGATTCACCCTGGTTACGGATTTCTCTCGGAACGTGCGGGTTTTGCAGAAAAGTGCGCCTCAGCTAATATTAAATTTATCGGACCTCGCCCCGAAGCCATTCGCCTGATGGGCGACAAAGCCATTGCTCGCCAAACGGCGGCCAAAGCCAAGGTTCCTACGGTACCTGGAACAGACGGTCCCGTTGATAACCAACGCGAAGCAGTTAAAGAAGCTCAACGCATCGGTTTCCCTGTTATCATCAAGGCTGTCGCAGGTGGTGGCGGTAAAGGTATGCGCATCGTTCACAATGCGGCTGCGTTTGCCAAAGAATTTGAAAGTGCTCGGGCAGAAGCCGAAAAAGCTTTCGGAAACGGAGCCGTCTATATCGAAAAATATATCGAGCAACCTCGACATATTGAGTTCCAAATGTT
>CANHRV010000047.1 GCA_947463395.1 Opitutia bacterium | reverse complement strand
CAATCAGACAGCAAAGGAGGACGTGTGGTGAGCGGTTGATATCGACTGTCTCCCGAAAGAAATCGAAGTGCACCGTCCAAAGAATCAACGGGAATTGAATCAATTCCGCTGACCAGTGAAGCTTCTTCGGCCGAGGGACGAGGTAGAATGACACCTTGCAGGTTTAGTTTCCTGGCTAACAGTGCAATGGCCACCCCACCTTTGACTGGTCGGGTGCCTCCGCTTAAGCCCAGTTCACCTGCGATAAGGTAACGCGATAATCGTTCTTTGCTAATTTGGCCTGTGGCTGCTGCCATACCCACCGCAATTGGCAGGTCATACATCGATCCCTCTTTACGTAAATCTCCGGGAGCAAGATTGATGGTCGTTTTGGTTTCATAGCCGCGCAGGCCAGTATTTTGTAGGGCTGAAAGAACTCGGTCCTCCGATTCTTTGACTCCTTTGTCGGGAAGTCCCACAATTTCGAGCTTCGGTTCGCCTCTTTCGCCTGTGTTGACCTCGACTTCGACGGGGACGGCTTCAACGCCGACTAGGGCAGCAGAATGAAGTGAAGCAAACATCCCTCCAGCACAGATTGATTCGTTTTTCAATCAATCGCATTAGAATAGGGGGTTTTCCTCAAAAGAATCTGACCAAAGAATATAATTTTTGTTATAATTTCGGTTGGAACTCTTGTTCTCAATCCTTTGTCTTATTTTCTGCCTGTATGCGGGTAATCCTACATTTACTTCTTTGGGGTGGAATCTTGACCTCCAGTCTCTGGGGTCAACAAGCGAAGCCTGCTCCAGCGGCGGAGAAGACTTTGCCACCCCTCGCTCCGTTTTTAGAGAAGCACTGCGCCGAGTGTCATGATGCGGACACGATGAAAGGCGATTTTGATATCACGGCATTGAAGATGGATTTAACGAAAACGGAAAACTTTGCGACTTGGGTAAAAGTTTTTGATCGGACGAGTTCGGGCGAAATGCCACCGGCTAAAAAACCTAGACCCAAAGCCGACGAAGCTCAGGCCTACTTAAATGGTTTAGCAAAACAATTGGTGAATTTTGATAATGACCGTATTAATCGCTACGGTCGAAGCACTCAGCGACGAATGAATCGTTTTGAGTATGAAAGTACGCTTCGGGATTTATTACAGGCACCTTGGTTGCAAATCCGTGAATCGTTGCCCGAGGATTCAGAAAAGTACCGTTTCAATAAAACCGGTGAAGCTTTGGATGTTTCACACGTTCAGTTGGGTCGTTATCTGGCGGTTGCTGATGAGGCTTTGCGTGCGGTGGTTGTGCCTTATTTAACGAAGCCCGAAGTAACGACCAAGCGTTATTACGCACGGGATCAGTATGCTTATATTGTTCCCATGTTTACAAACCGGGAGTTTACAGGTTCGGTTGAACGTGGAACTTTCCCTACTCTCGGTTTTGAAGCTCAACGTGAGGTTCGTTTAAAACAAGCTCCGCTTACTGTCGGTAAAGATAATCCCACGCAACGTGCTTTGGAAGGCTTTGGCATGGTGGCGAGTACCTATGAACCTTTAGAGCCACACTTCACCGCGTCGTTCATCAAGAATCCTGGTCGGTATAAAGTGAAAATTTGTGGCCACTCGATTTGGGTTGGGCCAGGTAGTGAAGGTCGCTGGTATGTGCCCAATTTTGATAAAGTATCAAAAGGTCGTCGTCCTGAACCTGTGACGATTTATGCCCGTGGAGCTCACGTCTTACGTCGACTGGCCAATGCGGACTTAGGAGTCGAGCCAACGACTTTCGAATTCGAAGCCGATTTACGTCTGGGCGAAACGATTCAAATCGACCCTGTTCGTTTCTTCCGTTCCCGCCCTGGTCCCAACAATAAAGTGTGGTGGCAAAATCCATTGGCTGAACGCGATGGTCAGCCAGGTTTGGTCATGCGTTGGATTGAGATTACTGGTCCTTATTACGACTCATGGCCAACGGCTTCGCATAAAGTTCTTTTCGGTGATTTACCATTCCGTCAATCCCCCAAGGGCGGTTTGTGGGTGGATATCGTTTCCAATAATCCCGAGAAAGATGCCGAGATGCTGTTGCGAAAGTTTGTCAAAGCCGCTTATCGACGACCAGTTTCCCCTCAAGAAGAAGTGCGATTCTTGCCTGTCATCAAGAATGCTCTCGCGACGGGTAGTAGCTTTGGTGAGGCGATGATTGCAGGATATACAGCCGTTCTCTGTTCACCCTCTTTCTTATACATCGATGAAAAACCGGGTCGGTTAGATGATGCGGCTGTGGCTACCCGTCTTTCCTATTTCCTCTGGAATTCTTCACCCGATCAAACGTTAAGAGATTTGGCAGCGGCTGGAAAATTACGCCAACCCAATGTTTTGCGTGAGCAAACCGAACGACTGCTCGCCGACAATCGTTCTAGTCGATTCACCTTTGCCTTCCTCGATTACTGGTTGGATTTGCGAAACATTGCGGAGAATTCTCCTGACGCTAAACTGTATCCAGAATATTATCTCGATGACCACTTAGCGGAATCCGCAACGGATGAAAGTTACGCTTACTTCGCTGAACTCATTCGTAATAATTTGCCCGCGCGCTACATTGTTGATTCTGATTTTACTTTCTTAAACGAACGACTGGCAAAGTTGTACGACCTCAGCTCGCTGAATGTTAAAGGAGCGACCATTAGGCGGGTCACTTTACCTCCCGGTAGTATTCGAGGAGGATTTTTGACTCAGGCTGCTATTCTCAAAGTAACAGCTAATGGAACAACGACCTCCCCCGTCAAACGAGGGGCTTGGGTCATGGAGCGTATTTTGGGTCGTAAGCCGCCACCCCCTCCTTCGTCGGTTCCAGCCGTCGAGCCCGATATCCGGGGTGCTACCACGATTCGCGAGCAGTTGGCGAGCCACCGAGCTCAGCCAGCCTGTGCAGGATGCCACACCAAAATTGATCCCGCTGGCTTTGCTTTAGAGTCTTTTGACGTTTTTGGGGGGTATCGCACCAAATATCGCGCGATTGATGGAGAAACGGCGGAACCTGGATTCGGTAAAAGCGGTCTACCTTTCTTCTACTACTATGCTTTGCCAGTGGAGACCCAGAGTGAACTCGATGGACGAAAATTCAAAGACATTGTTGAATTTAAGAAGATGCTCGCCCAAAACGAGCGCGTTCTGGCCCGCAATTTCCTTAATCAACTCGTGGTTTATGCCACCGGGGCTCCGGTTGGCTTTTCCGATCGGGAGAAAATTGAGCGTATTTTAGATGCGAATGCTCCCACTCAATACCGCATCCGAAATCTCATTCACTCGCTTGTGCAAAGTGATATTTTCCTTATCAAATAAATTATGAGTCTGTCATCCGATTACGATTGTTCTCAGGCTCCCTACGTGGCTTTTCGCAAAGCCCTTTCTCGTCGGCGTTTTCTCACAGGGACGGGAGTGCTTTTAGCGCTTCCCCTGTTAGAATGCATGACGCCTGCTTTTGCAGCTCCAGGAGTGACGAGTGACAAGAAGCCTCGTCGGATGATTGGCATCTGTAATAATCTCGGTCTTCTGCCACAGAACTTTTTTCCTAAAGGGCAGGGTGGTAATTACGAGTTGTCACCTTACTTGAAATTACTGGAAGCTCACCGTAAAGACTTCACGGTATTTTCGGGTATTTCGCACCCCGATGTCGATGGAGGTCATCCCGCAGATAACTGTTTCTTAACTGCCGCACCTCACCCAGGTAACGGAGGTTTTCGTAATACGATTTCTTTAGACCAGTATATCGCGGAGCGTATTGGATTCCAGACTCGTTACCGTTCGATGACTTTAGGGGTCAATGTGGCTCGAGGTGTGCGCAGTCTTTCTTGGACGGGCGGAGGAATTATGATTCCTTGCGAAGAAAAACCTTCGGAAGTTTTCCGAAAAATCTTTTTGGGTGGTAAACCCGAGGAGATTGCCGAACAGGAACGTCGTCTGGTTTTAGGCAGAAGTATTCTTGATGCCGTCGGCGCTCAAGCATCGGAAATGCGTCGTTCAGTAGGTGCACAAGATCGCGATCGTCTAGATCAATATTTCCAAAGTGTTCGCGAGCTTGAGCAGCAGTTGAAAGTGGCGAAAGAATGGGAACGTCGTCCTCGTCCAATCCCCAAAATCGCCGCTCCTGAGGATCCTGAAACACCCAAGCAGTACATGGAAAAAGTAAAGTTGATGTACGATATGGCTCGAGTGGCGGTCGAAACAGATTCCACGCGTGCCATTACCATCATGCTTGATAGCGTTAACTCTCCAGCGATTGAATTGGATCACGACACCACCGCAGCGGATGGTTATCATAATCTTTCTCACCACGGTCGATCGGCGGCTAAATTGGCTCAGCTTCGAGCCATCGATGAATTACACATTAAAAATCTCGGTGCCTTACTCAATGGATTGAAAGCAACCAAAGAAAACGGAGAGAGTTTACTCGATCGCACGATGGTTCTTTACGGTAGTAATTTGGGCAACGCCAACACGCACGAGAATACTAATTTACCAACCCTTTTTGCGGGTGGTGGATTCCGCCACGGTCAGCACCTCGTCTTTGATGCACAGAAGAATTACCCCATGCCCAATCTTTTCGTCTCTATGCTTCAGCGTATGGGAATTGAGACGGATAGTTTTGCTTCTTCGACGGGAACTTTCCGAGGACTGGAAATGCAGGGTTAATTTTTGACTGCTTTCAGCAGTCCAGGGATATCGACCGACTCTTTTATCATTTTTTCAATGATGGGGATTTTATCGGAGTCCTGACGCATGGTTTTCACAGTCATATTGTTAATACGCGAAGTCACGGCGAACGATTCTGACTCCACCGCAGCGACGGCAATACCTGCCTCTTTTAACTTTTGCAGGATGGCTTCATTGGGAAGAAGGCCATTCGAAAGTAAAATACCAGAGAGAGATTTTTCTCCTCCTGCTTTAATAAAGGCCTCGAGTAAATCTTCGCGGTCGCCAGGAACAATGACCAGGGTGCCATTTACTTTGAGGTATTCCTCGGCTCGTCGACCCGACATCGCTCCGATGACGACGCGCCGCACGCGTTTTAAGCCCGCCGAAGGGTGAATCCATCGAGCTTTTGTTTCTTCAGCTACCTGATCTAGGTTTGGGTAGATTAACGTTTCCTGAAGCGGGATTACGCCAAGAAGGGGAACCCCGAGACGACGAAGTCCTCGTCCTGCAAAATCGCGAATGAACTCAAGTTTATCGGGTAGGACTTTATTTAAAATAACACCAACAACTTGTACGCCTGCTTTTTCAAAAAGAGATAAGTTCAGTGCCGCTTCATCGATAGGTTTACCAATACCGCCTGCCGCGACCAAGAGGGCTTTGGAGTTAAGCACTTTGGCGTTATCAGCGTTAGAGGCACCGAAGACAGAACCCACTCCAGCGTGGCCTGAACCCTCAACGACGACGATGTCTTTACCATAAGCAGCGCGATCAAAAGCACGGCAGATACGGTCTTTTAACTGTGGACCGATTTCATCAGGATTTTCCAAGAAATTTTTGGTAAAATCAGCACTCACGGCCACGGGAGACATCGCAGCAATCGGGATATCGAGTTTATACAATCCATCGATGAGCAAGGTGTCTTCATCCACTTGATCTTCACCCGATTGTACAATGCGTTGAGCAATCGGTTTAATATAGCCGACGCGAAGTCCCAATGATTGCAGTCCTGCAGTGAGTCCTAAGCAAGTGGTGGTCTTGCCATCGTTCATGCGAGTTGCAGCCACAAAGATACGACTCGTCGTAAGATTCATTGGGCTGGAAAGTAGCCCGGGAACGTTTTCAGCGAATCGTTTACGAGAGGACATCGTGTGAAAGACTAATCTTTTAATTTAGGATAGAGGAACGATTTATCGACGGCTTGTGCTGCAACGATAACTGCGGTACCAAAAATATCTTGCGTGCTTGCACCGCGAGAAATCTCTCCCGCTGGCCGGTCAAGTCCCGTAAGAATTTGTCCATAGGCGGGAACGCCCGCGACGATTTGTGCCATTTTCGAAGCGATATTGCCAGCATTAAGGTCGGGAAAAACTAGCACACTGGCTTTTCCAGCGACGCTACCTTTGACCTCTTTGGCAGTTGCGGCAAAGGGGTTGAGTGCGGCATCGGCTTGCATTTCGCCATCAATTTGTGCGTTCACGCTCAATTCACGGGCGAGACGTTTGGCGAGTTCGGTGGCAGCTTGTACTTTTTTAACGGAGGCTAGGCGGGCGTTATCGGTGTGAGTTGAGTAGGCGAGCATGGCTACCTTAGGCTCGGTATTTGTCAGGTGACCCGCTAAACCTGCGGTCGTCACCGCAATCGCAGCGAGTTGTTCGACGGTGGGCTCCGGAATGACTCCACAATCAGCGAGAAAAAGAACTCCGTCTTGCCCCAAGGTTTTGATGGGAGATTCCAAAATGAGCATCGAGGATACGGTATCAACGCCGGCTTGTCTTGGTATGATTTGGAGAATGGCTCGGAGTCCTGAAGAGGCATGCAAGGTGGCACCCGACACAAGAGCATCGGCTCCACCTGTAGCAACGAGGAGGCAGGCAAAATAGTTTCGTTGTTTAGCGAGGGATGCTGGGTCGCCTTGTAAATTGACATTCCCATAGCGTTGGATGGAGGCGATTTTTTCGGCGAAATTGGATAGCTCATCGCTACGTTCAGGCTCAATCACTCGAATATCATTGAGACTGATATTATTTTTGGCTGCGGTGATTTTAATGCGTTGGCGATCACCTACTAAAATCGGTGCGCCCAGTTTTTGAGAAGCGAACTGTCGGGCGGCTTGGATGATTCGGAGGTCTTCACCTTCAGCAAATACCACGCGTTTGGGGTGATTTTGTAGACGAGCAGAAAGTTTAGAAATCAGCGACATAGCGAGCGTTGAATTTATTCTTCACGTATCTAACAAGAAAAGTGACTCCTTAGCGAGGCAGAAGGAGTGAATCCCCTGTCACACTTTTAAGCAGAAGCGTTACTTTCCGCACACTTTAGCGAAAAACAACCGTCTTGTTCCCTGCTAAT
>CANHRV010000046.1 GCA_947463395.1 Opitutia bacterium | reverse complement strand
TTTGCACGTGCACTCGGGACGACTCACTCCTTATGCGGGCAACTATGAGTATTATTTAGAAAAATCCAAAGCCACGAATGAGCGTGCGGCTTTGACCGCCGGCTTTACTGATGGCAGGCCCGTACAGGAAGCCAAGAGCCCCGAAAAAAGCCATCGAAGCGTTACGGCCAAGCCTTCGCCTGCGGAATTAAAAAAATTGAAAAATGAACTCACCAAAGTTGAGCAACGCGTGAGCGAATTGGAGGCTAAACAAAGTCAAATCATGGCCGATCTCAGCAATCCCGAAATCTATGCTCAAGGCACGCGGGTCAAAGAGTTAAATGAAGAACTCAAAGTAACCCAGGCGGCCTTGGCGCAAGCCACTACCGAATGGGAAGAGGTCGCCACGCGATGGGCGAATGTTTCGTCAACCGCTTCATAAAAGTTCTCGCTCCTACCCTCTCATTCTTTCATTCTCGGGGCATGAGAAATTTGCTTCGGCTGACTTCGGTTTGGGTAGCAATCATCGGTGGCTGTGCGATGGTACAGGCGCAAAAAGTGGGAGAAGATATTACACAAGCCGCTCAATCGTTTATTTCTTTACTGACTTTGGAACAAAAGTCTCAAGCCGTTTTTGATTTCAATCATCCCGAGCGTACAGCGTGGAATCATCGAGCTCAGTCACGCGTGGGTTTGAGTCTGAAGGCAATGAATTCCGAGCAACAAACTTTGGCTCAAGATTTATTGAGGTTAGCGCTCTCTGCTCGTGGATTTCATAAAATGGAAGCCGTGCGGGAACTGGAAAACTTCTCCGCCTCATCATCCGAAAAAACAAATAGCGTTCGCGGTTCGGATCTCTACAGCATCGCCTTTTTTGGCACTCCTGCGACCTCGGGCAAATGGGGTTGGCGCTGGGAAGGACATCATCTCTCGCAAAATTTCACTTTCGTGGATGGGCAATTGGTTTCTTGCACGCCGAGTTTTGTGGGAATTTATCCGCAAAAAATGGCGGACGAATCCGCCAAACCTCGTGGGTTTCCTCTGTTAGAAAATGAGCTCTCGTTTGGACGAGCCTTGGTTCAATCCTTGACCGAAGCTCAACGTAAAAAAGCGGTCCTCAATATTGAGGTTCCCAAAGATATCATCACTCAAACCAAAGCCACTCTTGAAACGCTAGATACCTACCAAGGAATCTCCGTCGCTGATTTAAATGCCGAACAGAAAAAACAACTCGGACGAATCATTGCCGAGTACATTGGGTTGGTGCGTTCGGATTTTGCGATTAATGAAATGATTGAGATTAGTGAAACACCCGAGGAGTTAATCTATTTCACCTGGATTGGTGGTGTGAATGAAAACCAAGAGTGCTATTTTCGTATTCGCGGCCCGAACCTTCTTTTGGAGTTAAGCAATGTCCAAGGAAACACCCGTCACGTGCACTTGGTTTGGCGTGATGCGCAGAAGGATTTTGGCTATCAAGCCATGCGCGTTCCAGCCTCCGCTGCGTCGGGAAATTAGTTTTTCTCGTTTTTGTCGGGAATAGTGTCCTTCCCGCTTGCGACAGGCCTCGAGCGTGTTTGGATGAGGTATGGCAAAAAAGCGCCCCTACGCGAATACCAATGTCCTTTGGGGGGCGGTCGGCGTTCGTGTATTGGAGCGACTCGGCTTAAGTCACGTGGTTATTTCTCCTGGATCGCGCTCGACTCCTTTGGCTTACGCGTTTGCCGAATCGAAAAAAATAAAATCGATTGTGGTACTCGATGAACGTTCGGCTGGTTTTATCGCTTTAGGAATCGCTAAAGCCACTCGCCGTCCTGTGGCTTTGCTTTGCACTTCGGGTACAGCGGTGGCGAATTATTTACCCGCGGTGATTGAAGCACGCTTATCCGCGACGCCCTTGCTAGTCTTATCCGCGGATCGTCCACCCGAGCTTCGAGATTGTCATTCCGGGCAAACCATTACCCAGCCTGGAATTTTCAGTCAGTACCCCGTGTGGTCGACCGAAGTCGCCGTGCCGTCGGTTTCTTTACTGAGCTATTGGCGTCAGGTCTTGGTTGATGCTTGGCAGAGGTCTCAAGGCCCTCTTCCGGGCCCTGTACACCTCAATTTACCCTTCCGTGACCCCTTATCACCCCAGGAGCCAGAAAAGGGCTTTAAAATGCCTACAGGCTTCAATGAAGTCCGTTTCACGAGCCTCCCACCCAGCGGACAAGTTCACGCTGTCGTTACTCCTTCGGCCGTTGCCAGTTTACTCCCTTCCACCAAGCGCGGAATCATCGTGGTTGGACCGCACGCTTTTGCAGACCGAGCGGAGACCACTCAGGCTCTGCTCGAACTTTCAGCCTTAACGGGTTGGCCGATTTTAGCCGATGGCGCGGGTACTCTGCGTGGCGATGGAGCGAAGAGCGGGCGAGTCATTCATACTTATGATATGATTCTTCGACAGCCCACGTGGGCACGAAAATGTCGTCCGGAGGTTGCTGTCTTGGTTGGTCCATTACCCACAAGCAAAGTCTTACGTTCTTGGATTAAAGACTCCGATGTGATGGCTCTGCAGATTCAACGTGCAGGAGAAAATACGGATGCGACCCATGCGCGTTGGACGCGTTGCGATGCGCAACTCATTCCCAGTGGCAAAAAATTCAGCTCCACTCTCAGTCCTTGGATTAAGCAATGGCAAGCGGCTCAAAAAATGGCGCAAAAGAAAATTGATCGCGTCTTACAAGTCGATTGGCCCTTTGAAGGTGCACTGATACCTTTGCTGAATGAGGCCTTGAGTGAGTCGGATCGACTTTTCGTTGGCAGCAGTATGCCCATTCGCGATTGCGAATGGTTTTATCATCCCGCCGGTCCTGGTCCGGAGATTTTATGTAATCGTGGCGCCAATGGCATCGATGGAACCGTCTCCACCGCCCTCGGCGCATCGCTCGATGGACGGCACACCGTTTTACTCTGTGGTGATTTAACTTTCTTGCACGACAGCAATGCTCTGCTTTCGGCACACCAACATCCCGGTGATTTCACGATTGTCGTGGTCAATAATCAAGGTGGCGGGATTTTTAATCATCTCGCGATTGCCGAAAAAAATCCTCATTTCGAAAAAATATGGGCCACCCCACAAAACGTTCGAATCGGTCAACTCTGTGCCGCCCATGGAGTGCGACATCAAACAGCGGAGAACTTTGCTGAGTTAAGAAAATTCTTAGAGGTACGCGGGCGCGGAGTACGCGTCATTGAATTCTGGACGAACCGTCAAAAGGACGCCCAGCACCGTCGACA
This sequence comes from Opitutia bacterium, assembly GCA_947463395.1. Lineage (GTDB taxonomy): Bacteria > Verrucomicrobiota > Verrucomicrobiia > Opitutales > UBA953 > UBA953. The sequence continues at coordinate 3,806 of CANHRV010000046.1, read as the reverse complement.
AGGTTTTCGGTCTTAATTATTTCGCCCAACCCCAACGACTGGAGAAGGGATGGAGGATGAAGAGTGGCTTGCCGACAACATCCTCGGGCGGCACTTCGCCCCACCCTCGTGAATCGAAACTATTCGCTGAATTATCGCCTAAAGCGTAATAACCCTGGGAAACCTTATAGGGAACCGTGAGTGGTATGGCAAAGGGCTGGTTACCGATGTCGGCCAGATAACCGTAATAGCCTCGGGAAATCGCGCGTTGCCCGTTGAGAGCCATCGGTTCGGGCGAAGTGACCAACTTGCCATTGCGATAAAGCTTACCGTCATCCACGTATAATTCGTCACCAGGTAAACCTGCCAGACGCTTGATGTAGTAGTTTTGAGAAGGATTACCGAAGCGATCGCTTAATCCCTGAATCCGGTGCGTGCGGAATATAATCGAATCACCGGCTTGCGGATTGACGAAATGATAGATGATGCGATTCGCAAAAACCATATCACCGGTGAGTATATCAAAATTAAAGAGTCGCTGACCTTCTTTGACCTTAATGCCGGCGAGTAACACCGTGCCACTGGGGGATTCGACGATACGGTTTTCCGCCATCGCCTTGGCGATGACTTTTTCCCAACGTTCATTGTCCTGCCGTTGCAGGGGCAAATTCGCATAATCAGGGAAAAACGTGCGAAGCAGAACGGCATCGAAGTTGAATTCCGCGGGTAGAGCAAAACTCTGTAACGTGTTACCCACGACGATTTCTTGGAGGTTGGAACCGCGAGAAGGCTGTCGCACGCGGTACTCTTTGGCTCGATGATTATATCCAATAAATTCGAGAGGGATTTTCACTTCACCACTGGCTTCAGCGTTGATGAGGTAAGTGGAAGACCAATCCGTAATCTTATGCCAGACGCGTTGACCTAAACTCGGCGCAGGGGCTTCGGGAGAACGCACAACGGCTGTCATGCCGTAATAGGTTGGCCACATTGAATTAGTTGGAATTTTAAAAGGCATCAGCAAGAGCCCTTTAACCGCCCCCGCGACAATGGTGGCCATGACAATCATTTCGACGATGTCACCCAGGAAAGAAATCGGGTAAACCTTACCGCCGTTTTTTACGAGCAGATGATGTAACTCCGCCAAAGCTTGATCCATTTTTTTGGCGTCAAAAGACTTCGCCTTGATTTGTTGCGTTAGTTTTTCCTCTAAATCCAACTGTACGGCGATGGCTTCGGACGAAAGTAAATCACCGCGGTAAAGCCGAACTCGTTCCGCTGATTCCAGAAGTTCTTTCGCGGTTTTTCGCGCTCGGTGTTTTTGAGAAAAAAAGTGGAGGAACATGGAAACGAGGCCTCCATTTAAGTCAGTCTTCGCTCCATGGAAAGCGAAGAATGGCTGGTTCAACCTTCGTTCTTCAAAATCTTAATGAAAGCCTCTTGGGGGATGTCGACCTTACCAATTTGCTTCATTCGCTTCTTACCTTCTTTCTGCTTTTCCAACAATTTACGCTTACGGGTGATATCACCACCGTAACATTTTGCCGTCACATCTTTGCCGACCGAACCGATGGTTTCGCGAGCGATAATTTTGGAGCCGATGGCGGCCTGAATAGCGACCTTGAAAAGCTGGCGAGGCAAGAGTTCTTTGAGTTTTTCGCAGAGGGCTCGTCCACGTCCTTCCGCCTTGGAGGAGTGAACAATCGATGAAAAGGCGTCAACCGGCTCGTCGTTCACCCGAATATCCATCTTCACCAAATCGGAAGTCATGTATTCGCCCATTTCGTAATCCATCGAACCATAACCGCGCGTGATGGATTTCAGTCGGTCATTGAAATCGACTAAGATTTCATTGAGGGGCAAGAGGCAGACTAAGACGACCCGGTCCGCATCGATGGTTTCGGTCTTTTCGCAGATACCACGTTTCTCCTGAATCAAGGCAAGCATATCGCCGATACTCGTTCCTGGGATATGGATGTGTGCTCGAATCGTTGGTTCTTCAATGTGCTCGATGGCAGAAGGATCGGGCATCATCACTGGATTATCCAGCGTGTGCATCACTCCATCCGTCGTGAATACTTTATAAACCACCGAAGGGTAAGTGGAAAGGATATCGAGGTCGTATTCGCGACGCAGTCTTTCTTGCACGATTTCCATGTGCAAGAGCCCGAGGAATCCACAGCGAAAACCAAAGCCGAGTGCGGTCGAACTTTCGGCGGTGTAGGTCAGAGCCGAGTCATTAATCGCTAATTTCGCGAGGGAGGTTTTTAATTTTTCGTAATCCGCTGTATCCAATGGGTAGATACCACTGAAGACCATCGGGCGGACCTCTTTGAATCCGGGCACTGGTTCCTTGGCGGGATCCGAGGCGAGTGTAATCGTATCGCCCACTTTCGCATCAGCGACCTCACGAATGTTAATGACGATATAACCCACCGAACCTGGGCCGAGTTCGTCCTGCGGCTTCATCTTCGGCGAGAAAATACCGACTTCTTTAATCACAGAACGAACTCCGTTGGACATCAACTCAATGGTTTGTCCGGGTTTGAAAGTTCCGGAAAAAACACGGACGTAACTGATGACGCCTTTGTAAGAGTCGAAAAGTGAATCAAAAACTAACGCACGCGATTGTGGGTAATCGGACCAACGAGGTGGTGGGACGCGTTTGATGATGGCCGCAAAAATGTCGTCGATGCCGATACCTGATTTACCCGAAGCTAAAACCGCATCTTGGGCGGGGATGGTGAGAATATCTTCGACTTGTCGACGGGCTTCCTCGGGGCGAGCGCTGGGTAAATCGACTTTATTGATGACGGGAACGATTTCTAAACCTTGGTGCATCGCCAAGGTAGCATTAGCGACGGTTTGAGCCTCGACCCCTTGCGACGCATCGATGAGTAAGAGAGCTCCTTCACAGGCAGCGAGAGATCGGGAAACTTCGTAAGCAAAATCAACGTGTCCAGGGGTGTCGATGAGGTTGAGCAGGTAGGTTTTACCATCGGGTGCCGTGTAGTTCATCGTTACTGGGTGGCACTTAATCGTGATGCCCTTTTCACGCTCTAAATCCATCCCATCGAGTAACTGTTCTTTCATCTGACGTTTCTCGATGGTCTTCGTATGCTCCAGCAAACGGTCAGAGAGCGTCGTCTTGCCGTGGTCGACGTGGGCAATGATGCAGAAGTTACGGATGTGATCGAGAGACACGAGAATAAGTAAAGTGTAAGGTTCTAATAGGACGCTGAAATCAAAACTTGTCCAGCGTTAGACTGCAATGACCCTTAGGCGGGAATATCGGCGAATTCGTGCAGGGAAAGAATCGGCGCTTGTGGTGCAGTACGCTTCATCATTCCAGCCAAAGCGCCACCAGGGCCACATTCATAAAATTGGGTGATTCCAGACTCAGCGGCGGCTTTACAGTCATCTTCCCAAAGGACCGAAGAGACGACTTGTTTAACCAGTGCAGCACGCAGGTCATTAGGTTCAGAAAGCGTTCCACCTGTGGTATTCGAATAGACCGTTACTTGCGGACGTTGGAAAGGAATGTTTTTCAGGAACGCCTCGAAGGCTTGGCGAGCTGGCTCCATGAGTCGACTGTGATAAGCTCCCGCGACGACCAACGGTTTCACTAATTTGAATGGACCAAACTCTTTGGCGCGAGCAACGGCTTGGGTGATTTTTTCGGATTCGCCCGAGATAACCACTTGGCCAGGGCAATTGAAATTCGCGGCATCGACGTCGAACGCAGCACAGAGTTTAAAAATGTCTTCTCGAGAACCTCCGATGACGGCGGCCATCGCACCTTTCGTTTGGTCGCAGGCCTGTTGCAT
>CANHRV010000045.1 GCA_947463395.1 Opitutia bacterium | reverse complement strand
GAATAAAGTTTTTGCGAAGACGACCAGAAATTCGACCTAGAACCACATGCTTATTCGGGAGCTCGATGCGGAACATGGTTCCAGGGAGGACTTGGAGGATTTTGCCTTCGAGTTCGATAACGGGTTCTTCTGCCATGCTTAATTAGGCCACTATCCATGCAGGGATGGGCTGGGAGTCAATCTCCGTCATCGCTCATCACCCTACCCGCTTGCTATTGTCAAAAGGGTCTGAAAAATGGGAAAAATGAGCGGAGAAAGCCAAATCCCCCCTTCTGGGCTTATTTGTCCTTTCGAAAAACTACGTCCTTCTCAACTCGTTCGGGACGATGCCTTTTATATGTCGCTGGCCTTTAATCTAGCCGTCGATGCTTGGAGAATCGATGAGGTGCCGATTGGAGCCATCATCGAACGCGGAGGGGAAATCATCGCAGCGGCTCACAATGAAGTCGAACGCACGGGAGACCCAACTGCCCATGCCGAAATTTTGGCTATTACCCAAGCGTCCAAAAAAATCGGGGACTGGCGACTTAATGACTGCACGCTGTATGTGACGAAGGAACCTTGTCCAATGTGTTCAGGAGCGAGTATTATGAGTCGGCTCGGTCGAGTGGTCTATGCCTGGGGAGATCCGAAAATGGGCTGTATGGGAGGAGCGACAGAATTACAGACTTTGCCGAAACTTAATCACCGCGTCGCTGTCACACGTGGTATCCTCGAAGAACCTTGTCGCGAAATCTTACAGGCTTACTTTACCATGAAACGCGGCAAGGATTTAGCCGACTAACTTGACCAACTTTCACTTTCTCCCTCGCTAACGGATGCATCGACGACATTTCATTAAAAACTGCACCACCCTTTTTGCTACCATTACCACCTCCCCCTTTTTATTCTCCTCCTCTTCTCCCTCCATGAACTACACCCTACCTGCCCTTCCTTACGCTCATAATGCGCTAGAGCCTCACATTGATCAGATGACAATGGAGATTCACCACGGTAAGCATCACCAAGCTTATGTAACCAATCTCAATGCTGCTCTGGCGAAGGAACCGAATTTTAAAGCCGATGCTAATGTCGATACCCTTATCGCCGATTTAAGCAAAGTCCCTGAATCAATTCGCACCGCAGTTCGTAACAATGCCGGTGGTCATGCGAACCACACTCTCTTTTGGAACCTCCTCTCACCTAATGGCGGTGGTGAGCCCATCGGAGCACTCGGCGAAGCGATTCAAAAAACCTTCGGCGGATTGGAGGGCGAGAAAGGTCTTAAAGCACTTTTCAAAGCAGCTTCTTTGGGACGTTTTGGTTCCGGATGGGCATGGCTGATTGTTAAAGCCGATAAGTCCTTAGCCGTTACCTCCACTCCCAATCAGGACAGTCCTCTCATGCATGGGATTGCCGAAGTCACAGGTAAACCTGTACTAGCCTTAGATGTTTGGGAGCACGCCTACTACCTCAAATACCAAAACCGCCGTCCCGACTACGTTGATGCTTTCTGGAAAGTTGTAGACTGGAAAAAAGCCAACGAGTTATACACTCAAGCCATCCGTTAAAAGGTGTTTTGAGGTTAATAAAAAAAGCGGCCAAGTGGCCGCTTTTTTTATTTTATAACAGGTTTTAGATTAACCTCCGCGACGAATTTCAGAGCCTTCAAAACGAATCGAAATACGCCAAACTTTTTTCAGACGCATTTTAACCTGCCCCGTTTTTAAATCAAAGGATTCAGGAACTTCGATACGATGTTGATCCACGACGGCGTGGAATCCTCGTTCCGAAAATACATCAATGAACATGGCAATAGCGAGAGGATCATCAAAAACAGTGGTCTCGATATTAATGTGTGCCTGACCCGAAATCGCATGGGCACGAATGATTGGTAAAAACTTTTCCGTTATCACGGTAATGACTTTACGGAAAAGCTCAGTATGTCGCTCAGCATAGTCATCTAAACGACTCACTAAATCTTGTCGGGCGTGTTGAACAATTTGCGAAGAAAGCGGGATGGGCGAAATTAAATCGTAAGTTTCTTCGGACAACTCCAACGAGCTTTGATACTGTAATTCCTTGATGATACGGGCTTGGACCTCGGGCAACGAACCGTGGGCATTGATAAAGTGATAGTGGAAAATGTCGCGAAGTGACTGTAACGGTTCGTAGGTTCGCTCCTTAAAGACACGGTAACGATTGCGTGCTGCCTCGGCACTGAGGTCAGTCTTACGCACTTCTTGTAATGCCCCACCTTCTGCGGCGGCCTTTTTATTCGCTTCCAGAGCCTGCTCACCGCGTAAAAGCTGACGACGAACCGACTCATTTTCATCTACAAACAGAACGAGAATATGAAAATGTGGTTTAGGAAAACGGACGGCTTGAGGCGTGTTACGAAACTCTTGGCGCAAATCATTGAGTCGTGCAAAAAGCATCTTCAAGCATTCCACCTGCACCATCGACCGAGGAAATCCATCGACGACTGCCCCTGTCACGTACTTGGGTTCCAGAAGCTTACGGAACAGCAACTCAACCACTTCACGATCGCCCACCAACATACCTGCATCGATTCGTTTCTTCGCTTCGGGACTGGAAAGAAGATCGCTGATGACAATCGGTTCAGCGGCGTAATCGCGATACTGTAAAATAAATTGTGTGTTGGTACCCTTACCAGCACCTGGTGCACCATTTAACCAAAAAATTTCCCGAGGAAAGGAGAGTTTGGCTCGACCAAATTCACGCTCTAAACCTGACCAAACAGCATCAAAAATAATCTGGGCGTCCTTGACCTCGAGGTCGGATACCGCGCTTCCATTGGACTTGCTGAGAGCTTCGCTCATAGGGGAAAGACGATTTTACATAAACGTCACCCAAGAAACTGCGAGGCAAAAAGGGGGCTACGGTGAGCCTTGCTTGAGGGTTTGGACCTGATCTGAGCCTGGGCGGACAAAGGGCAACCCGGCTTGGTCTGAACGATTTCGCCTAAATTGATAGCGATTAATATCCTGCATTGATAACTCCTGCAGGGATTTCGGGGCTAGTTGCTCCGAGGCGGGCAATGGGGTCACGGAGAACTTACTATTCTTTTCCGTGGTAAGTCGCTCATCGACCCCCTCGATATCGGTCATCTTGCGAGACCAAATCGATTCCTCCCTCTCGATTGATTTTATCTCAATCGTATTTTTAGGACGTGGTTCGCCACGGTCAAAAGTATCGACGACTTCGATGTCTGATTTGACTCGTCCAAACGTATCATACTTTCCATGCCAAGAATCTAAGCTCAGTAAATTAGCTTCACGCGAGTATGGCTTGTCTTCCGTTAAAGAAGCCCGACCAGTGTCATATCGTTTTTCTAATAAATCAGAACCCTTGCTCGCTTTTTTCAAAGCGGCATTAAAGTCTACTGAATCATCAACCGTCTTGGTTCCACCTTTTCCTTCCATCGAAAACGGCAACTTGCGACCGTCAGCGGTGTACATGCCTTGAGGTGCACTAGGACCCGTCGATTCAACTGGACGAGCAGTAACAAGTGAAGCTGGAACTTCGGGGAGTGGACGAGCTTCAACTTTATTAACCGGCAGAGGATTCACGAAATTAGACTCAATGATTCTTCCATCCTCGTCGTATCGAATGGTTTGTTTTCCCTCAATTCCGCCTTCACTGCTCGCCGTGTAGCCCGCACGCTTCGGTGCTCCAGGCGCTTGTTGTGCAAGCACCTGACTAAGTCCCAGGAGAAGGAATAAAGAAATGGAAATTAACCCACGCAAAGTGAGGCCAGTGTGGGTACCTTGAGAAAAATCTCAATCTCGACTTACCGAGGAATTGGCTGGGATTTGGTGTGCCAAATCATCTTGGCGTAGTCGGCAATCGAGCGATCCGATGAGAATTTTGCACAGCGTGCCACGTTGCGAATAGCCATCGCTGCCCACTTTCGTTGGTCAGCAAATGCCTCCTCCACCTTGGCTTGAGCCGCCACGTAACTTCGGAAGTCAGCCAAAACGAGATAAGGATCGCCACCTTCTACGAGAGAATCGACCACAGGCGAGAGGACGCCAGGCTGCTCAGGGGTAAAGTAATCAGAACGCAACCAATCCAGGAGAGCTGCTAATTCAGGATCCTCATTTAACACCGCACGAGGGTCGTAGCCGCGTGCATAAAGATCGGCGACTTGTTCAACCTCGAGACCAAAGATGAAAATATTTTCATCACCAACTTCTTCATGAATTTCCACGTTAGCGCCATCCATCGTGCCAATCGTAACCGCTCCATTGAGAGCAAGTTTCATATTGCCTGTTCCCGAAGCTTCTTTACCCGCCGTTGAAATCTGCTCCGATAAATCAGCTGCGGGAATAATTTGTTCGGCCAAAGTAACACGATAGTCAGGCAACAAGACGACCTTCAACAAACCTCGAACGCGTTCATCGTTGTTAATGATTAATGCAACGCGGTTAATCGCATGAATAATGTGTTTCGCTAAAGCATAACCGGGAGCTGCTTTGGCACCAAAGATACAGACTCGGGGTTGAACAGGTGCCTCGGGATTATTCAAAATCTTCCGATACAAATAAAGAATGTGCAGAAGGTTAAGGTGCTGACGCTTGTACTCGTGCAGTCGCTTAATCTGCACATCAAAGAGTGCATCAGGCGAAACTTCGACGCCGAGAATTTCTTGAATGCGAGAGGCTAATTTAACTTTGTTCGCTCGCTTAATCGCCATAAACTCCTTCTGAAAGGAAGGGCGATCAGCCAACGCATCGAGTTTATGCAATTGTTTGAGATTCGTCTCCCAGCCTTCACCCGCAGTCGCATCACAAAGGGCAGCCAAAGCAGGGTTACAACCACGAATCCATCGACGAGGGGTGACGCCGTTTGTGACATTCACGAATTTACCCGGCCAGAGCTCATCAAAACTCGGGAAAAGGTGAGCTCGTAAAAGTCGGGTGTGCAATTCAGCGACACCATTGACGTGATGAGATCCCACCACGGCCAAATGCGCCATACGCACGCGCTTCACTCCACCCTCTTGAATAATCGAGAGTTCTGTCTTTTTCGCATCATCGCCAGGCCACTTCTTTTCTACCTCCTCGAGATGACGTCGGTTGATTTCGTAAATGATTTCCAAATGACGAGGAAGTACCTTCTCAAAGAGAGGCAACGACCATGACTCCAGGGCTTCGGGCAATAAAGTGTGATTCGTGTAACTGAAGACTTGTGTACAAATTTTCCAGGCATCCTCCCATGTTAAACGATTTTCATCAACAAGGAGACGCATCAGTTCCGCGACGGAAACCGCTGGATGCGTATCATTTAATTGTATGGCCACTTTTTCTGGCAAACTAGACCAATCATTATTGGAACGAAGGTGACGACGTAAAATGTCCTGTAAGGAACAGGAAACGAAGAAGATTTGCTGAACGAGTCGAAGTTCTTTCCCGCTCTCCGTACTATCATTGGGATAGAGCACACGAGAAACGGTTTCGCTGGCGTCTCGCTCGTGAACCGCCTCAACATAGCCACCGCGATCAAAAGCACGGAAATCAAATTCCGTCGTTGCACGAGACTCCCAGAGACGCAGGAAATTCACGCTGCTCGCATTAAATCCAGCAGTCGGAACATCCCAAGGTACGCCGACCAAATCCTTGGTGTCAACCAACTCGGCCAGATGGTTACCACGATCATCGATACGATTCACAACTCGACCGTACAATGGAACGCGAACGCGGAAATTGGGACGGCGAATCAACCAAGGGTTATTGTTTTCTAACCAAGCATCAGCGACTTCCACTTGTCGACCTTGGACAAAGGTCTGACGGAAAAGACCAAACTCATAATGAATCCCGTATCCAATCGCGGGAATATTCATCGTCGCTAAGGAGTCGAGGAAGCACGCGGCGAGTCGACCTAAACCGCCATTACCCAAACCCATATCAGCTTCTTCATCAGCCACGGCTTCTAAATCTTGTCCTAAACTTTTTAAGGCTGCCGCAGCTGCTTTACGCACTCGCAGATTAACCAAATTATTGGAAAGCACACGACCCATCAAATACTCTAAAGACAAATAATAAACTCGGCGGACATTTTTGTTAACGTGAATAGCCTGCGTAGAGATATAGCGCTCTAAGGTTAAATCTCGGGCCGCCATACAGGTTGCCAACCACCAATCGTTGCGCGTTGCTGTTACCGTGTCTCGAGCAAACGTACTTTTTAGGTGACGAAGAATCGCTTCACGAAACTCTTGCGCAGACGGGGTAGCCAATGCAGGAGCGGAGGACTTCTTTTTCCCACCCTTCACCTTGGTTTTGGTTTTGGCTTTTAAAGGGGTTTTCTTGGACGGAGACATAGAGGAATTAAACACAACTTAAGATAAGCCACAAGCGAGCCAAAACCGTGTCAACCCTGTGCCAGTTGGCGTAAGGTGTTCAAATCTAGCTTACCCGTGCCTAAAATGGGAATCTTAGGTACTTTCTTGAACACTTTAGGAATCCATAAATTGGGCAATCCCGCAGCCACCAAAGAAACCCTGACTGACTCCACATCGATATCCTGTGTGTGAATAACGACGAGGTGTTCCCCTTTCGTTGTGTCGGTCCGTGCCGTAACCGCCAAAACCCATTCCGACTGCCCTTCGCACCCTAAAGCCTTAAGCAACGCCTGTTCAACTAATCCGTGTGGTACCATTTCACCGCCAATTTTTGAAAATCGCGATAGGCGACCTGATAAATAAAGGAACCCCTCTTCATCCATTCGACCGATGTCACCTGTACGATACCATCCTTGATGTAAAACTTCATCGGTGCGCGATGGATCGTTTAAATAATGCGAAAAAATATTAGCACCCTTAACTTCTAAAAGGCCGATTTCTCCTGGAGCTAAAAGTTCGCCAGAATCAACCTGACGAAAACGCACCGCCACACCCATCACTGGACGTCCTACAGAACCTGGCACGTTCCCCTTCCAAACACCTTGTGGGACTGAGTCGTCCAAGCGATCGGGTAGATTAACCGATAGCACCGGGCTGGTCTCAGTGATTCCATACCCCTCTAGCAAAGGTGTCTCCAATTGCTCCAGAAACGCTGATGCTAAATCTTCCGGCAACTTTTCTGCTCCCACAACAATCCATTCTAACGAAGCAAAATCATGGGCTTGGGCACGTCTCAAATAGGGTCTTAAAAAAGTCGGCGTGCCAACAT
>CANHRV010000044.1 GCA_947463395.1 Opitutia bacterium | reverse complement strand
GGGATCCCATTGCCGATTTATTGGAAGGGTCTTCAGCGATTGAAAAGACGGCACAGTCCCTCGCCTACGTTGCTAAGTAATTTGACCAAGTTTCCAGAAAACAAAAAGGCCCGCAGTTGCGGGCCTTTTTTGTGACAATGAGGTTTCGATTTAGCCCTTCCAGATGCGCAAGAGGGCGTCGGCCATGTCCGAGGGCGTGGCAGCCACAGAAATACCGCACTCCTTAAAGATTTTAATCTTCGCTGCGGCGGTATCTTCGGCTCCACCAATGACGGCACCGGCGTGACCCATACGACGGCCAGCAGGAGCGGTGGCTCCAGCAATGAAACCAGCGACAGGCTTTTTGCAGTGTTCTTTAATCCAGCGAGCGGCTTCGACTTCGGCGTTTCCACCGATTTCTCCAATCATGATAATGGCTTCGGTTTCAGGGTCTTCGTTGAAGAGCTTGATCACATCGAGGTGAGAGGTGCCGTTAACAGGGTCGCCACCGATACCGACACAGGTTGATTGACCATGACCTTTGCAGGTCAATTGCCAAACCGCTTCATAGGTGAGGGTACCAGAACGAGAGACAACGCCCACTTTGCCACGTTTGTGGATGTAACCAGGCGCAATGCCGATACGGCAACCACCATGGGATTTCTCTCCACGACCTGGGGTGACGATGCCAGGGCAATTAGGTCCAATCAAACGGGTGCGACGACCTTGCATCGCTCGTTTAGCGCGAACCATATCACGCACAGGAATACCTTCGGTAATCGCGATGGCTAAATCTAAATCAGCATCAACGCATTCGAGAATCGCGTCAGCGGCAAAGGGTGGGGGAACGAAGATAGCGGAAACCGTTGCGCCTGTTTGTTTGGCGGCTTCGGCGACCGTGTTGAAAATCGGAACCTTGACACCGTTGTGCTCAAAGACTTGTCCGCCTTTGCCAGGAGTGACTCCAGCGACGATTTGTGATCCGTATTCGATGGAAAGGCGAGCGTGGCGAGCACCGAAGTCGCCCGTAATGCCTTGCACCAAGACACGTGTGTTTTCTTTAACGAGAATAGACATAGAAAGAGGGGATTATTTTTGGTTAACGAGTTTAACGATTTTTTGTGCGGCATCAGCCATCGTATCGCCCGAAACAATGGTTAAGCCACTGGCAGCAAGCGTTGCTTTCCCGGCTTGAACGTTATTACCTTCGAGGCGAACAACGAGAGGAAGTTTGAGTCCCGTTTCTTTGACCGCTTCAACGATACCAGTCGCGATGACATTACAGTCCATGATGCCGCCGAAGATGTTTACGAGGATGCCTTTCACGTTCTTATCACCTAAGATAATCTTAAAGGCGGCTGAAACTTGATCCTTAGTTGCTCCTCCGCCGACATCGAGGAAGTTAGCAGGGCTACCACCAAAGTGTTGGATGATATCCATGGTCGACATCGCTAAGCCTGCACCATTGACCAAGCAGGCGATATTGCCATCAAGGGCGATGTAGGAGAGACCGTATTTTGAAGCCTCAATTTCCTTTGCGTCTTCTTCATTGAGGTCGCGTAGGGCTACGATATCAGGATGACGGAACAGAGCGTTGTCATCGAAGGATACCTTGGCATCGAGTGCTAAGAGTTGTCCTTCTTTCGTGACTAGCAGAGGGTTTACTTCAACCATCGCACAGTCTTTATCCCAATACAGTTGATAAAGTCGGGTGACTAAAGTGACGCACTGCTTAAAGAGATCGCCCGAGAGTCCAAGAGCGAAAGCAATTTGACGGGCTTGGAAAGGTTGCAGGCCAACAGCAGGGTCGACTTGTACTTTAAAAATCTTTTCTGGGGTGGAGTGTGCGACTTGCTCAATTTCTACGCCACCTTCGGTCGAGGCGACAATGACGGGACGAGAGGTTGCACGATCCAAAAGGATGGCGAGGTAGTATTCATCGTCGCGACCATCAGGGCGTTTACCGAGATTGGCTGCTTCGGTGAAATAAATCGTCTGCACTTTGCGGCCTTCGGGACCCGTTTGTGCGGTAACCAGAGTGTTGCCCAACATGGCCGTCGCATTTTCAATCGCTTTTTCTTTGTTCGGGGAGAATTTGACGCCGCCCTTAAATCCATTGGTGAAAGTGCCTTTACCGCGACCACCAGCGTGGATCTGCGATTTCACCATGATGCCATTGGCCGTGTTAATTTGGCCGAGGGCAGTGGAGTATTCGGCGGAGGCTTTCACGGCGACACCTTTGGGGGTAGCCACACCGTATTTTTCAAAAAGCTCTTTCGCTTGGTATTCGTGAATATTCATAAAAAAGTTTTGAGTTTAAAAATTAATTACCCGTGAGCTCGTTTTCTTTGGTCTTCAGGGATTTGTCGATTTCCTTAATCCATTGATCCGTCAAAGCTTGGATTTCTTTTTCGACACGCTTCAGGTCATCATCGGTGATGGCCTTATCCTTATTACCCTTCTTGGCGATTTCGAGAGCATCACGGCGAGCATTGCGAACGCGGATGCGACCTTCTTCAGCCATGCGGTGTGCCACTTTAGCCAATTCTTGGCGACGCTCACCTGAGAGTTCGGGGACAGGGCAGCGGAGGAAGTTGCCTTGTGGGACTGGATTGATGCCCACATTGGCGGCTTGGATGGCTTTACGAATGTCTTCCATCACCGCTTTATCGAAAGGTTGGACAACGATGGAGCGTGCATCGGGAGTCGTGATAGCCGCCATGTCTTTTAGACGCTGGGTCATGCCGTAGGACTCTACGAATACTTGAATATTTTCGACCATCTGCGGGGTTGCTTTACCCGTGTGCAGGGAACTGAACTCGTTTTGAGTCCACTCAGCGGCTTTTTTCATATTTGCGCCACCGTCGTTCATGATTTTTTTAATATCCATAAAAATTAGACAACGAGAGTTCCAATGGATTGACCCATGACGGCTTTCTTGATTGCTCCGCGTTCGGCCATAGAGAAGACGATAATCGGAAGTTTATTGGTCTCGCAGAGAGAAAATGCTTCAGCATCCATCACACCTAAACGTTTGGTTAAGGCCTCGGCGTGTGAAACTTTAACATAGCGTTTGGCGTCTTTGTGTTTCATCGGGTCTTTGTCGTAAACTCCATCGACCTTGGTGGCTTTAAGGATGGCATCAGCCCCGATTTCATTGGCTCGCAAAGCGGCAGCGTAGTCGGTGGTGCAGTAAGGATTACCAGTGCCAGCGACGAAAATGACAATTCGACCGCGCTCGAGGTGACGAGTGGCGCGACGTTGAATAAAAGGTTCCGCGATGCGATCCATTGCGATGGCGGTCATCACTCGTACTTCGAGTCCCGATTTTTCTAAACGATCCATGAGAGCCAGTCCGTTAATCACCGTGGCGAGCATCCCCATGTTGTCACCCGTGGTGCGATCGGTTCCGTTGGAACGTGCGCCAGCTAACCCACGAAAAATATTTCCTCCGCCAACAACAAGAGCGACTTGTGTTCCGATGGATCTAAGGGATTTAAGTTCTTCAGCTAAACGGTCCAAGACATCGCTGTCGATGGCTTGACCCGTGGTATCGTTTCGAAGGGCTTCTCCGCTAATCTTGAGGACGATACGGCGGTACTTCGGCTTTTTGGAAGAAGTGGCGGGCATATAGGGGAGATGAACGAGGAGAACCCTGTCGTCAATCATCCCCTTGTCTCGCTTGACTCCTTACCCAAAAAAGCTCTTTAGTGACCCCCTTGCAGTCCGATGGTGTAACGGTAGCACAGGAGATTTTGGTTCTCCTTGTCCAGGTTCGAATCCTGGTCGGACTACATGTTTTAGAACTAAAATAATCGAGCAGGACTTAGAGGGGGCTTCTTTTAACTGCCAACAAAAAGGCCAGAAGCTTGAATGCCTCTGGCCTTTGGGTTAATCAAAGAGCCTTAGCGATTAAGCGCGACCCTGGTACTCTTTGGTTTCAGTGCTGACCTTAATCATTTCGCCTTCCTTGATGAACAAGGGGACGTTAACGACCAAGCCGTTCTCACAGGTCACGGACTTTTGGACGTTGCCAGCGGTGTCACCTTTGACGGCGGGAGGAGCCTCGAGAACTTTGACGGTGACGGAAGGGGGAAGGTCAACCGTTACAGGGCGATCCTCAACGAAGAGAACCTGATAAGAGGTGCCAGGAATGAGAAACTCTTTGGAGTCTTCGACAGTTTTGGCAGGAATGTAGTATTCTTCGAAGGTGTTAGGATCGGAGAAAACGTAGTTGCCATCAGCTTCGTAAGAAAGCTCGAGGGATTTGATAGAGTTGTCGAAGACTTCGAAGCTGACTCCGATACCGCAACGCACGGGAATCTTTGCGCCAGTCTTGATGGAGCGCAGTTCCATTTGGACGTAGGAGGCGTTGTTGGGAGGGGTGCGGACGAGACATTCGAGAACGATACAGAGCTCGCCGTTGTAGCTCATAATGTTCTTCTTTTTGATACGATTAACAGGGATAGAAGCCATAAGATTAAAGGCGAAGACAAGCCGTCCCGCTTGCCACGGTCAAGCCGGACTTGCGTGATTCAAGTGAGGTTGGGCAAAAAAGTCCCCTCTAGACCTTTATTGAATGGAGAAAATATTACCGCCAATTTGATTAACCATCTGAAGGTTGCTGGTTGGGTCAGCTTGGTCGACGGTTGCCCCTGGGCTAGCATTAACCGCCGTCCCGCAATAGAGACTTTGGAAGGATTTATAAAAGGCTAGGAGTTCTGATTTGGAACTGACCATCATTTCGACGGTCTTAGCATGGGTGGTTGTTGGGTAGGTTTTGACTACCAGGCCTGCGGTTCCAGCAGAGGTAAGGTTTGTTACCTTGGATTCCAGAGCCTGAATTTGACTGGGTACTGGAAGTTTAGTTGCGGCCGAGGGATCGAGTCCACGATTTTCAGAGTTCGCCGCACTCATCCGATTCGCTCGCTCACTCACATCGGTTGTTCCAGGAGGACGCACGTTGTAAATGCGAAGGAGTTGATTGGAGCCACGAAGGTCGATAACGACTTCGGAAACAATCCCAGCACCAGTGACAACATACTCTTGAAAAGAGACCGAGAGAATTTGATCGGCACGGCCGTAGAATGAAACATCGCTTCCAGCCACCTCGATACCAAAGATACCTTGGTTAGGAATGGCTTTTTTCTTAATGCTAAAAGCGAAAACATTGCTCGTGAGTAGAGCGGTGGAGAGAACGAAAAGAGCGAGGGATGGCTTTCGCATATCAACAATAATCCTTTACCAACGAATGGTTGCTGGCAAGATTTCATCCTGATGTTGAGTTGCCAAAATCTTACGGTTCAAGCTGGTCCAACGGGGCCTGTGATTTTGGACCAAGCGAATGCTCGTTTCTTAGCCCGAGGTTTGAATGCGGTTATTGGTCCATCCGGTTGCGGAAAGACGACTTTGATGAAAGCCATATTGGGAATTTTGCCTTCATCGGGGCAGGCTTATTTTGGCAATCAGCCAATTACTCGCACTGAGGATCTTATTGGTAAAGTTGGCTTTGCTCCGCAATTTACCACTGCCCAGCCTCAACTTTCCGTTAAAGAGTCGTTGCAATATGCCCTAGAGTTGGCTGTCGCCGATGGCGTTGAGAGAGAACGTCGCTTAAACTATGTTTTAGAGGTAACAGGTTTAGCACCCCACCAAGACAAAAGGGTGGGGTCTTTATCGGGTGGTCAGTTGCGAAGATTGTCTCTTGGACTCGAACTCACTCTCGATCCTCCCTGTATGGTTTGTGATGAAGTCACTTCAGGTTTGGATCCTCAGTCGGAGGATCAAATCCTTGCTTTGCTTCGTCACCTCGTTGAAACCCGGGGTAAGAGTTTTGTTTGCATCATTCATAATTTAGGAAAGCTCAATCAATTCGATTCCGTCACCGTTGTCTTCCAAGGCGACGTAATCTTTCAAGGTTCTCCGGCAGCATTGTTAAGTTATTTTGGTATCCCTGATGGATTGAATCTTTATGAGGTATTGAACAGTCAAAATCTTTCCTACTGGCGTGATCGCTGGGCGATTTATCAATCTGAGAATTCTGATTATTCGGACACGATTGCTCAAGAGGCTGTGACACCATTGGTTGAGCCTTCGATTCCTAGTGGCTTGACGCAATTTGGCACGTTGTTGGCTCGACGATTTAAACTCTTTTTCCGCGACACGGGATACCTTGGTTTAACGTTGGCGATTACCTTTGGGTTTCCTTTGCTCGTTATTATTTTCAATCTCGAGGGCACTTGGGATGTGATGAAAATCCCGATGGATCGTAATACTGCCTCAATGCAAGAAGTGCAGCAGGCGCTACGTATCCAGATATCCAATGCGCAAGTTGCATCGCTGGCCGCTGGCCTTGTCATGTTCCAAGTTATCTTACTGACATTGATGGGGGCCAATAACGGTGGCAGAGAGATTTCAGCGGAGCGTGTGCTTTATGAAAAAGAACGAATGACAGGTTTACGTCCTTGGTCGTATGCCTTTTCGAAGTTAACCTTCGTCTCTTGTGTCGCTGTTTTTCAGGGTATGTGGATGGGGGTCTTTGTGAAGATGGTTTGCCAATTCCCTGGTCCATGGCTCGAGCAGTTGGCTGTTTTAGCAGGCAGTTGTGTTTCGATGTCTATCGTTTGCCTGGGCTTCTCTGCTTTGCTTATCTCTCCCGAGAAATCCTCCTTGCTCTCCATCTATCTCGTGGGTTTCCAACTTCCTCTTTCTGGGGTTGTTTTGGCTTTGCCTGAGGCTCTTACCTGGGTCTGTCGCCCCTTCATTAATGCCTACTGGGGATGGTCAGGGTATATGAAATCGATGATTAATTTCGACCTTTGGAATGCATATACCGCCAGTTTGGCCAATCAGAATGCCTATGTTGCAGAGCCTAGTGTGGCATTAGTCGTGTTGCTTATGCAGGCCTTGGTTGGGGTATGTATGGTCGTCCTTGGGTGTCAGCAAAAGCGCTGGAGTTAAGCGGAAATTTGTTTTACGCTTCTTTTACTCTTGGGCCATTTCACCTTTTTACATGTCCAAAATCAATCCGCTCTTTTTTGCCTTAGGTATCCCCATTGTGGTGATTGTGATCTTGCTTGCGATTGTTGTTCCTCGCGGTGGCAAGTTCGCAGAACTCTCTCCGTTCTCCGTCGATGCCTACCGCAAGGATTGGGCGGCGATGCAGGGTAACGCTTACCGTTTTGACTGTCAGGTGGATCAACAGCTTTCTTATGTTGCAGGTAAGGGGCGCATTTTAGCGGTGAAGCCAACCGATACTTCACGGGGAGCTGGGCGAGTTCCTCTTTTTGTTCCAGTGACGGCGGGTG
>CANHRV010000043.1 GCA_947463395.1 Opitutia bacterium | reverse complement strand
TCTTCGAGAGTAACACAGAGAGGTTTTTCCACGAGAAGGTGGACCCCTTTCTCTAACAAAGGAATCGCGATAGCCGCATGAAAATTTGTGGGAACAACCACACTTACCGCATCACAGGCCTGAGCCATTTCATCTAAAGTCTTAAATCGACGACAGGCATGTCGGGCACAAATTTCAGCCGCACGTTGATCATCGGGCTCATAGATGCCGGCTAATTCAGCACCATCGAGGGTAGAATAAATGCGGGCGTGGTGTTGGCCAAGAGAACCTGTCCCCGCCACCCCACAACGTATGCGCGTTGCTGTCATAAAGGGAAGATTCACCGAGATGTGCTTGGCTTCAACCCGAAAACCCGCCTGCTTTAGCCTCAAAAGCTACCTGGTTCTTGTTTAAGGTCACTTTAACCAGCGACCCATCCAAGATTTTACCTGCTAAGATTTCTTTTGCTAAAGGCGTTTCAATCTCCCGCTGGATAAATCGACGAAGCGGACGAGCCCCATAAACAGGGTCGAGCCCTCGATCGGCTAACCAGCCGTAAACTTTTTTATCCAACTCAAGACGAATCCGCTTAGTCGCCAGACGAGTATTAAGTGCTTGGATAAGTAGACCAGCAATCGCCTCGACTTCTTCTAGTCCCAAAGAACGGAAGAGCACCACTTCATCGATACGATTGAGGAATTCAGGACGGAAATGTTGACGCAAATCGGTCATCACCGATTCACGCACACTTTCACTCATCTCACCTAAACCAGCCGCATGAGCGATGTGACGACTGCCAATATTGGAAGTCATAATGAAAATCGCATTACGGCAATCCACGGTGCGACCCTGAGAATCCGTTAAACGACCATCGTCAAGAACCTGCAGTAAGATATTAAAGACATCGGGGTGCGCCTTCTCCACTTCGTCGAGCAAGACGACGCTATAAGGGTGACGTCGCAAAGCCTCGGTTAATTGACCACCTTCCTCGTGACCGATGTAGCCAGGAGGGGCTCCCACTAAACGCGAGACGGCATGCTTCTCCATGTACTCTGACATATCGATGCGAATCATCGATTTTTCATTATCAAAAAGTTCTAACGCTAAAGCCTTAGCGAGTTCGGTCTTACCCACTCCCGTTGGTCCAAGGAAGATGAAAGAGCCTACTGGACGGCGAGGATCCTGCACTCCCGCTCGTGAACGCTGTACCGCTTCGGCTACAGCTTGCACCGCTTCGTTTTGACCAACCACTCGTGCCTCCAAATGCTGCGTCAGTTGTAAGAGTTTTTCTCGCTCACTCGAAAGTAGACGAGTCACCGGAACTCCTGTCCAACGTGAGACCACTTCGGCAATTTCTTCAGGGGTTACTGTTTCACGGAAAAGGCTGGTCGCTGATTGCGTTGTCTTTTCCAGTGCAGCTAAATCTTTTTCCAACTGCGGAATTCGTCCGTGTCGTAAAGCCGCCATGGCGTTGAGATCATTTTTTCTTTCTGCGACCTCCATTTCACGACGTGCAGCATCCAGTTGCTCACGGGCATTGCGAACCTTGGTAACCATGGCTTTATCCGTTTCCCAACGGGTACGAACCACACGTTGCGATTCACGTGCCTCGGCTAATTCTTTACGCAAAATTTCTAAACGAGCCTTCGATGCTTCATCTTTCTCGTTTTTAAGAGCCGATTCTTCGACTTCTAATTGCAATACACGACGATTGAGAACGTCTAACTCGGAAGGGACGCTATCGATTTCCGTCCGAATCTGGGCACAGGCCTCATCCACTAAATCAATAGCCTTATCGGGCAAGAAACGAGCGGTGATGTAGCGATCTGAAAGCATTGCCGCTTCAACTAAAGCCGCATCTTCGATGCGTACACCATGGTGCACTTCAAAACGTTCACGCAAACCACGCAGAATGGAAATCGTGTCGGTGACACTCGGCGGATCAACCAACACCTGTTGGAATCGTCGTTCTAAAGCCGCATCTTTTTCGACGTGCTGACGGAACTCATCTAAAGTTGTCGCTCCGATACAGTGTAATTCTCCTCGAGCCAACATCGGCTTCAAAAGATTGGAGGCATCCATCGCTCCATCAGCTTTACCGGCACCGACTAATGTATGCATTTCATCGATAAAGAGCAGAATGTTTCCTTCCGCCGATTTCACTTCAGCTAAAACCGCTTTTAGTCGCTCCTCAAACTCACCCCGATACTTAGCACCCGCCAATAAGGCACCCATGTCGAGCGAGTAAATGACTTTATCGCGAAGACCCTCAGGAACATCGCCATTAACGATTCGCTGAGCCAAGCCTTCGACCACCGCCGTTTTTCCAACACCAGGCTCACCGATAAGCACTGGATTATTTTTTGTTCGGCGGGATAAAATGCGAATGACTCGACGAATCTCTTCGTCGCGACCAATCACAGGATCCATTTTACCCGTGCGAGCACGAGCCGTTAAATCCAAACCATATTTCGAGAGAGCTTCGTAGGTCGATTCAGGATTTGCCGTGGTTACGCGTTGCGATCCACGAACGGACTTTAAAGCCGCCAGGATTTGTGCTCGCCCAAAATCGATACTGACAAAGGCCGCTTTCAGCGAAGGGCTTTCCGATAAGGCTAAAAGGACGTGCTCGGCTGATACATAATCGTCCTTCATTAATGAAGCCTCCTCTTTAGCCTTTAAGAGAACTTGGTGAGATTCAGCCGAGAGCCCAGGCGAATCAGTTACTTGAGCTAAACGAGGCTGACGTGAGAAAAATTGAACAACCGCCGAGGCCAAAACTTTTTCATCTTTACCTGCTCGGCGAAGGAGTGAGGGGACAACCCCGCCCTCTTGATGCATCAGTGCATAAAGAATGTGGGCTGGTTCAATTTGTCCATGGTGTCTCTGGATTGCTTCACTATGTGAAAGTTGCAATGCCTCCGTTGTTTTATCGGTAAGATTTCCGAATGGTGAACTCATGATACAATTACCCTGCAAGAATCATTCCAAACCCTCTTATCATTCTGCTTTGAAATAGGGGCATAGCAATGGGATATCTGAGGAAATTCTAATCGATGTCTTACATACAACGTGACAGGTCGTCGCGGTCGCGACGAGATGTCGCAGGAACGCCCATGACTTTAATCCCTTATTGCCCCAATCGGTAAATGAGTTATGATTATCAAATGACGCAATCTGCGCCACTTTCGGCCTTAAAACGCTTGTTAGACGACCCTTCACCTGTGGTTAGAAAAGCCGTTTTAGACGGCGTCAAAGCGGCTGGAACTGAGGGCGTATTATGGCTGGAAAATTTGACTACTAATAAAAAATTAGGTGTTCATGCTAAATCCTTACTAACTCAGTTAAGAACCTCCGAATCAGCCACTCAGAGTTTTTTACAGTATGTCTCAAGTGGTAAAATTGAACTTGAAGAAGCCTGTTTGCTTTTAGAACGAACGATTAACCCTCAGTTATCGGAAAATGAAATTGCGAGTGAATTGGATCGATTCGCCGAGCGAACCCGTGAGCTAATTGCCGAGCCGATTGATTGTAAAAACAAATGCCATCTCTTATGCCGAGTGCTGTTCGGCGAAGAGGGCTTTCGCGGGGCTCAACAATCCTTCGCAACACCCGAGGCCTCACTTCTCTCAAAAGTTATTCGCTCAAAGAGAGGCATTCCTCTTTCCCTCAGCCTTATCTTTCTCTTGGTCGCACAGCGGCTGGGATTACCCGTTGAGCCTGTCGGGTTGCCTGGTCGATTTATGGTCGGCGTTTTCAAGGGAAAAGAACCCTTTTATATCGATTGTTATGAAGGAGGCACTTTTCGGACTCGAGCCGAGGTGCAATTACTTTTAAGAGAAAATCACTTACCTGCCGATGAGGCTTTTCTCTTACCCACCTCTGTCCCCGAAACCCTCGCACGTTATTGCCGAAATCTGGTGGCCCAGTTTGAAGCTCAGGGTGACAGCGAGCGAAGCCGTCTTTTTGTTCGCCTACACCAAGCTCTAGAAAAATTTAACGCCTGTGAATGACCCTTTAACTTTAGCCGATTTACAAAAACTGGAATGGAAGAACCCAAGCCTAGGTGTTTTGGGCGATCCGATTGCACACTCCTTGAGTCCAGTCATGCATCAAGCGGCCATTGATGCCTTAAAAGAGAAAAATCCCTCACTAAAATCGCTTAACTATTTAAGGCTTCATATTAAGGCCGAAGAATTATCCGAAGCACTCAACCTTCTTTATAAGCACGGATTTCTTGGACTAAATCTCACAGTGCCACATAAAATAAAGGCTCTTGATTGTGTGGTTGATTTATCGCCCGAAGCCAAGGCCGCAGGTTCCGTGAATACGCTTATCCGCACCCCGCAGGGCTGGTCTGGTCACACCACCGACGGAGCAGGATTTCTTTCCGCCTTAAAAGAAAAAAGCGGAGAGGGTGTTACTGGGAAATGCGTTGTTCTTTTAGGAGCAGGTGGTGCCGCACGAGCCATCGCTCACGCCTGCCTTTCTGCTGGTTGCGGTATGTTGCTCATTGCGAGCCGCGATGTCAGTAAGGCGGAAGCACTCGCACAAAGCCTCCATGACTCACGGATTAAAACAAGTTCACTGGCTAACCTAACTCTTCTCGAAGCCAACGCTGTTATCGTTAATTGCACCACCCTTGGGCTTGAGCCCCATGATGAACTCCCCTTACCACGCGAAGTTTTAAAACCTCAACAATTTATCTTCGACACAACCTATGGGAAACATCGTTCTCGTTTGCTGCAAGTGGCGGATGATTTAGGGATCAAAAACTGCGATGGGCGATCGATGCTTCGTTGGCAAGGCGCTCTCGCTTTTCAACGATGGACAGGAATCATGCCACCCGCAGAACCCATGCGCAAAGCCATTGGCGAAACCTAAATTCTTTATGTCAATCGGAGACACTATTCCCCTTCTCACATTAATAACTGCACTACATCCTGGTATTGTCGCGGTTTGTGCCGGAGCGATTGGTGCCTGCGTGGGTAGCTTTCTCAATGTCTGCATCCATCGTTTGCCCAAAGGACAATCGGTGGTGACTCCAAGTTCTCGCTGTGCCTGCGGTGAACCGATTCCCTTTTGGCTCAATCTACCACTCTTGGGTTGGGTTATCCTTCGAGGAAAAGCAAACTGCTGTGGAGCAAAAATTTCCGTTCGCTATCCCGTCATCGAACTCCTAACCGCTCTGGCTTTCGCTGCGGCGATTGTCTATTTACCCACTTCCAAGGCACTCATTGGTTGGGTTTTTCTTTCTCTGTTAATCCTTCTCTCCGCTTGTGACTTAGAAGAAATGTTAGTTCCCGATGCTCCTAACTTCGCCCTCGTTGGACTTGGACTCGCCTTTTCCATACTCACCCCTTCACTTCAAGGTGAGAGTAGCGAGCTCGTTGATTTAACAAACCGACTTCACGCCTTGAGCGATTCTTTATTTGGTATCGCTGTAGGGACTGCCACCGTTTGGTGGATTCGGACAATTGCGACAGCCGTGATGGGACAAGAAGCGATGGGCGAGGCAGATATCATTTTGTGCGCTGGAGTGGGTGCATTCTGTGGCTGGCAGGGGGCTCTCTTCTGCCTTTTTGGCGGAGCCGTAATCGGCGTGATTCTCAAATTACCCTCCCTTCTTAGGATTTCCTCCCCCCGAAAAGGGAGTGAAAGTGTGCCTTTTGTGCCCAGTATGGCCATCGCAGCCACCCTCTGGTTCTTCAAAGGTCCCGTATTAGTTTCCGCTTGGTTTGAATGGGTTGGGTACTAACCTTTCTGGCTTGTCACACCATCGGCGTTTAAGTCAAATGTTTGACCTTCCCATGAAGCAAATTGTTCTCGCCTCACTCATCGCTTCTGCAGGCCTCGTTGGCTGCAATAGTTATGACACCACTAATCATGGCAATGCGGTCTCTCTAGAACCCGCCCACAACTTCCTCGGTATCGTCAAAACCGAACCCAATTCCTTTGGTGCCCCCAGAAATTCCTCAATCAACTTAAGCACCACCGAACTCTATTCCCGCCGCGCCGTTTCGGGAGACCGAGTAACCCTTCTTTGGGGTGCCATCACTCTCACTGATTACTAAACTTCCTTAGAAGTGTCCTTGCAGAAGCCCCGATTTCGGGGCTTCTTCATTTAAAGAAAATGAAAGCTTCTGGATGCAATGTTGCACGACACCTTCGCGAGGCAGCTCAACGCACCCCGGAATCGACCGCTACATTAACACCCTTATCAGTAGGAACCGATGGTAAGGTCGTTCATGCCCGCTGTTCTTTTGCACGACTTGATCAGGAAAGCGATGCTGCCGCTCGAGCCTTTCATGCTCAAGGCATTACGCAAGGCACGCGCACCTTGCTCGCTGTCAAACCTGGACACGATCTGATTGTCGGAATGTTTGGTCTCTTGAAACTTGGTGCAATCCCGATAGCCATCGATCCTGGCATGGGTTGGGGAAAAATGTTGGACTGTATTAAACGATCGAAGCCATCCGCCCTTGTCGCCATACCCAAAGCATACTGGTTGAGCTATCTTCCGCTTTCGGCTTTTTCCACCATCGAACATCGCATCGCGGTTGGAAATACCTCTTGGCTAAAAGTGATTGAGGAAGGGACTTCTTCTTCTCCCCTACCTTTAGCTGAAGTAAAATCAGATTCTCCCGCTGCCATTCTTTTTACGTCTGGTTCGACGGGTGCACCAAAAGGAGTGTCCTACACTCATGGTATCTTTGATGCACAGATTAAACTGATTAAACAAACGTATCGTATTGAACCTGGTGAGGTGGATATGGCGATGTTACCCGTTTTTGCCTTATTCAATCCAGCCTTAGGAATGACCACGGTAACTCCATTGCTCGACCCCTCACGCCCTACCGCTGGTAATCCCGCCCCCCTCGTTTCGGCTATCCAATCTGAAAAAGTAACAAACTCTTTTGGCTCCCCAGCGATCTGGTCGCGTATCGCTCATCACTGTCTGGAACAACAGAAGTCTCTTCCCTCTTTGCGACGATTGCTCATCGCTGGTGCTCCTGTTCCCCCTCGACTCCTTGAACAACTCCGTCAAATCGCTCCGCACTGCCAAATTTTTACTCCATACGGAGCGACCGAGTGTTTACCTGTATCTTCCATTGAGTCCTCTGAAATTTTATCGGAAACTTATGCTTCGAGTTTACTCGGATTAGGAACCTGTGTGGGGCGTCCAGTGGCAGGAGTTGAAATCAAAGTTATTCAGGAAAAAAAGGGGGTTATTCATTCAATGCAGGAAGCGGAAATTTGCCCCACCGGAATGATTGGAGAAATTATTGTTACTGGACCCAGTGTCACCTCGAGCTATGACCATTTACCCGAAGCCACTGCCCG
>CANHRV010000042.1 GCA_947463395.1 Opitutia bacterium | reverse complement strand
CCGTTAGCGAAAGATATGCATCAGTTTATTGTTCAGCGTATGGGTTTTTCGGAATCAGGAGTGCAACGAGTTTTAGCCGTGAGCGAGAGCAGCGGCATCAACCCATAGAGCGCCTGCATCGCGAAGGGTTTTGGCACAAGCGTGCAAAGTAGATCCCGTGGTTAAGACGTCATCAATAACCACGTAGCGAACATCGGGTTGAATGGAATTGGCGGGATTTATCTCAAAGGCTTCGGCTACATTGCGTCGTCTCTCCTCTCTCCCTAATCGAGTTTGTGAAGCTGTTGCGTATTTTTTAAGAAGTGCAGGAGACCACTGGCAGCCAGGAATATTTTGGGCCAGTGCGCATGCGATCCTTTCTGCCTGATTGTATCCACGGTCTTGATGTCGGGAGCGATGCAGGGGGACTGGAACAAGATGAGAACCAGCGAGGTGACGGCGGAAGGCAATGTCTTGTATGGCTGCGGCGACTAGGTCATTGGCCAAGTAAGGAGACTTCTCGTATTTAATTCGGTGAATAATGGTTCGGACCGGTCCTTGGGCTCGAAAAGCGCAGATTGCTCGGTGAAAAGCAGGGTTAAGGTCGAGGCAGTGAGGGCAGGTTCTCTCGCCTTCCAACCATCCATCGAAAGGGTGACCGCAGGTAAAGCAACGGGGGTCGAAAATACGGGGAAGTAAGGCCAAGCCGGCGTCGGAAAGATGGAGTCGACTGCCCTCATCCATGGGTTCCTGTGTCACGGCACAATCACGCGGGAAAATTAGGTCAAGCAGGCCTCGGTCAAGGTCATCTAGAAATGTCATAGGAAAAGCTTCTGCAAGGGTCGTGTCATGGATGCGTTGGTGGGTAGGGATTTCTTTACCTCATGCGGTGTTAAGCGTATAAATTGCGTTTACCCGCAACGCGGTTCAATCCAAGGTTCACCCTAGTATGGCTTTCAATTTTGATAGCTGCCCCGAGCGCTCCGGCACCGACAGCACGAAGTGGCATAAGTATGCCAATCGCGATATCATTCCTTGTTGGATTGCTGATATGGATTTTGTTTCGCCACCCGCGGTCGTGGAAGCGATTCAGGCGCGAGCGGCTCACGGCGTTTTTGGTTATCCCGCACAGCGCGACGAGGTTTTTCAATCGATTGTCAATTACATGCGTCGACGACATGGCTGGGAGATTCGCCCAGAGTGGATAACCTTCATGTCCTCTCTCGTGCCAGGTATCCATGGCGCGATTCGCTGTGCCAGTAAGTCAGGCGAAACCGTTGTCACCACTTCACCCGCCTATCCACCTTTTTTAACCGCTCCTACTTTATCGGAACGTAATGCCATCAAATGCGAAATGGTTTTAGTGAATGGTTATTGGACTTTTGATTGGGCCAAGTTGGAGTCAGCGTGCGCTCAATCAACCTCCAAGGTTTTATTACTTTGCAATCCCTATAACCCCTTGGCTCGTGTTTTTAATCGAGAGGAATTAGAGCGCTTGGCTGTTCTCGCCAAAAAATATGATCTCACCGTTTGTTCAGATGAGATTCATTGTGATTTAATTTTGGATCCCCAGGCGAAGCACACCGTGTTTGCTTCACTGAATGAAGACACCGCCGCACGCACGGTGACACTGATGGCGGCGAGTAAGACTTACAATATTGCTGGGCTGACCTGTGGTTTTGCGATTATTTCTGACGCGGGATTACGCACGCGTTTTCGGCGTATTTTGCAAGGCCTCTCCTTGGATCAAAATATGTTTGGATTGGCCGCGACTAAGGCAGCTTTTGATTCTGGCGAAGAATGGCGATTGGCCTGTATCGACTATTTGCGAGGCAATCTTGATTTGATTGAAAAAGAATTAAAAGAAATGCCTGGGGTTGTTTTACAGCAACGTCCGCAGTCAAGTTTCCTTGCTTGGTTAGATGTGCGAGATTTGGGCTTCGAAGATCCTCATGCTGAATTCGAAAAGGGGGGTGTCGGACTCAGCAATGGGACTGATTTTGGAGGACCGGGCTATGTGCGAATCAACTTCGGTTGTCCGCGTAGCCGTCTTCAGGAAATTCTTAACCGCATGAAGCGCGTCGTGGCTAAAGCCAAAGTCGCTTCATGAGGTAAGGGGGTTCATTTAATTAGCCAGTGCCCGCGTAATCGCCACACAGGCGAGGGCTGCATTCTCGGCACGAAGCACGGTTGGACCGAGGGAGACGGGGATAAAACCCGCTACTCTAGCGGCCTCTTGTTCCGCCAAAGTTAAATCACCTTCGGGGCCGATGAGCCAAATAATCTTTTCGGAAGCCTTTAAAGATAAATCGCGAATCGAAACAGCGTCGAAATCTAAAGAGCCGAGTAGGCGGATTTCTTTCTCGGCTCGCGGGGGAAGTTTTTCAATCCACTCCGAAAAACGCCAAGGCGATTCGATGTGCGCCAACCAAGGGTTGCCTGATTGTTTGCAGGCCTCGACCGCTTGTTGATGCCAGCGGATCATCTTGGACTGTTTACGGTCTTCATCTAATTTGAGTTCACAGCGAGCGGTTTCTAGGGGGATGACGACATTGACGCCAGCCTCGCAGACATTGCGCACTAAATCATCCATCGTCCCGCCTTTCGGCATGCCTTGGGCGATATGGATTTCGGGCGAGGGACGCGGAGAAGTGCGCGTGCGAACGACCTCGACAATCGCACCGCTGCCATCGGCGGTGATAAGTTTTCCTTCAGCGAGTAGCCCTTCGCCATCGATTAAAATTAATACATCTCCTCGGCGTGCTCGTTGACTGCGTACCACGTGAGCACTTTCTTCGGGAGAAAGTTTAACTTGGGCGCCGGTGGTGCATTGCTTTGCTTGTGCAGGTTCTAACCAGGCGCGTTGTGGACTCATAAAACAGAAGCAGTGGGTTGGTCGTAAGAAAGATCCCAATCTTTCCAAACCGTTTCGTAGCCAGCCGATCGAAGCATGGCGGTGATTTCTTCAGGCGAGCGTTCGTCTTCGATGGCAAATTGTTCTAGCGAGGCTTCTTTCCCTTCTGCATAACCTCCAGGATTTGTCCGTGAACCCGCACTCATCGTTGTGATGCCGCACTTAAAAGCGTGGTCTCGGAAGGCGGGGCTTTCTCGCGTGCTCAGGGTGAGTTCGAGTTCTCCATTAAAAATTCGGAAGGCGCAGATTGCCTGCACTAAATCGCGATCCGTCATTTCCACCTTAGGACTTAAATTTCCTTCGTGCGGACGTAAGCGCGGAAAGGAGACGCTAAATCGACTGCGCCAATGCTTGCGCTCCAGCCATTGTAAATGAAGGGCGGTAAAGAAGCACTCGGTTCGCCAATCCTCTAAACCAAAGAGTGCGCCTAAGCCGATTTTATGAACTCCCGCTTGGCCGATACGATCGGGGGCATCGAGCCGCCAAGCAAAATCTGATTTTCGACCTTTGGGGTGATGCTGTTGGTAGGTTTCTTTGTGATAAGTTTCTTGATAAACAAAAACCGCATTTAAACCATGCTTCCGTAATTCCAAATATTCATCGGTTTCCAGTGGCTGTACTTCCATCGATAGCGAGGAGAAGTGTGGACGAAGTAAATCGAGGGCGGCAGTGAAATAAGGAAGGGCGATTTTATTTGATTCTCCTGTGAGAAGAAGAATGTGTTCGAAGCCGAGTTTTTTAAGGGCACCCGCTTCGCGTAAAATTTCAGCCGGATTTAGGGTGCGACGGGCCATTTTATTGCCTGCAGAAAATCCACAATAGGTGCAGACGTTTTGACATTCGTTCGAGAGATAAGCTGGGGCGAAGAGTTGGATGGTGCGCCCAAATCGACGCAGGGTTTTTTCTTGGCTAAGACGAGCGAGGGTTTCGAGGTAAGGCGCGGCGGCTGGAGAAATGAGCGCCTGGAAATCCTCTAGGTCACATTGTCCGTTCTCGGCACGGCTGAGTGCTCTTTGAACGTCGATGGCCGTTTTTGCCTGAATGGAATGCAGGACTTCATCCCACGGGCGGGAGGCATGAACTTCAGCGAAAGACATTGAGTTAACAATAATCCTTCCTCGTCAAAGGGCAAGAGTGCCCGTGACCTAAAAGACTCCTAGAGGGTCGCCGAGTAGGCAGCGGCGTCGAGGAGCTGACTAACTTCGGCAGGATTTTTTGGCTTAATTCGAATCATCCATGCACCGCCATAGGGTTCGCGGTTCACTAAATCAGGGCTATCATTCAGCGTGGGATTCGACTCGATGACTTCTCCTGCAATCGGGCAGTAAAGATCCGATGCAGCTTTGACTGATTCGACCGTTCCAAAAACTTCACCCGACTGGAAACTTTTTCCTGCTTTGGGCAGGTCGATAAAAGTTACATCGCCCAAAGCCGCTTGAGCATGATCAGTGATGCCGATTGTCACTGTGCCATCAGATTCCTGTCTTACCCATTCATGGTCTTTGGTGTATCGCAAAGTGGCGGGAACTTGGCTCATGGGTGTTGTAGGTATTATTTAACGAAGGGAATGACGGAGATGCTTAATGGTAGACGAGTTCCTCGGATGTCGACGGTTAATTGTTCAGAATTTACATATCCGGCGGCGACGAGGGCGGTACCGATGGGTTTGTTCATTGTCGGTGAAAAGGTGCCAGAAAGCACTTCGCCGACAGGTGTTTCGCCTGCATAGACCGTGGCCCCTTGTCGGGCAATCCGTCGATCATTGAGAGAAAACAGGATAACCGAGGAAGAGGGTCCGCCTTCGGCTTGGCGGCGCAGTGCTTCGCGCCCGATAAACTGTTCTTTGTTGAATTTCACTGTCCAACCGAGGCCTGCTTGGATGGGGGAGATTCGTTCAGAAATTTCATGACCGTAGAGCGGGTAATTTGCTTCGAGGCGAAGCGAGTCCCGAGCTCCGAGGCCGACAGGAATCAGTCCATGGGCTTTGCCAGCGGTGAGTAGTGCACGAGCGACTGGAATGCCCGAGGCGGCAGGAAGGTAGATTTCGAAGCCTGCAGAGCCCGTATAGCCAGTGCGCGAGACAACGCAACCTGAGGCACCCGCAACTTCACCGACTAAAAAGCCGAAGCGTTTAATGGAGGCGAGGGGGAGGGCGGTGACGAGTCCCAGAATTTTTTCAGCGAATGGACCTTGTAATGCGAGTTGAGCCCAAAGTTTGCATTCATCGATGATTTCAACTTTTGCCGTACCGACGTGGTCGCGAAGCCATTGAATGTCTTTCGCAGCATTTGAGGCATTGAGACAGATGAAAAATTCGTTTTCGGAAAAACGGTAGATAATTAAATCATCCACGCAGCCACCATCGGGTTGACACATCACGGTGTAGCGAGCCGAACCAGGTTTGATGGTGGACATTTCATTGGTCATCAAACGATCCAAGAAAGCGGCAGCATCGCGACCGCGTACTCGAACTTCTCCCATGTGGGAGACGTCAAACAAGCCCGCGGCACGTCTTACAGCGAGATGCTCTTCGATGATGCCCGAATATTGAACGGGCATTTCCCAACCCGCGAAAGGAACTAAGCGTGCGCCAAGTTCGACATGGAGGTCGTAAAGAGGGGTGCGCTGTAGCGTTTCAGACATAGCCTCAAGGTGTCACCTTTGTTGTAGGTTCCAACAAAAAAGCCCAGTTTGTTGCTGGGCTTTTTCTTTTATGAAAAGAACGTTTTTACTGATCTAACTCTTTTCGCAAATTAGCCAATTGCTCTTTAAATTCCTCTTCGGAAATATCGCCATAGCGCTGGCGGTTTTCGAGAAGAGCGACGCGACTATTGAATTCGGCGTAAATACGACGTTTCGCTTCAGCCTTTGCTGCGGAGGCTTCTGCTTGGGCCTTGGCGAGTTTTTCCTCAATTTCGCTAGACTCTGCTGTATCGGTTTTGCGTGCGGCTTTTTTAGCTTCGGCGTAGATTCGTTCAGCCTCTTCGCGGTCTTCTTCCTCTTCCGACACAGGGGCCTTAGCTTTTACATTGGCGGTCGAGATGGTTTTTTGACGAGCCACTTCCTCTTTATACTCTTGCAGTGTTTTTAGTAGGGCCGAGGTGTTTTCCTGTAGTTCGGCATTGGCACTTTGGGCAGCTCTTTGGGCAGAAATGGCTTCAGCCGTCTTTTCTCTGATTTCAGCCACAGCCTTTTCTACGATTTCTTTTGTTTCCGCATAGAGCTTTTCGGCTTCCTCGCGGTCTTCAGTGTTTTGTGGGTTCGAGGCTTTCTTACTAAGTTTGTTTAATTTTTCGTTTCGTTCTGTAAGAGTATTGATGAGCTCTTCAGAGTTCTTACGTGCTTGTTCATTGGCTTTCTTTTGAGCCTCAATCGAGGCTTGCAGGGCGGCAATTTGTTCAGCGTTAGGATTATTAGCTAAAGATTTTTCAAGCTCTTCTAATTTGCGGTTTGCTTCTCGACTGCGTGCATGTTCCTGCTCTTTGACCTGGGCTACAGCGGAACGCATTTCAGCGACGTTCTCTTCGAGAGATTCGGGAGAATTGTGTGCTTTATTCGAGAGACCTTCGGGTGGTGGATTGGCTTTATTAACGAGCGATTCAAATTCGTCTTTCGATTCTTTGGGAACATCGACTTCGTCAGACCCTGGTAATTTCGTCAGAGTTACTTTAATTTTTTCAGGGAAACCGTATTCGGTTTTACCATCGGGTTTATTGCGAAGCTTTGGCTTGAGGGTGGCGATGACAGGTTTGAAGCCTCCCTTGCCCACGGTTAATTCATAATCTTGATCCGTGCTTAGAGTGATGGTTGTTGGGGTACGTCCGACGGCTTCACCGTCGATACGAATCGCTGCTCCCGTCGGCTGTGAACTGACGGCGATGGTTTGTTGGCGAACTTCGCTGTCTTCTAAGGATGAGCAACCGACTAAGCCGAGACCAATCGCAAAAAGAGGGATAGTAAAACGCATGGGGAGTTTTATTAAGGCTGTGTCACTTTCTCGCCAATTTAAACTCGAGGTTCAACCCCTAAAAGAGCGATGGCAATGGGTTGACACGGACCGATGGGCTGAAAAGAGTGATTATTCGAGGGTTTGCCAGCATAGCTCAATTGGCAGAGCAGCCGCCTTGTAAGCGGCAGGTTGTCGGTTCAAGTCCGACTGCTGGCTCCACCCCACGGGGTAACGCAATTTTTATGGCTGCCAATTTGGGCTATGACGAAGGGCGTCGGCCATTTGAATGACCTTTTTGAGTCTACGAAAATCGTGAGCTCGAATCATGGAGCAACCTTGGGCGATTCCCCAGGTGGCGGTGACTTCGTTGCCTTCCTCGCGTTTGAGTGGATCTGCTTCATGCAAAACCAAGCCCAAGGTCGATTTGCGACTCGTTCCTAATAAAACAGGAAAACCTAAAGCCGTAATTTTTTCTAGGTGGCGAATGAGCCACAGGTTTTGTGCCGGTGTTTTTCCAAATCCAAATCCTGGATCGAGCCAAATTTGTTCTGGTTTAACTCCAGCTTTAAGTGCGAGTGCGACGCTGCCTTTTAAATCATGAATCAGAGTGCCCCAGAAATCTTGCGTGATAACTTCTCTTCGTCGGTGCATGAGAATG